>NZ_JBHLVH010000013.1:0-228106 GCF_042433515.1 Kytococcus schroeteri | reverse complement strand
GCCTGTGGTCCGGAAATCCGCCCCACGGGGCGTACCTCTGGACCGGAGGCGGGCTTCTGCACAGCGGCGTCTGCATCGCGCGACCCGACGCCCTGTCCACAGCGGGGAGTCCTGCGCCCACCGCGGTGAGGGCTGGTCCCCCGGGGCTGGCGGTACCTCCAGCGGCGTGCCCCTGCCTCGGGCGACCCTCGGGACATGCACCTGACCGGACCACCTCCCCAGCCACCACCCGTCCCCGGCGCCCTGGCCGCCGTCCCCTGCCGCGATGGCGTGGTGAGTCTCGCGCTCCTGCGGCGCGCGGGCGTGTCCTCGGCCACGGTGCACAGGGCGGTCGCCGAGGGGTCGGCCTGGCGACCGGCGCCGGGTGCCCTGGCCGTGGGCGCCCCGCCCGAGGACCACCGCGTCGAGTCACGCCTCCGCGTCCTCGGCCAGCTCGTCACCCGCCCCGATCACTGCGCGACGAGGGCCTCGACCCTGGAGCTCCTCGGCCTCCCGCTGCTGGGCCGGTCGAGGACGGTCCAGCTCGGCTCCGCGCGCCATCGGACGGCTCCGCCCTCGCCGTGGCCTCGAGCTGCACCCCCACCCCACGGCGCCCGTCCTCGTGGTCCCTCCCGGGTGCACCCACGAGTGGCCGGTGAGTCCCCTGGCCCGCGCACTGGCTGAGTACGCGATGCACCCGGGCACGGGCGTGGAGCGGGCCCTGGTCCCCATGGACGCAGCCCTCCACGCGGGGCTCACCACCCTCGAGGAGGTGGCGGCGGTCGCCCGGCCCGGCCTGCGGAACGTGGCCGTGCTGCGTCGTGCCCTGGAGCTGGCCGACCCCCTCTGCGAGTCGCCCGGTGAGACCCGGACCCGCCTCGCCCTCGTCCAGGGCGGCCTCACGCCTCGGTCCCAGGTCACGGTGCAGACCCCACGCGGCCGGTACCGCCTCGACCTGCTGGTGGAGGAGCTGCGGGTGGCGCTCGAGTTCGACGGGGCCGTGAAGTACGACGGCGCCTCAGGACGCCAGGCGCTGGTGGCGGAGAAGGTCCGCGAGGACGCCCTGCGGGAGATGGGTCTGGGCATCGTGCGGGTGACCTGGCCGGACCTGCACGGCCCGGACGCGCCCCTGCGCCTGTGCGCCCGAGTTGGCGCCGCTGCCCCACGACCGTGAGCGCGCCCCCATCGCAGAAGTCCGCCTGTGGTCCAGAGGTACGCGTCCCGGCACGTACCTCTGGACCACAGGCGGACCTTTGGTGGGTGGACCGGTCAGCGCTGGGCGAAGAAGGCCTGGTTGCGGGGCTGCCAGATGAGCACGAGGACGGCCACCACGAGCAGGAGGTTGAGGGCGTTCAGCAGGTGGCTGTACCACGGCACCGAGGTGCCGGCCGCCACGCCGTAGACGAAGGCGATGGGCGCGGTGAGCAGGGTGAGACCGCCCAGGACGCTCCCGCTGATGCGCGCCCAGTTCCTCCCTCGCCCCGTGGCCCGCGCATGCAGGAACCACAGACCGGCCGAGAGGAGCGCGACCACCACGGTGACGGCCAGCGCGATGTCGATCATCGCCTGCGCCATGCCCGCGGACCCCGGCTGCCCTGCGGCCTCCATCTGCTCGAGGTACTCCTCGGTCATGGCCCCGCGCTGCAGGAAGGCGAGGGGGATCGAGAGGAGCGCCAGACCAGCGGCGACCCCCATGAGCTTCACGGCGAGGTCGACCGCTCGCGGCCGCGGCGCCGGGCCGGTGGGCGGGTGCCCGTACCCGGGCGGGGCATCGCCAGGGTGCCCGAAGGAGGGCTGCGCGTACGGGTGCGGCGGCGTCCCGTACGGGTGCGTGGACCAGCCCTGGTGCGGCGGGCCCGGGGACGGCTGGCCCTGCGGGGCGTAGGGGTCGTGCGGCTGGGTCATGGTCTCCTCCTCGAGTTCTCACCCCGATGCTGTGCCGCCGGCGCCCCGGCACACCGTCCCCCGTCGGGTGGAGAACGCGACGCGGCCCCACCCCGAGGGACCGGGGTGGGGCCGCACGCTCGAGGCGCCGTGCCTCAGTGCTGGCCGAAGAAGGGCTTGTTCTCCGGGCGCCACATGAAGTAGATGATGGCCGCGGCCAGGGCGGCGGAGACCACCTGCAGCACGAAGCCGATGATGCCGCTGGTGGTGGCCAGGGTGACGGCCAGGCCGAGGAGGCCGAACAGCAGGCCCAGGATGTTCAGCGCACCCAGGACGGTGCCGGTGATGCGGGCCCAGTTGTGGCCCTTGCCCACGGCCCAGGCGTGCAGGAGCCACAGGCCCACACCGATGAGGCCACCGATGATGCCGGTGAGGAAGCTCTGCTGGAGGCTCTGCTCGATCTGGGCGTCGGAGAGGGAGAGGCCCGCCTGCTCCATGGCGTCCTTCATCTCCGCCACGCTGGGCCGCATGAGCAGGCCCACCAGCAGGCTCAGCAGGGAGAGGCCAGCCCCGGCGTACATGAGCTTCACGGCCTTGTCGACGGCGGCCGGCCGGGCCACGGGGCGCAGGTCGCGGTGGTCGTCCAGGCTGGGGGCGGCCTGGAAGCCGCCCGGCTGGTTCGGTCCGGGCTGGGTGTAGGTCACGGGCACCTCCGGGTGCGGGTCGCGTGGGGGTCGTGTGCGTTCTGTACCCCGGCAGTGTCCCCCGTCGGGACGACGCGTGCGGTCCACCGCAGGACGGACCCGGCGGTTCAACTCCAGCGGTAGGTGCTGGCCGAGTCGAACCAGCGGCTCGACGCCGGCACGTACAGCAGCGCGGTCGCGGCCAGCCCGAGCAGCAGCATCACCCCCGCCTGGACCTGCAGGGCGAGGGTGTTGGCCACGCCCGAACCCATGGCCCAGCCGAGCAGGCACAGCACGCCCACCAGGCAGGAGGTGGTGGCCACGTCGCGGGCCGGCCCGATGCCGCGCCACACCATCGCCGCGGTCCCCGCCCAGAGCGTGGCGGCGCCGAGGGCCAGGATCACCGTGGTGCCGTTGAGCACGCGCCGCGCGTCCTCGATGCTGCCTCGGTCCATGTCCACGCGGGACGCCTCGAGGGCACGCCCGAAGTCGCCCTCGAGGTCGGCGGCCTGCGCCAGCCCGGCATCGGACACCCACCACCCCTGGGTGGCGCCGAGGCCCCAGACGGCGGCGGAGAGCAGGCCCATGACCATGAGGAGCACGGAGGCGGTGACGGTGCCCGGGCGCTCGGTGGCCGGACGCATCAGGGTCATGGCGGGATCCTCCCCACCCGGGGGCCCGCCCCTCGCGGGCCACGGTCCCGAAACCTTAGCCGGTCGGGGGATACTTTCACCATGAGTGACGCGTCCCTCCTGCCCGATGCCGCCGCCGGGGCGGGCCTGCTGCTCGCCGCCGTCTACGGCACCAGCGGCCTGACCAAGCTCCGCGACGTCCAGAGCACCGAGAGCGCCTTCCACCAGCTGCGCCTGCCGCACTGGATGGTGCGGATGCAAGGCCCCCGCCTGCTCGGGCCGGGGGAGGTCGTCCTGGCCCTGGCCCTGCTGCTCCTCCCCTCCCCCTGGTACGGGGTGGCCGCCGTGGCCACGCTGCTGCTGGGGCTGCTCTACACGGTGCTCGTGGTGCGGGCCCTGGGCTTCGACGTCCCCGTCACGTGCGGGTGCTTCGGCAAGCTCGGCCAGGGCACCATCACGCGGGCCACGGTGGTGCGCAACCTCGTGCTCGTGGCCCTGGGGCTGGTGACCGTGGTGGACGCGTTCCGGGGCGGCAGCATCGTCGGCCGCCTGCTGGACGGGCCGTCGCTGTGGTGGTGGATCCCGGTGCTGGCCGCCGGCGTGGCCCTCACCTGGCTCATCGGCGGGGGTGCCGAGGGCACCGCCACTGCCGAGACCCGCCCGGCAGCGGCGGGCGCCCCCCACGATGCCGGCGCCGTGGTCACCACGGACGAGGTCGAGGAGCTCGACTACGTGCGCACCCCCATCCCCTTCGTCCAGGTGACGGGCGACGACGGCCCGCTGCGGCTGCGCGAGATCTCCCAGAGGAAGGCCTGGCTCGTGCTCTGGGTGAGCCTGGGGTGCGGCAGCTGCATGGAGGCTCTGGCTCGCGCCGAGGAGTTCGCCCGGGAGTTCGAGCACGTGGGGGTGCTCGTGGTCACCACCACGCCGAGCGCCCCGGACGACCCGCTGCGCCCGTCGGGTGTGACGGTCGGCTACGACGAGGGCCAGCAGATGCGCCTCATGTTCGCCCTGCAGGCCACGCCCTCGGCGTTGCTGCTGGGTGCCGACGGCCTGATGGCCGGTGGCCCGGTGGCCGGGGGTGTCGCAGTGACCACCTTCATCGAGGACGTGGCGACCGAACTGCGGGAGGCCGCCGGCGGGGCGCAGGACCCCGCCGACGGCTGAGCCTCCCGCGCGGGGCTCACTCGGCCGGGATGACCGTGCCGGCGTACTTGTCCTTGATGAACTTCTTGGTCTCGTCGCTGCGCAACAGCTCGGCCAGCTTCGTGAGCTGCTCGTTCTCCGCGTCCTCGCTGCGCACCACGAGCAGGTTGGCGTAGGGGTTGCCCTCCGCCTTCTCCAGGGCCAGCGAGTCGTCCACCGGGGAGAGGTCGGCCTCGATGGCGTAGTTGCCGTTGATGACGGCGGCGTCCACGTCACCGAGCGAGCGGGGCAGCTGCGCGGCCTCGAGCTCCACGACCTCCGGTCCGCCGTCCTTGACGTCGGCCACGGTGGGCGCGATGTCGCCGGTGTCCTCCAGCTCGAGCACGCCGTGCTCGGCGAGCAGCTTGAGCGCACGACCGGCGTTGGACGGGTCGTTGGGGATGGCCACCTTGCTGTCGCCGGAGAGCTCCTTGAGGTCCTTCACCGTCTCGGAGTAGACGCCCAGCGGCTCCAGGTGCACCGCGCCCAGGCTCACGAAGTCGTACCCGGCGGCCTTCTTCTGCTCGTCCAGGTAGGGCTGGTGCTGGAAGTAGTTGGCGTCCAGGTCACCGGCGTCCAGGGCCGCGTTGGGCTGCACGTAGTCGGTGAACTCCACGACCTCGATGTCCAGGCCGGCCTCCTGGGCCAGGTTCTCCTTGACGAAGGTGAGGATCTCGCCGTGCGGCACGGGGTTGACGCCGACCTTCAGCGTCTTGCTCTCCCCGCCGGAGGCGGAGCCGCCGGTGCTCTCGTCGCCGCCGCAGGCGGCCAGGGTGGCCGATGCGGTGAGGCCGGCGGCGAGGGCGAGGAGGGTGCGGCGGGTGGGACGGACGGTGCTCATGGGGATCTCCTGTGGGGTGGGATGGGGTGGGTGGGTGGACGGGGTGGGGCGGCGGGGTGGGGTCAGTCGACCTGCACGACGGTGCCGTGCCAGGTGGACTCGATGTACTCCCCCACCGCGTCGCCGTGCAGCACGTCGGCCAGGGCGGCCAGCTGCGGGTCGTCGGCACGGTCGGCGGTGGTCACGAGGTTGATGACGAAGCGCTCGTCGCGCGGGTCCTCCAGGGCGAGGGCGTCGTCGGTGTCCAGACCGTCCTGCACGGCGTAGTTGCCCGGCACGGCGCTCAGGGTGGCGTCGCCGACGGAGCGGGAGGTCTGGGCGGCCTCGACGGGCAGGAACTCCAGGTCCCTGGGGTTGGAGGTCACGTCCTCGGGCGTCGGCGGGAGGTCGCCGGTGTCCGCCAGCTCGATGAGTCCGGCCTCCTGCAGCAGCCACAGGCCGCGGGCCCCGTTGGTGGGGTCGTTGGGGATGGCCACGCGGGAACCCGGCGCCAGGTCCTCCAGGGAGTCGACCTCCTCGGAGTAGAGGCCGAGCGGCTGGTTGGAGATGGGCGCCACGACCTCGAAGTCGTACCCGGCGGCCTGCTCCTGGCTCTGCAGGAAGAGGCGGTGCTGGTAGTAGTTGGCGTCCACCGACCCCTCGTCGAGCGCCGCGTTGGGCTGCAGGTAGTCGGTGAACTCCACGACCTCCAGCTCGAAGCCGGCCTCGGCGTCCAGCTGCTCCTCGTCGACGTGGCGCAGGATGTCCGCGTGGGGCGTGGGGGTGGCCGCCACGCGCAGCACGGGACGTCCGTCCTCCTCGGCCCGGGTCTCCTCGGCGCCGCAGCCGGTGAGCGCGGGGGCGGCGAGAGCGAGGGCGGCCAGGCCCAGCGCGGTGCGTCGCCGGGCGGGGGTGGTGTGCGAGGTGGTGTGCACGGGGTCCTCCGGTCAGGTGGGTAGGGGGTGCCCTCACCACGACGCGCTGCGGCGTGGCGGGCTGTGAGGGGGTGCCGCGCGGCGCGCGGCGGCAGGGCCCGGTGACCCGGGCGGGCGCTCAGTGGCGGGTGATGCGGGCGGCGGTGTCGCCGAGGAACTGCACCAGCACCACCAGGGCCATGAGCACGGCCACGCAGGCCAGGGTCACGGTCATGTCGAACCGCTGGTAGCCGTAGCGGATGGCCAGGTCGCCCAGGCCCCCGCCGCCCACGGCGCCGGCCATGGCCGAGTAGCCGATGAGGGCCACGACGGTCACGGTGAGTCCGGCGATGAGGCCGGGCAGGGCCTCGGGCAGCAGCACCGACCGGATCACCTGGCCGCGAGTGGCCCCCATCGCGGTGGCGGCCTCCACCTTGCCGGGGTCGACCTCGCGCAGGGAGGTCTCCACGAGGCGCGCCAGGAAGGGGATGGCCCCGAGGGTCAGCGGCACGGCGGCGGCCGTGGGGCCGATGGTGGTGCCGGCCAGGCTCTTGGTGAGCGGGGCGATGAGCACCAGCAGGATGATGAACGGGATGGACCGGCCGGCGTTGACGACCGCGCCCACCACGGAGTTGAGCGCCCGGTGCGGGAAGAGCCCGCCGGGCGCGGTGGCCACGAGCAGCACGCCCAGCGGGATGCCGAGCAGCAGGGCGATGGCCGAGGACAGGCCCACCATGTAGAGGGTGTCCCAGGTGCCGTCGATGAGTTCCTCGATGAGGCGGTCGCGGGTCATGCCGGGATCTCCTGTCGGTGGGTGGAGGGCTGGGTGACGAGCAGGTCGAGGGTGCCGACGCGGGCGCCGTGCACGTTCTCCACGCGGGCGGCGGCCACCTGCACCTCGGCGCCGGTGGCGCGCAGCTCGGCGATGACGGCGTTCTCGTCCTGGGTGGCCAGGTCGACGGTCACGATGCGGGAGCAGGCCGGGAGGTCGGCGGCGTCCAGGGCGCGCACGGGGCGCGGCACGAGCTGGGAGGCCAGGGCGCTGCCGCGGGTGGCGGCCACCTCGGCCAGCGAGCCGGACTCCACCACGTGGCCGTCGGCCAGCAGGGTGACGCCGTCGGCCACGCGGGTGACCACGTCCATCTCGTGGGTGATGAGAACGGTGGTCAGCCCGAGGTCCGCGGTGAGCTCGCGCAGCAGGTCCAGGACGCTGCTGGTGGTCTCGGGGTCCAGGGCGCTGGTGGCCTCGTCGCAGAGCAGGACGCTGGGGTGGGTGACCAGGGCCCGCGCGATGGCCACGCGCTGCTTCTGGCCACCCGAGAGCTGGCGGGGGTGGGCCTTGGCCCGGCCGCCCAGGCCCACCCGCTCGAGCAGCTCGGCGGCACGGCGGGTGCGCTCGGCGCGGCCCACCCCGGCCAGTTCCAGCGGCAGCGCCACGTTCTGGGCGGCGGTGCGCGAGTCCAGCAGGTTGAAGTGCTGGAAGATCATGCCGATGTCGCGGCGTGCGGCGCGCACCTGTCCGCTGCTGAGGGCGGTGAGCTCCCGGCCGTCCACGGTGACGCGCCCGGAGGTGGGGCGCTCGAGCAGGTTGATGCATCGCACGAGGGTGGACTTGCCGGAGCCCGACGGCCCGACGATGCCGTGGACCTGGCCACGGCCGATGTGCAGGGAGACGTCCTCCAGGGCACGGACGGGCTCGCCCGCACCTCGCGGGAAATAGGTCTTGGACACATTGTCCAGGGTGATCATGAATGGTCCTTCCGGGCAGGACGAAATGGGCCCACGAATCACCGGGGAATGCAGTGGCAGACCCCTGGGTCCGTGGCGCGACGGCGTACAGGTGGTGGATGCGTGGGTTCTGAGGGCCCGACCGGTCCGGCTCGCTCACCTCACTCCGCGCGAAGCGGGTACGGGAGCGCCGGCCGCAGGGTCAGGACCTCGACGTCATACAGGTGCAGCTCATGGTTCCTCCATCGCATCTGGCGTTAGCACCCTCGCCCGCGACGGGGGGTTGCTGCGGTTTCAAAGAGCCAGATCTCTCCACCGCTCTGGATACAGTGCGCACAACCTACGACCCCGGTCTGAGATTTTCCAAATCGCCGGGCCGAACGTGGTGCGCCTCACGCCGGACGCCCCGTCCCTCGGTAGCGTGGGGCCCGGCACGGGGCGTCCGCCCCGCACACACCCGCCCGGCACGACCGGGCGCCGACACACGAGAGGGGTGACGCCGATGAAGACCTTCGGCAAGATCCTGTTCTTCCTGGGTGTCCTGTCCCTGGTCCTCGGCATCATCGGTGCCGTGCTAGCAGGCACGACCTTCAAGGAGGTCTCCGACTTCGTGGACCAGCAGCAGTCCATCGAGGGCTCCACCACCGTGAGCATGGACGAGGACGAGACCCGCATGCTCCTGGGCCCCGGCGCGGACAGCTCCGCGTGCACGGTCCAGGGCGCCACCCTGGGCGACCTTGCCCCGGGCACGAGCGCCGAGGTGAACAACGAGAACATCTTGGGCACCATCACCGCCGACACGGCCGGCGACGTCACCGTCACCTGCTCCGAGCCCGGCTACGCCCTGAGCGGCCCGGCCGACATGGGTGCATTCATGAAGCTCGGGCTGGGGTTGGCCGCCGCGATCTTCCTCATCCCGCTGGGCCTCCTGCTCATGCTGGTCGGCGGCCTGCTGTGGTTCTTCGGTCGCCGCAAGAACAAGCAGCAGCAGTACTCCAGCTACACCAACAGTGAGTACTCCGACCAGTACGCCCGGTCCACGCCGTACTCCCAGCGCAACGGCCAGGTTCCGCCCGCCCCAGCCTACGGCCAGGTGGGCACCAACGGCGCCCCGGGCTACCAGCCGGACGCCTACGGCCAGAACACCACCGGCCAGTCCGCTCCCCCGGCACCCGGATACGGCCTGAACCCGAGCTCCCAGCCCGAGTACGGCCAGTCCGCTCCCCCGGCGCCGGAGTACGGCCACCAGGCGCCCTCCACCGACGCCCCGGCGTCCGGTGGCGCCACGCCGGCCGGCCAGCAGGACTGGAACGGTTCCACCGGTTCCACGGGCCAGGACGACCAGTCCTGGAACCGCGGCGGCAGCACGCCGCCCCCGCCCCCCGGCGTCTGACCCGCGCCACGCCGCGAAGGCCCCCGGACCCCCTCGGTCCGGGGGCCTTCCTCGCGCCCGGGACATCCCTCCCGCACAGGCCGGCCCGCGCCGCCCCGGGCCCGGCTCGCACTCCCAACCCCACCCATTACGCTCTCGACATGACCGCCAAGACGCCTGTGCGTGAACGCCTGCTCGACGCGGCGACGCGCAAGCTGTTCGTCGACGGGGGCGCCACCACCCCCGTGACGGTGCTGCTCAAGGACGCCCACGCCTCGGCGGCCAGCCTCTACGTGCACTTCGGCAACAAGGACGGCCTGCTGGCCGCCGCCCTCGACCGCCGCCTGGAGATGTGGCCCCAGGCGTGGGACGAGCACTGGGACGCCACCTCGGACCCGGCGGCGCGGCTGCTCTCGCCGTTCACCGCCGCACAGGAGCTCCGGGACCGGCTGCCGGAGGAACGGTGGTGCGCCTTCCGCGCCACCACCGTGTGCTTCCCCGAGGCGGCCCCGGAGGTCGCTGCCGTGCTCACCCGGGAGCGCGAGTTGCTGCGCTCGCGCCTCCAGCAGGCCGCGGGTTCCCTCCTGCCGGCCGACCCGGGGGCGGCCGCCTCCCTCGCCCGCTCGATCGAGGTGATCTACGAGGGGTCGCTGGCCCTGATGCTCGACGGCACCGCCGACGACGCCCTCCGGGCAGGGCTGGAGGCCGCCCGCTCCCTGGTGCGGGCAGCCTCCGCGACCTGACCTGCGTCAGAGGACCGCGACCTGGACCTCCGTCCGGGCCGCCGCCCAGCGCTCGTAGTGGTCGAGCACGTCGTGGCACAGCGCGTCGGGCTCCGAGGTGAGGACGTCGTAGACCTCCCCGGTGGGCAGGGCCACCTCGAGCCGGGTGGTGGTGTCGTCGGCCTCGATGACGCCCGCGCCGTAGCTCGGCCGCGGCACCACCCGCACCTGCACCGGGTAGCGGAAGGGGTCCGCCGGCGCCGAGGGGGCCCCGGCGTCGGCCGGGGGCACGATGAGCACCGCCCGCCGCTTCACCCGGCCGCGCTCCAGCGGCTCGCTGGCCTCCACGTGGGCGTCCACGCCGCGGCGGCGCAGCTCGGTGGCCACCGACTCCAGGGCCGGGAGCACCACCTCCTCGAGCCGTTCGGTGGCCCGGGCCACGCTCACCGCCCCGAGGGTGGTGCCCAGGCGGGTGCGCCAGGAGCGTCCGTGCCCCTCGCCGCGGGCCAGCTGGCCGGTGAGCGAGGCACGGTGGGCGTCCACCCGCGCCCGCTCGGCCTCCAGCGCACGGTGCAGCCCCACCATCACCAGCACCATGACCGCCGCGAACGGCAGGCCCATGACGATGGTGGCGCTCTGCAGCGCCGGGATGCCGCCCACCACGAGCATCGCGATGGTGAGCACGCCGGTGGCCACGGCCCACCCGATGCGCAGGGCGGGGTGGGCGTCGGTCTCCGGGTCGGGCAGGTCGGAGCTGAGGTTGGCCATGACCAGCGCGCCGGAGTCGGCCGAGGTCACGTAGAACAGCAGGCCCACGAAGGTGGCCACGCCCACCAGCAGCATCGGCAGCGGGTGGTCCTGCAGCAGGGTGAAGAAGCCCTGCTCCGGGGAGTCCACGGCGAGCTCGCCGAACGCGGTGTCGCCACCCCGGATGCGCTGCACCGCGGAGTTCCCGAAGATCGACACCCACATGACGATGTAGGTGAACGGGATGGTGAGCGTGCCGAGCACGAACTGCCCGATGGTGCGGCCGCGCGAGATGCGGGCCAGGAACATGCCCACGAAGCTCGCCCAGGCCACCCACCACGCCCAGAAGAAGAGCGTCCAGGCGCTCATCCACTCCTCGGGGTGGTCGAAGGCCATCGTGTCCAGGGTGGTGCCCGGGAAGAGCGCCACGTAGTCGCCCACGTTCATGGCGACGGCGTTGAGCACGAAGGCGGTGTCGCCGGTGACCAGCACCCACAACGCCAGGGCCACGGCCAGCACCACGTTGAGCTGCGAGAGCAGCCGGATGCCGCGGTCCACGCCGGTGGTGGCCGAGACCGTCGCCACGGCCACGGCCAGCACCACCAGGCCCACCTGCTGGGCGATGCCCTGCCCGGTGCCGAACAGGATGTCGATGCCCACGTTGAGCATCACCACGCCGATGCCGAGCGAGGTGGCCACGCCGAAGATCGTGCCGAGCACGGTGGCGGTGTCCACCGCGTGCCCCACCGGCCCGCGGACGCGCTGCCCGATGAGGGGGTACAACGCCGAGCGGACGGCCAGCGGCAGCCCGCGGCGGTGCGCGAAGTACCCGAGCGCGATACCCATGAGCGTGTACATGCCCCACCCGGTGACGCCGTAGTGGAAGAGCGTCCACACGGTGGCCTCGCGGGCGGCGTCGAGGGTCTCCCCCTTGCCCTGCGGCGGCGCGAGGTACTGGCTGGCCGGTTCGGCGACGGCGAAGAACATGACGTCGGTGCCGATGCCGGCGGCGAACAGCATCGCGGCCCAGGCGAAGGTGGAGAACTCGGGGCGGTCGGTGTCGGCGCCCAGCCGGGTGCGCGAGTGGCGCACGCCGAGCACCACCACGAAGACCAGCACGGCGGTGGCCAGGGCGATGTAGAACCACCCGAACCAGGTGGCGATCCACGTGGTGAGGGCACCCAGCTGGGTGGCCGCCTGCTCGGGGGCCGCCAGGGCCCACCCGGCCACGAGCGCGGTGACCACGCCCGAGGCGACGAGCACGGGCCATACGACCCCGGCCCGGGCAGGGGCCTCGACCCCTGCCCGGTGGCCCTCCTGCCGCGGCCCGGCCGCGGTGGCCCCGCTCACCGGGTCTCCCCGGCCATGGCCTGCTCCGCGGTGGGCACCTCGTCCCGGGCGTCCCACGCGTCGTTGCGCGGGTCGCCCTGCGGGAAGAGCGGCATGCCGGCGTTGGCGCGGTAGACCGGCGGGTGCTCGGGGGCCAGCGGGGTGTTGCCGGCGATGAGGTCGGCGGCCTTCTCGGCCACCATCATCACCGGGGCGTAGATGTTGCCGTTGGTGATGGAGGGGAAGACCGAGGCGTCCACCACGCGCAGGCCCTCGGTGCCGTGCACCCGCATCGTGTCGGGGTCCACCACGCTCATGGCGTCGCGGCCCATCTTGGCCGTGCAGCTGGGGTGCAGGGCCGTCTCGGCGTCCTTGGCCACCCAGTCGAGGATCTCCTCGTCGGTCTCCACGGCCGGGCCGGGCGAGATCTCGCCACCGTCGAAGGGGGCGAAGGCCGGCTGCGCCAGGATGTGGCGGGCGGCACGAATGACCTCCACCCACTCGCGGCGGTCGTTCTCGGTGGAGAGGTAGTTGAACCGGATCGCGGGGTGCTCGAAGGGGTCGTTGCTGCGGATGCGCAGGTCGCCGCGCACGTCGGAGTTCATCGGGCCGATGTGCACCTGGTAGCCGTGGTCGCCGCCGGCAGCGGTGCCGTCGTAGCGCACCGCGATGGGCAGGAAGTGGAACATCAGGTTGGGGTAGTCCACGCGGTCGCTGGTCCGGATGAAGCCACCGGCCTCGAAGTGGTTGGTGGCGCCGGGGCCGCGGTTGCGGAAGAGCCACTCGGCACCGATGTAGGGCGCCTTCTTGAGGTCGAGCCAGGGCGCCATGGACACCGGCTGGGTGGCGGTGTGCTGCAGGTACACCTCGAGGTGGTCCTGCAGGTTCTCGCCCACGCCGGGCAGCTCCACGCGCGGGGTGACGCCGGCGGCCTGCAGGGTGGCGGGGTCACCCACGCCGGAGAGCTGCAGGGTCTGCGGGGAGTTGAACGCACCGCCGCAGAGGATGACCTCGCCGGCCTCCACCGAGTGCGGGGTGCGGCGCGGACCGCGGACGAAGTCCACACCGGTCACGCGGGTGCCCTCCCAGCGCAGCTGGGTGACGTGGCTCAGGGTGCGCACGTGCAGGTTCTTGCGCTTGCGGACGGGCCACAGGTAGGCACGGGAGGCCGAGAGGCGCGAGCCCTGGAAGACGTTGCGGTCGAACGGCGCGAAGCCCTCCTGGCGGTAGCCGTTCACGTCGTCGGTGGCCGGGTAGCCGGCCTGCTGGGTCGCCTCGAAGAAGGCCTGGAAGAGCGGGGAGCTGGCCGGGCCGCGCTCCAGCTTGAGCGGGCCGGCCCCACCGCGCCAGGCGTCGGCGCCGGCCAGGCAGGTCTCCATGCGCTTGAAGTACGGCAGGTTGTGCGCGTGGTCCCAGTGCTCCAGGCCCTCGTTCTGCGCCCACTTCTCGTAGTCGCCGGCGTTGCCGCGCTGGAAGATCATGCCGTTGATGGAGGACGAGCCGCCCAGCACCTTGCCGCGGGCGTGCTTGATGCGGCGGCCACCCATGTAGGGCTCGGGCTCGGACTCGTACGCCCAGTCGTAGAGCGGGTTGCCACTGGGGAAGACCAGGGCGGCAGGCATCTGGATCAGCGGGTCCCAGACGAAGTCGGCCCGTCCGGCCTCGAGCACCAGCACGGTGGTGGACGGGTCGGTGGACAGGCGGTTGGCCAGCACGGAGCCGGCCGAGCCGCCCCCGACGATGACGTAGTCGTAGCGCTTCCTCATGGTTCTCCTCACGGGTCGGTGTGGTCTGTGGTGTCGATGGGGGCCGGTGGGCCGGCCGGGGTGGCTCAGCCGCGGTCGGCGAACCAGTCGGCGCGGGCGGGGCGGGTGTTGTGCCACACGTGCTTGGTCTCCACGTACTCCCCCAGCCCCTCGACGCCGAGCTCGCGCCCGATGCCGGACTGCTTCATGCCGCCCCACTCGGCCTGCGGCACGTAGGGGTGGAAGTCGTTGACCCAGACGGTGCCGTGGCGCAGGCGGCGGGCCACACGGGCGGCGCGGCCGGCGTTCTCGGTCCACACGGCGCCGGCCAGGCCGTAGATGGTGTCGTTGGCCAGGGCCACGGCGGCGTCCTCGGCCTCCTGGGGGGTGTCGCCGCGGAAGGTCTCCACGGTGAGCACGGGGCCGAAGCTCTCGTCCTGCACGCAGTCCATGGAGGTGTGGCAGCCGTCCAGCACGGTGGGGCGGTAGAACCACCCGGAGGACAGCTCGCCGCCGGGTGCCTCGCCGCCGCAGCGGAGCTGCGCCCCCTCGGCCACGGCGGCCTGCACGTAGGCGTGCACCGTGTCGCGGTGCGCCTCGCTGATGAGGGGGCCGCTCTCTGCCTCCTCGTCGAAGGGCCCGCCGAGGCGGATCTGCTCGGCGCGGCGCACCACCTCGTCCACCACGCGGTCGTGCACGGACTCCTCCACCACGAGGCGGCTGCCGGCGGAGCAGACCTGCCCGGCGTCGAGGAAGATCGCGGTGACCACGTTGTCGATGGCGGCGTCCAGGTCCGCGTCGGCGAACAGCACGAAGGGGTTCTTGCCGCCCAGCTCCAGGGCGATGTTCTTCACCGTGGGCGCGGCGGCGGCCATGATGCGCCGCCCGGTCCGCAGGCCGCCGGTGAACGAGACGAGGTCCACGTCCGGGTGCTCCGTGATCACGGTGCCCACGGGGTCGCCGGGGCCGAGCACGAGGTTGCCCACGCCGGCGGGCAGGCCGAGGCGCTCCAGGGTGCGCAGCAGCCAGACGGCGGTGTGGGGCGTGTTCTCGCTGGGCTTGAGCACGAAGGTGTTGCCAGCCACCAGGGCGGGGGCCACCTTCCAGGAGGTCTGCAGCAGCGGGAAGTTCCACGGGGTGATGAGCGCGCAGACGCCCACCGGCTCGTGCACCACGCGCGACTCCACGTCGGGCATGCCGGTGTCCACCACGCGGCCGGCGTGCTGCTGGCCGAGCGCGGCGAAGTGGCGGAACACACCGATCACGTCGTCCATGTCGATGCGGGCCTCGACCATCCGCTTGCCCGTGTCGAGCGCCTCGAGGCGGGCCACCTCCTCCTTCTCGGCCTCCAGGGCGTCGGCCAGCCGGGAGACGAGGTCGGCCCGCTCGGGGGTGGGCAGGGTGGACCACTCGCCGGCGTCGAAGGCGCGGCGGGCGGCGGCCACGGCCTGCTCGGCATCGGTGGCGCCGGCCTCGGCCACGGTGCCCACGGCCTGGCCGTCGGCGGGGCAGGTGATGGTGCGGGTGGCGCCGTCGGCGGCGGGGGCCCAGCGGCCGTCGATGAAGAGTTCGGACACGTCGTGCCTCCTGGTGAGCGGGGAAGGTCTGCACCAAACGTAACGCACGTTCCTTCAGAACGCACGTTATGCAATTGCCCCTCCCAGGGCTACCCTCTGCGCCATGGCTGCCAAGACCCCCGTCCGCGAGCGCCTCCTCGAGGTCGCGACCCGCATGATGTTCGTCGACGGGTCGGTGAGCACCCCGGTGGACGCCCTCCTGCGCGAGGCCGGCGCCTCCCCCTCGAGCATGTACGCACACTTCGGGAGCAAGGACGGCCTACTGGCGGCAGCCCTGGAGCGCCGCCTGGAGGTGTGGACGGAGGTGTGGGACGCCCACTGGGAGGCGGCGCACACCCCCACCGAGCGGATGCTCTCGGTCTTCATGGCCATGCGCGAGTACCACCACGGCCGGCTCCGCGAGCGCTGGTGCTCCTTCCACGCCACGGCCTCGGCGCAGCCCGCCCCCGCCGCCCCCGTGGCCGCGGTGCTGGAGGAGGACCGCACCCGGCTGCGCGCCCGCCTCACCGCGGCCGCCGCCGAGCTGCTGCCCCACGACGACGCCGCAGCCGAGCGCCTGGCCGACCGGGTGGAGGTGGCCTACGAGGGCATGCTCGCCCTGATGCTGCGCGGCCCGGCCGACGACGCCATCGAGGCCGCCGAGGACACCGCCACCACCCTGGTCGAGGCCGCGACCACCGCCTGACCCTCCCGCCCGGCCGGTCCTCGTCCTCGCACCAGACCCATGTGACCCGGGACACGCTCCGTCGTAGGGTGCTGCCCTCCCCTCTCCCGTCGCGATGGAGTCCCCATGAGCCACGCCGCCCCTGACACCCCGCCCACCGCCGGCACCCCCGCCACCGACGCCTCCGGCCGCGTCGAGCAGCGCCGCGGGTTCTCCCTCATCGGCCCCGGCCTGGTGGTCGCGGCCACGGGAGTGGGCGCCGCCGACCTGGTGGCCACCGTCATCGCCGGCCAGAAGTACGGCTACGCCCTGCTGTGGGCGGTGGTCGTGGGCTGCGTGCTCAAGATCGCGCTCGTGGAGGGCGCCGGCCGCTACAGCCTGGCCACCGGGCACACCATCTACGAGGGGTGGCGCAGCCTGGGCCGGTGGACCAGCTGGTACTTCGCGCCGTACATCGTCATCTGGGGCTTCGTCTACGGCGCGGCGGCCATGGCCGGCACCGGCATCCCGCTGCACGCCCTCTTCCCGGGCCTGTCGGTGGCGTGGTGGGGCATCGTCTCGGGCCTGCTGGGCGCAGCCCTGGTGCTGCTGAGCCGCTACGACGTCTTCGAGAAGGTCTGCGCGGCCCTGGTGGGCGTCATGTTCGTGGTGATGGTGGCCGCGGCCGCGTTCACCCTGCCCAACCTGCCGGAGCTGCTGCGGGGGCTGGTGCCGCAGGTGCCCGCCGGTGGCCTGGTGAACCTGCTCTCGGTGGCCGGCGGCGTCGGCGGCACCATCACGCTGGCGGCCTACGGCTACTGGATCCGCGAGAAGGGCTGGACCACCCCGGCGCACATGCGGCTCATGCGCACGGACAACACGGTGGCCTACGTGGTCACCGGCATCTTCGTCATCTCCACGCTCATCGTGGGTGCCGAGCTGCTGTACTCCAGCACCCAGTCGGTGGGCTCGGGCGACAAGGGCCTGCTGCAGCTCTCGGACGTGCTCGCCGACCGCTACGGCCGCGCGGTGGGCACGCTCTTCCTGGTGGGCTTCTGGGCGGCGGCCATGAGCTCCCTCATCGGCGTGTGGAACGGCGTGTCGATGATGTTCGCGGACTTCGCCGGTGACGCCCTGGGCAAGCCCGAGGACCACCCGGACCGCCAAGCCGGCGGACGCTGGTACACGGCCTTCGTGCTGTGGCTGACCTTTCCGCCGATGGTCATGATGTTCCTCGGCAAGCCGGTCTGGCTGATCCTCGCCTACGGCGTGCTGGGCGCCTTCTTCATGCCCTTCCTGGCCATCACGCTGCTGTGGATCCTCAACACCGACCGCACGCCGGCGGCGTGGCGCAACCGGTGGCTGAGCAACGCGATGCTGGTGGTGTGCGCGGCGCTGTTCGCCTACCTGGCGGCCCAACAGCTGCTCGAGCTGCTCTGATCCTCCGACCGTGGGCGGTGCCCGCCGGGGCGGTGGCAGGGCCGGTTCCACCCACGGCACCGGCCGGCACGCCGGCGCCGGGTGCGACGCTCGCCCCGACGACTCGACGAGGGCCGGTGACGGCCGGTGACGAAGGAGGACGGCGATGAAGCGGGTGGGGCAGGTCTTCGTGGTGCTGGGGGTGCTCGGCGGCCTGGTGGCCGTGGCGCTGGGGGTCGTTTCGGTGGTCGGTGCGAGCCGCGCGGTCGGGACCATCGAGGCGGGCCAGGAGGTGGGCTCGGGCATCACCCGGGAGCTGCACGCCGGCGACGAGCACCTGCTCACCACCCGCCTCGGGCAGGGCAGCCCGGTCTCGTGCACCGTGGAGGGGCCCGACGGTCGGGAGGTGTCCACGCAGCCCACGGAGGACCAGGTGGCCATCGCCGAGGACCTGGTGGGCCTGGCCGGGGGCATCACCGTGACTGCCGACGGCCCCCACACGGTGCGCTGCACCGACCCGGACGTCCACTTCACCGACGCCGTCTCGCTGACCACCCTGGGGGTGTCCGGTATGGGCCTCCTGGCCGCAGTGCCGGTGGGCCTCGGCGCGGGGCTGGCCCTGGTGCTGGGGATCGTCCTGTGGGTGGTGGGGGCCGGGCGGGAGAACCGACCGCGCCACCCGGGCGGGTACGGCGGCGGGTACGGCCAGCCTGTCCAGCCCTCCCCCTACGGCCAGTCGGCCCCGCCTCCCCCGGCGCACCGCGCCCCCTGGGAGTGATGCGCGGGAACGCATGCAGATCGTGCAATGAGTTGGTCACGTCGCTCGGTGAGCGCGCTGGGACCCGCCTGCCTTCGACGGCACATACCCGCTCGTCCGCGCACACGACCGGCTTCACCCCGGGCATGTGAGCCGCATGCACGCCCAGTGGGCGGCCTACCGCGCCTGAGCGTGCACCGCGCCCTCTGGGCGGCGAGGCCCCGCACACCCTCGGGTGGGCGGGGCCTCCGCCGTGGGTGCGGGGCGCGGCGGGGAGCTGGTCCGCCCGGCGGTGCACCGGCGCGCGGGGCTGGAGGTGGGGCTTCCCCCATCGGGGTGAGGGGGTCTGTGCGACGCCGGTGACACCGTGGGAGGCACACGGAGCAGCGCACGGATCGACGCACGGGAGGGTCTGATGAGGGCTTGGGGAAGGGTTCTGACCACGTTGGGCGCCCTGGGGGTGCTGGGCGCGGTGGCGCTCATGGTGCTGGGGGCGGTGGGCATGTCGGGTGCCACGGCCGCGGCCGACGTGCACCGCCCGGTGGTGACCGGTGAGACCGTTCAGCTGCGGGCCGGCGACCGCCACCTGCTCGTGGCACCGCGGGAGGCGTCGCCGGACGCGCAGTGCCGCGTGGTGGGGCCCGACGACCGCTCGCTGCCGGTGGCTGCCGAGTCCTACGACCGCCGCGTGGTGGGTTCCGACGTGGCTCTGCGGGGAGCGTTCACCGTGGAGAGCTCGGGCGCGCACGAGGTGGACTGCGTCGGCGGCACGGTGTGGATGACCGATGCGGTGCCGCTCGGCGCGGTGCTGCTGGGCCTGGGTGGGACGGCCGTCGGCATCTTGGTGGGCATGGGCTCCGGGGTGGTGCTGGTGGTGGGTGCCGTGCTGTGGCTGGCGGGGCACGACCGGGCGGTGGCGGGCCTGACGCACACTCCGGGTGGGGTGCGGCCGGGGCGGCACCCTGCGCCGATGCCGCCCACGCAGACACCCTGGGGGCCGGTGGACACCTTCGCCGGACCCTCGCACCGGTCACGTCGATGAGGTCCGGCCGGCGGGGCGTGCTCCCCGCCGGCCGGTGGTCGGTCACTCCCCCGCCGCGTCGTCCTCCTGGGACGGCGTGGCGGGGTTCTTGGGGGCGAAGGTGGAGCGCAGTGCGGCGAGGGCGGCGTGGGCCACCACCACCCACGGCAGCCAGCTGCGCAGGGTGTCGGGGGTCTGCCCGGTGGCGTCGGCCAGCCAGGTGGAGGAGCCCACCCAGTCGGCCAGGTCGTCGTAGGCGAAGAACAGCAGGAACGCGGTGAACCACCGGCCGGTGAGGAGCTGGCCCACGCCCGGCATAAACCACGAGGCGGTACCGGCCAGGGCGGCCCAGACCGCGCCCCAGAACCAGTGCCCCGGGGAGCCCAGGCGCTCGGCCACGGTCTGGGGCTGCTCGCCCTCGGTGGTGGTGGGGTTGAGCGTGGGCGTGGTGGCGGCCGGGCTCTCGATGCCGTGGCGGGCCTGGGGCATGGACGGCACCGTGGTGGCGCTGCCGGCGCCGTCGACGACCACGCCGGTGGTGGCCTCGGAGCTGGCGGGCTGCGCCGTGGCGGTGGCGCGGTCACCGAGCATGCGGGCGGCCTGCTCCTGCCGGCGGCGGGCGGACTCGGCGTTGAGGTACTCCAGGTACGCCTGCGGGGTCATCTGGTTGGGGTCCACGGCCATGGGGTGGATTGTCGCCCACGGCCTTACGGGGCAAGGTCCGACCGTGGGGTGGGGTCAGGGGCGGTGAAGTTGTCGCGGGGAGCTGGCAAGCTGCCCCGCATGACCGACGCCCTGCCCGACGGCCGCTACGACCAGCTCGTCACCCGTGCGCTGCACGGTCACCTCGCATCTGTCGAGGCGGACGTGCACCACGAGCCCGTCTCCGGTGACGACGAGGTGGAGTTCGCGGTCACCCACCTCACGGCGGCGCTGCGGCGCGCTCTGGCACAGCGAAAGGCTGGCGCCGACCGCGCCGCGCTGGTCGAGGCGGTGGCCGAGGTCATCGAGGCGGAAGACGAAGCACCCGCTGGCGACCGGCTCGAACGACTCGTCTCTGTCATCACGCCCCCGGCGATCGGCCTGGCGCCGCGTTATCGAACCGGCCCGAACACCCCACTCGGCGAGTCCACGCTGTTGACCAACGCCCACGGTGAGCCGTCGATGGGTATGGAAATCTCCCGGGAGCTCGACAGCGCCGACGAGGTCGACTTGTTGTGCGCCTTCATCAAGTTTGCGGGTCTACGCACCATGGAGCGCGAGCTGCGCCCCATCGCGCAGGCCGGAGTGCCTTTCCGCATCATCACCACCACCTACATGGGAGCCACGGAGCGTCGCGCGCTGGACTGGCTCGTCCAGGAATTCGGCGCCCAGGTCAAGGTGCACTACGAGTCTCGCTCAACGCGTCTGCACGCCAAGGCGTGGATGTTCCGCCGCAGGACCGGTTTCCACACGGCGTATGTCGGCTCGTCCAACCTGTCCCGATCCGCGCTGCTCGACGGTCTGGAATGGAACGTGCGCATCACGCAGGCCGGTACTCCCCACCTCTTGGAGAAGTTTCGCGCCACCTTTGACTCGTACTGGAATGACCCCAGTTTTGAGGACTACGACCCCGCTGAGGACGGCGAGCGCCTCGACGAGGCACTGCTCATGGCGGGCGGCAAGACCTCGAGCGAATTGGTCATGGACCTCTCGGGACTCCGCCACCGGCCGTATCCGTACCAGCAGGAGATGCTGGACGCCCTCGAGGCCGAACGCGTGGTCCACGACCGCCATCGGAACCTTCTGGTGGCGGCCACCGGGACAGGCAAGACGGTGGTGGCGGCCTTTGACTATCGCAACCTGTCCGAGGCCTCGACCAGGCCTCCGCGTCTGCTCTTCATCGCCCACCGCTTGGAGATCCTCGACCAGGCCCGGCGCACCTTCCGCGAGATTCTCGGGGACGGCACCTTTGGTGAGATCTACGGGTTTGGTCGGCAGCCCACGCGATGGGACCACGTCTTTGCCACGGTGCAGAGTCTGAGCGGCAACGTAGAGGACCTGCCCGCGGATCACTTTGACGTGGTGATCGTCGACGAGTTCCACCACGCCGAGGCCGCCACGTACCGACGGGTGCTGGACCATTTCACCCCGCGGGAGATGCTCGGCCTGACCGCAACGCCTGAACGTGCCGACGGCGTCCGCGTGCAGGATGCCTACTTCGACGGACGGACCGCGTTCGAGTTGCGGCTGTGGGATGCCCTCGCCGGCGATCTCCTCGCGCCCTTCCACTATTTCGGCATCGCAGATTCGACCGACCTGACCCAGGTGCGATTTCAGCGAGGCTCCTACGACACCGACCAGCTGACGGCACTCTACACCGGCAACCAGGCCCGGGCGCGCATCATCCTCAAGGCGGTGCGAGACAAGGTCGCCGACCCGCGACAGATGCGCGCGATCGGATTCTGCGTGGGCGTCGACCACGCCCGTTTCATGGCCGCCGTGTTCACCGAGGCTGGCCTCCCCGCGCGAGCCCTCACTGGTGAGTCCTCTGCGGAGCAGCGCGCCGAGACTCGTGCAGCCCTCATCAGCGGTGACATCTGCGCGATCTTCACGGCAGACCTCTTCAACGAGGGCGTGGACATCCCGCAGGTCGACACGGTCCTCTTCCTCCGCCCCACCGACAGCGCCACCATCTTTCTGCAGCAGCTGGGCCGCGGACTACGCCGACACCCCAGCAAGGCGGTGCTGACGGCACTGGACTTTGTAGGCCACCAGCATGAGGGCTTCCGTCTGGAGCGTCGCTTTATGGCCATGACCGGAGCCACTCGAGGCGAGCTCCAGAAGCATGCGGAACACGGCTTTCCGCTACTTCCGGCAGGCAGTCAGATCGTGCTCGACGACGTCACCTACGACGAGGTCATCAGCTCGCTCAAGGCCTCGCTGACACTCAACAAGCCACGTCTCGTCGCCTCCCTGAGGGCCTACAGCGACATCTCCTTGGCGGATTTCGCTGATGCGCTCGGAACCGAGGCAGAACGTCTGGTGAAGAATGCCTCGTGGACCGACCTGCGTCGGCAGGCGGGGCTCAGCGTGGACGATCGGACCACGCCAGATGAGGCAGAACTGCTGCGACGGCGGCACATGTTCTTCCGCGTTGACGACCGCGCGCGCCTCGACGCCTACCGTGCCTGGCTCTCTGCGGATGCGCCTGCCTACGGTGCTGCGTCGCCGGAGCTGCAGCGGTTCGGCCGCATGCTCCACGGCATCGTCTGGCCCAAGGGCGGCCGCACCACGTGGGCCGACGGCTTGGCGCACCTGGCCTCCTGCCGCCCTGCCTGCGACGAGTTCCTAGCTATTCTCGACATCGCTGAAGACCGCATCCGGCACGTTTCGCAACCCCTCCCCGGGCCGTTGAGCGCAACCGGTCTGGCCTCGCACGCCACCTATGCGCGCGAAGAGATCCTCGCGGCGTTGGATCAGACCGCCGAGGCGAGCCAGACCATCAGCCATCGTGAAGGGGTCTACTGGTCGCCCACCTGGCAGACCGACGCCCTGCTCGTCACGCTCAAGAAGTCGGACGCCCTGTTCTCACCCAGCACGATGTACCACGACTACGCCATGGGCCCCGAGGTCTTCCACTGGCAATCCCAGTCGCGGACCACGCCCATCAGCCCCACTGGTCAGCGGTACATCCACCACCAGGAGCAGGGCAGCCACGTCGTGCTCTTTGCACGCACCACCAGTACGCGCGACGAGTTCGGGCACACGCCCGGATTCATGTGCCTGGGAACGGCCCGCTACCGGTCCTCGGAGGGGTCGGCGCCCATGTCCGTCATCTGGGAGCTCGACCGCCCCTTGCCCGCCGACATGTATCAGGCAGCGAGCGCCGCCGCCTGAGCCCAACCACCCCGGAACACCCCGAGCCACCCACGCGTTCCCCACGCGCCCCTCCCCCGACCCCGGAAGGCACCGCTGTGAGCACCGACCGCACGTCCACCCGCATCGTCCTGGCCAGCCGGCCCACGGGCGCCCCCACGGCCGAGAACTTCCGCACCGAGACCGCCGAGCTGCCGCCGCTGACCGACGGCCAGGTGCTGGTGCGCAACAGCGTGGTGAGCGTGGACCCGTACATGCGCGGTCGCATGGACGACCGGCCCAGCTATATCCCGCCCTTCCAGGTCGACGAGCCGCTCACCGGCCACGCCGTGGGTGAGGTCGTCGAGTCCCGCTCCGACGCCCTGCCCGTGGGCACGCACGTCACGCACTTCGCCGGCTGGCGGGACCTCGCCGTCCTCGACGCCGCTGACGCCCGCGTCGTGGACACCACCTCGGTGCCCGACGCCGCCTACCTGGGCGTGCTCGGCATGCCCGGCCTCACCGCCTGGGGCGGCCTCACCCGCACCGCCGAGTTCCGCGAGGGCGACGCGGTCTTCGTCTCCGGCGCGGCCGGCGCCGTGGGCTCCATGGTCGGCCAGCTCGCGCGGCTCATGGGCGCCTCGCGCGTCATCGGCTCCGCGGGCGGGCCGGAGAAGGCCGCCCACCTGCGCGAGCTCGGGTTCGACGCCGCCATCGACTACCGCGCCGGCGACCTGCCCGGCCAGTTGGCCCAGGCCGCTCCCGACGGCATCGACGTGTACTTCGACAACGTGGGCGGCGACCACCTGGAGGCCGCCATCGGCGCGCTCCGCCCGCACGGCCGCGTGGCGATGTGCGGCGCCATCGCCCAGTACAACGCCACCGAGCCGCCGGCCGCACCGCGCAACCTGGCGTGGGTCATCGGCAAGCGCCTCACGCTGCGCGGGCTGCTGGCCGCCGACTTCGAGGCCGAGAAGGACGCCTTCGTGGCCCAGGTGGCACCGTGGGTGGCCGACGGCTCGCTACGCTGGGAGGTCACCGAGCGCCACGGCATCGAGAACGCGCCCCAGGCGTTCATGGACCTGCTGGCCGGCGCCAACACGGGGAAGATGGTGGTACGCGTCTGAGTCGCCCCGTCAGCGGGGTGGGTGGGTGCCCGGGCTGCCCGCGTCGGCCTCAGGCGGCCGGCCAGGGCAGCCAGGCGTCCACGACGAACTCACCCTCCTGCGCCTGGGCGGAGAAGCGCCCGCCGGCCAGGTGCACGCGCTCCTGCATGCCGGTCAGGCCCATGCCGCCGCTCACCACGTCGGCCGGCTCCTCGCCGGGGGCGGGTAGCCGGTTGACCACGCGCAGCGCGAGCCCCGCGCCTGCCTGCCCGCTGAGCGCGATGTGGACCGGCTGTCCGGGGGCGTGCTTGCACGCGTTGGTGAGCGACTCCTGCACCACGCGGTAGGCGTGGCGGCTCGCGGCCTGCGGCAGGCCCCCGCTGTCCAGGGTGAGGCGCTCGGGCACCTCGAGGCGCACGGTGCAGCCCGCCCCGCAGGTCTCCCCCACCAGCTCCGGCAGGTGGCGCAGGTCCGGCATCGCCGAGGCGGCCTGGTCCTCCTCGGCGATGTCGGAGCGCAGCACGCCGAGGATCTCGCGCAGGTCGTTGAGGGCCGTGCGCGCCTGGGTGGCGATGGTGGTGGACGCCTCGCGCACCTCCTCCGGGGAGAGGTCCTGCCGGTAGGCCAGCCCGTTGGAGTGCATGGCCACCACGGACAGGCGGTGCCCCAGGGCGTCGTGCATCTCCCGCGCGACGCGGGTGCGCTCGGCCATCCGCGCGCTCACCAGGCGGGCGGCGTGCTCGCGCTCGGCGCTGGCGGCGCGCTCGGCGGCGTGGGCGGCCAGCTCGCGACGGGCGCCGATGTTCCAGCCGAGCAGCACGAAGATGAGGCCGATGACCAGGGAGTACACGGCATCGGCGGCGAACGTGGCCCCGAGCTCCTTGCCCACGACCTCGGGGTGGAGCCACCGCTGCAACGTGTAGGAGTACACGAGGGTGGCCAGGGGCATCATGAGCATGCCCAGCACGATGGGGCGCAGGCGCTGGTAGGTGGCCAGCGAGACCATCGCGAAGAGGTAGGGCATGGCCGCGAAGCTGGAGACCACCATCATCGCGCCCAGCAGCAGGGTGATGGCCACCGGATGGCGGTGGCGCACCACGAACAGCGCGAGTCCGATGTGGCCGACCAGCAGGTCGAGCGTGCGGGCCTGCTCCTGGCGCTCCACGAGCGCCGGGTCGGTGAGGCTGGGATCGGGCCAGAACATGAGCGCCACGTAGCCCAGCCCGAGGGCCCAGACGGCGACGACGAGGGCGATCTCCGCCCAGCGCGAGTCCAGCGCCTCGATGCGCCCCTGGCGCAGGGACGGACGGGTGCCCGACACGAGAGCAGGGGTGGAAGACGTCATTGCAACATGATATAGGCCGTTCGGGCCCTCCGGGGACGTGGGCGGGAGGCCCCTCAGGAGCCCGGCTCGTGACCGGAGGACTCCCTGACCCGGTGCGAGGCACGGCGATTCGCCAGCGCCAGCGGGCCGATGGCGAGCAACGCGGTGAGGCACAGCAGCGAGGCCGGGAGGCCGTTGCCCACGGCGTACCGGGTGGCCAGGGTCACGCTCGCCACGAGGCCGACGAGCACCACCCCCATCGAGGCGATGACCCACGGCCGGGCGCGCAGGCGCACCGCGCGGCGGCAGCCGTCGCAGTGGGAGGCCTGGCGGTTGTCCAGCTGAAGGATGCCGGTGAGCCCATGCACCGGGCGGCCGGTGGCCCGCAGGTCGAGCCCGAGCACGACGAGCAGGAGCACCAGCAGCGCGCTCAGGAAGAGGGAGGTCGAGGTCATCGCGGCACAGCGTACGGGGCGCGGGCGGGTGGCTGGGACCGATGCAGGTTGGTACGCCTGTTGCATTCTGTTCGGTTTGCGTGTACGGTGGAGGTGGGTGCAGGGGAAGCACCCATGGGACGAGGTCCACCGAGGGGGTGACACGTGCGACGCATCCAGGACGTGCTGGAGGGCGCCGGAGCGGTGGCGGCCGAGCTGGCAGGGGCGCGCGACCGGCTGTGGCAGGCCGGTGAGGGCGACCTGGACGCGGCCGCCCGCGTGCTGGGTGAGGTGGCCCGGGCCGCCGAGGCCCTCCTCGTGGGGGTGGTGGCCGAGGCGCAGGAGCGCGGCACCATCGCCGGCAGCCGGTGCGCCTCCGCGGCGGCGTGGGTGCGGGAGCGGGCCGGGGAACGCGAGCACGGCACGGCCGGGGCGGTGGCGATGCTGGCCGCGGCCACACAGGGCCCCGGCGGCGAGTCGCTCCGGCAGGCGCTGTGGGAGGACGGCATCGGGGTGCGTCTGGCCGCCAAGGCGGTGCGAGAGGCCGACCGGACTCTGCCGCTGCTGCCGGGGGCCGACCGCTCCGAGGTGGTGGGGCACTACCTGGACCGTGCGGCTGCCACCGACGGGTCACGCCGGGCGCTGGACCAGCTGACCCGCGAGATCCTGGCCCGGTACGGCGACGACGTGCTCGACGAGCTGGACGAACGCGCACGAGCCGTGAACTCGCTGACCGTGGCGCGCCGCGTCGGGGGCCGGGTGCGCTACACCCTCGAGCTCTGCGTGCCCGACGCCGCCCGGCTGGACGCCGCCGTCAACGGGTTGGCCGCGCCGCGTCCCGCCGCGACGGCGGTGTGCGACGGGGACGGCCCGCCGGCGCTGGTGGCCGACACGCGCTCCGCGGCGCAACGCCGGGCGGACGCGCTGCTGGAGCTGGTGGCGCGCCCAGGCCGCCGACGCCGACCCGAGCGCCGGTGGGTGCGGGCTGTCGGGGTCCACGACCCTCGTGGTGACGGCAGACGTGGAGGCGGTGCGGGCGACGCTGGAGGGGCGGCCCGCACCCCACGGGTGGGCGCGGGGCCCGGCGCCGGTCACGGACCGGGGGCGTGCGGGGTACGGCACGACCTCCGGTGGCGAGGTGCTCTCCGCCGACGAGGTGCGCCGGATGGCCTGCGACGCGGGCGTGCTGCCCCAGATGCTCGGTGGCCCCTCGACTCCCCTGGACACCGGACGGGTCGACCGGGCCGCGACCAACGCCATGCGCAGCGCCCTGCTCACCCGGGACGGCGGGTGCACGGCCCCGGGCTGTGACCGGCCCCCGGGCTGGTGCGAGGCGCACCACGTGACGCACTGGTCGGAGGGCGGGCCGACGAGTCTGGCGAACCTGGCGCTGCTCTGCCGACGGCACCACACCATCGTGCACCGGGACGGCCTGCGGGCCGCGGTGTATCCGGACCGCGTCGTCTGGTGGGACCCGGCGTGCGAGCCGCCCCCGGACCCCACGGGCCAGGTGGGTCCTCCGCCGGCGGTCACGACTGGGCGACCCGAGCCACCCCCGGGCACGCAGGTGGCCTGAGCACCCCTCCCCCACACGCGGGGACCCCGCCCGGACCGAGGTGGTCCGGACGGGGTCCCGGGGCGCCGGGTGGGCGATCAGCTGCAGCCGGAGGTGCTGCCGCAGCCCTCGCAGATGTGACACGAACCGGCAGGGCGCATCTTGATGCCGCAGGTCATGCACAGCGGGGCATCGGCGGCCTTGCCGAACTTGGCCTCCATGAGCTCCGCGGAGGAGTGCACCCCGGAGTCAACCGGCTGGGCGGCGTCGGTCGCGGTGGCCTGGGCCTGGGCCCCGGTCTCACCCTCGAGCGCGGTGTCGGCGGCCTCCACGCGGGAGGAGCCGTTCACGCCCTCGGGACGCTTGGCCGCGGCCGGCGCGATGGACTGGCTGTAGGACTCCAGCTGGCTCTCCATGTCGGAGTCGTCGCCCTCGTCCGATCCGCCGCCCTGCGGGGAGTACGACCCGGTCTCCAGGTGACGGGCGCGCTCGGCGGCCGTGTGGATGCCCATGAAGTCGCGGGTGTCGAAGTCCAGGTAGTCCAGCGCCAGACGGCGGAAGACGTAGTCCATGAGCGACTGCGCCATGCGGACGTCCGGGTCGTCGGTCATGCCGGCCGGCTCGAAGCGCAGGTTGCTGAACTTCTCCACGTAGGTCTCCAGCGGCACGCCGTACTGCAGGCCCACGGACACCGCGATGGAGAACGCGTCCATCACACCGGCCAGGGTCGAGCCCTGCTTGCCGAACTTCAGGAAGATCTCGCCCAGCGAGCCGTCCTCGTAGGTGCCGGCAGTCAGGTAGCCCTCGGCCCCACCCACGGCGAAACTCGTGGTCTGGGCCGTGCGGCGCTTGGGCAGGCGACGACGCACCGGGCGGTACTCGACGACCTTCTCCACCGGGGCGGCCACGGCCGGGGCGTCGGTGCCCTCGGCCTCGTCGGACGCCTCGGAGCCCTTGTTCTCGCCCTTGCCACTGGAGAGCGGCTGGCCCACCTTGCAGTTGTCGCGGTACACGGCCAGCGCCTTGAGGCCGAGCTTCCAACCCTCGAGGTAGACCTCCTCGATCTCCTCCACGGTGGCGCGCTCGGGCAGGTTCACCGTCTTGGAGATGGCACCGGAGAGGAACGGCTGCACGGCCGCCATCATGCGCACGTGGCCCATCGGGGCGATGGCGCGCTCCCCCATCGCGGTGTCGAAGATCTCGTAGTGCTCCTCGGCCAGGCCCGGGGCGTCCACCACGTGGCCGTGCTCGGCGATGTAGTCGACGATGCCCTCGGTGGTGGCCTGGTCGTAGCCCAGCAGGCGCAGCGCACGCGGGATGGTCTGGTTGACGATCTGCATGGAGCCGCCACCCACGAGCTTCTTGAACTTGACCAGCGAGAAGTCCGGCTCGATGCCGGTGGTGTCGCAGTCCATCATGAAGCCGATGGTGCCGGTGGGGGCCAGCACGGAGGCCTGCGCGTTGCGGTAGCCGTGCTCGTCGCCCAGGGCCACCACGGCGTCCCAGGCCTCGGTGGCGGCGTCCTGGATGTGGGCGTCCATCTCGTGCATCGGGGCCAGCTGGGCGTTGGCGTCACGGTGCTGGCGCATCACGCGGTTGTGGGCCTCGGCGTTGCGGGCGTACCCGGCGTACGGGCCCACCACGGCAGCCAGCTCGGCGGAGCGCTTGTAGGACGCACCGGTGAGCAGCGAGGTGATGGCCGCGGCCAGCTGGCGCCCACCCTCGGAGTCGTAGCCGTGACCGGTGGCCATGAGCAGGGCGCCGAGGTTGGCGTAGCCGATGCCGAGCTGGCGGAAGTTGCGGGTGGTCTCACCGATGGGGTCGGTCGGGAAGTCGGCGAAGCAGATGGAGATGTCCATCGCGGTGATGACCAGCTCGGTGACGGCCTGGAAGCGCTCCACGTCGAAGGTGTCGTCGTCGTTGAGGAACTTCAGCAGGTTCAGGCTGGCCAGGTTGCACGACGAGTTGTCCAGCGACATGTACTCCGAGCACGGGTTCGAGGCGTTGATGCGGCCCGACTCGGGGTTGGTGTGCCAGTGGTTGATGGTGTCGTCGTACTGGATGCCCGGGTCGGCGCACTCCCACGCGGCCCTGGCCATGCGGCGGAACAGGTCGTGGGCGTCGACGGTCTCGATGACGTCGCCGGTGGTGCGCGAGCGCAGGCCGAACTCGCGGCCCTCCACGACGGCGTTCATGAACTCGTCGGAGACGCGCACCGAGTTGTTGGCGTTCTGGTACTGCACCGAGGTGATGTCGTCGCCACCCAGGTCCATGTCGAACCCGGCGTCGCGCAGCGCACGGATCTTGTCCTCCTCGCGCGCCTTGGTGTCGATGAACTCGGCGATGTCCGGGTGGTCCACGTCGAGCACGACCATCTTGGCCGCGCGGCGGGTGGCGCCACCGGACTTGATGGTGCCGGCCGAGGCGTCGGCGCCGCGCATGAAGGACACCGGGCCGGACGCGTTGCCACCGGAGCTCAGCAGCTCCTTGGAGGAGCGGATGCGCGAGAGGTTCAGGCCGGCACCGGAGCCGCCCTTGAAGATGAAGCCCTCCTCGCGGTACCAGTTCAGGATCGAGTCCATGGAGTCGTCCACGGCCAGGATGAAGCAGGCGCTCACCTGCTGGGGGCTCTTGGTGCCCACGTTGAACCACACCGGGGAGTTGAAGCTGAAGATCTGGTGCAGCAGCGCGTAGGTGAGCTCGTGCTCGAACACCAGCGCGTCGTCCTCGGTGGCGAAGTAGCCGTGCTTCTTGCCAGCGGCCACGTAGGTGAGCACCACGCGGTCGATGAGCTGCTTGAGGCCGGTCTCGCGGGCCGGGGTGCCCACCGCGCCGCGGAAGTACTTGGTGGTGACGATGGTGGAGGCGTTGGCCGACCAGAACGACGGGAACTCCACGTCCTCCTGGCGGAAGATCACCTCACCGGTCTTCCAGTTGGTCTGCTCGACGGTGCGCTTCTCCCAGGTCACTTCGTCGTAGGGGTGCACGCCCGGGGTGGTGTGGATGCGGTTGATGGTGAGTCCGCCGCCCGGCTGCTGGGTGGACGCGGGAGCCTGTGTGGTGTCGGTCATGACCTCTCCTTGGTGGGCGGTGGCGGGCTCTCGTCCGCCGGTCGTGCAGTGCGGTTCGGGGTGGTGTGTCTCTGGTCGGTCTGCGGTCGGTCGTGCAGGTGGTGCGGGGCGGGTGGTGCGTACGTCCGTGCCGGGGCACGGACGGTCGGCGTCGGGCGTGGCACGTCCGGGCCGCGGTGGCTGGGCGGCCCGACCCCCTCGCCGGGCTGCCCAGTGGTGTCAGCCGGCGCCGACGACCTCCGGTGCGCGGTCCCCGGCGGGCACGCGCTCCTGGCGGAGCTCGGTGATGGCCTGCTCGAAGTCCTCCAGGCTGTCGAACCCCCGGTAGACCGAGGCGAAGCGCAGGTAGGCCACGAGGTCGAGCTCCCGGAGCACCGGCAGCACGGCCATGCCCACGTCGTGGGCGTCGATCTCGGCCTGGCCGGTGCAGCGGATGCTCTCCTCCACGCGCTGGGCGAGCAGGCCGAGCTGGTCGTCGGTGACCGGGCGGCCCTGGCACGCCTTGCGCACCCCGGACATCACCTTGTCCCGCCGGAACGGCTCGCTGGCGCCGGAGCGCTTGACCACGCTGAGGGTGGCCGACTCCACCGTGCCGAAGCGCCGCTCGCAGGCGGTGCACTGGCGGCGCCGGCGGATGGCCGTACCGTCCTCCTGGACGCGCGAGTCCACCACCTTGGTGTCCTCGTGGCGGCAGAACGGACAGTGCACGGCGGAACTCCTCCCGGTGGCGCGTGATACGGCGAAAAGTGGATCATCTTGTGTGCTGATCTCCTCAGCACCACTAGATGTAGAGCCTACGGCCTCCCCGGCGCCGGTCGCAAACCTCCCGGCCAAGCGGCCCGGAACCCGGCTCCGGGCCGCGCTTTCCACTCCCTCAGCCGGCGTGTCGCGGGAGGTCGACCCCCTCGCCGCGGAGCTCCAGCTCGACCCCCTCGGCCGTCGCCCGCACCCCCGTCCAGCGCAGCCCCTCGTAGGTGGGCAGGTTGGCGTAGGTGGCCACCCGCGGCAACAGCCCGTCCACCACGTCCTGGGGCACGTCCACCTCGTCCAGGGAGGCCTGCGCGTCCGCCAGCCCCAGCTGCCCCGTCGCGGGGTCCACCACCGGGCGACCGGTCACCCTCACCGGCAACCGCTCCCCCATCACCGGCACGTCGGTGGTGATGGACAGGCGCCCGTCCTCGTCACCCGAGAGGTCCGCCCCGGTCACGCGCGAGAGGTCCTCCCAGCTCGTGCGCACGCGCCCGGCCAGGTGCTCCACGTGCACCGCGTCCCCGCCCCCGGAGAGGTCGCGCACGTCCCGCGCGCGCACGTCGGCGTCCACGAGCACGGTGCGACCGCGAACCTCCACCACCGCGCCGGAGAGTGTCCCGTCGATCTCCGGGTACTCGTCGCGGGCCACGTGCCAGGCGGTCGGCCAGCCGTCCAGGTCGGCCCGCACCCGGCCGTGCACGGTGGCCCCGACCTCCTGCTCGATGCGGCCGACCACGTACCGCCGCAGCGCCAGGTCGCCCACCAGAAGGGTGAGCAGCAGCACCAGCAGCGCCACCAGGGCTGCGACGGCCCTGCGGTCGCGGCGCCGCGCACCCCGATCGCCGGGGCGCTCGGGACGGTCACCCGCCTCGTGCACGCCCTTCCCCTCCGCCGCGGCGGGACGGGCACCCACCGTCTCCACGGGATCGGTCACCGCCGCCTCCACAACGCCAGGCCGAGGCCGCACGAGGTGAGGAAGAACACCCCTGCCGCCACCGACACCGTGGGCAGGACCCACGCGGGCGGACCGGTCTCCACCCACGGGGAGCCGCCCTCACGGCCCGTGCCCGCGGCGAGGTCGCCGGGCGTCGTGCCGTCCCCGGGGTCGGCCGGGTCGGCGGGATCAGCCGGGTCAGTGCCGCCGGCACCGTGCGGCGCGCCGTCCACGCCCCCGTGCGCACGCTCGTCCGCCCCTTCTCGCGCCCCCTGATGCGTCCCCTCGCCGCCGTCGCGCGGTCGCCCCGAGGCGTCACCCGACGCGTCACGCGGAGCGTCGTCCGGGGCGATCAGGTCCACCAGCACCTCGATGCCGGGGCGCAGCACCTCCCCGGCATACCCGCCGTGGATGGGCCGCGCGGTCGCGAACTCGTCCTCCAGGCCCGTGGCCGAGGTCAGCACCCGGCTCATGGCCGGCGCGGCGTCACAGACCACGTCACCGGTGCTGCAGATGCTGAGCACGCGGGAGTACTCCCCCGGCGCGATGACGTCGCCACCGGCCTCGAGTGTGGCCGCGATGGAGCTGTTGGACACCTCGCCGCGGTGCAGCGCGAACACCTCCGAGACGAGGTTGTGCACGGCCTGGCGCCGCGTGGTGGTCTCCTGCGGGCGCGCCCGGGAGCGCAGGTAGGTCAGCGTGGCCGCCAGCCCGATGGCGGGGGTGTCCAGCTGTCCACCGACTTCCCGGACGTTCTGCCCCGGGTGGTGCGCGGGGTTCCCCAGCAGCAGCGCCGCGGCCAGCGTCGAGCTGTCGGCACCACCGGCCAGGGCGCGCGTGATCACCTGCGCACCCTGCGAGAAGCCGACCACCACCACCTGCTGCCCCGGGCACTCCCGGGCACTGGCACCCAGCACGCGCGTGAGCTCGGCGCTGCCGGCGTCCACCGAGGCGAAGTACCGGCTCGCGCGCGGCGTGGCCTCCAGGACGGCGCCCTCGAGGTCGGCGGTGCGCAGCGTGTGCGGGTCCACCGCCGGGTACTCCAGCCACACCTGGTTCACCGACCGGTCCAGGCGCTCGGCGAGACCCTCCCGGGCACGGTTCACCGTGTTGCCCCAGGGCACCTGCTCGGCGGACCCACGGACCCCCACGAAGAGCAGCTCCCGACAGGGCAGGTCCCCCAGGTCGCGCGAGGCGGTCGGGTGGTCGCCCCACGTGCCGGTGCGGCCCGGGCGCCGGCCGGTCGGGTCCTCGATGCGAGCGGCAGGCCCCGTGTCGACATCCGACCCGTTCCCGTCGCGCGCAGCAGCGTGCGCCATGGCGTGCGGGCGGGGCGCGCCTGACGCGGCGACGGAAGGCGCCGTCCCGGCTCCCGCGGAAGACAGGGGTGCGGCTCCCAGCACCAGGGCCCCCACCACCGTCGCCGCGGCCCCACCGCGACGCCACCCACCGGACCGACGCACGCTCACACCGGCCATGGTGCCAGCCCTCCGCGACGCCGCCAGGGGGTGTGCCACCTCTGCGCCACCCCGCTCCTGCACCACCCACGCACGACGAGTCCGAGCCCCGGCTGCGGCGCTGCGACCACCGGGCGGGCCCCGCGTGTGGTGGAGTGGGGCCATGGACCTCGCCATGCCCGCCCCCAACGAGACCGACCGCCTCCACGCCCTCACGCGCGACCGTGGCGACCAGAAGACCATCACCGCCCTGTGGAGGGCCGGTTTCGCCCTGCCGCGCTGGTGGTTCCTGCCCGCGGGGCCGGAGGGGTCCGTGGCTCCCGTCGCCGCGCAGATCGAGGGCGCCATGATGCTGCTCGGGTTCACCAGCAGCGAGCGGGCCCGCCACTTCGCGGTGGAGCAGGGCATGCTCGACGCGGAGGAGCCCGGCGACCTGCTGGCCCTGCAGCCCGTGGAGGTCGTGCGCGGCGCCAGCGACTTCCTCACCGCCGGCGTCAACGGGCTCGTCATGGACGTGCACATCTCCGGCTGGTTCGCGCCCTTCGAGGGCCTCGGCCCCATGTGGCGTCGCGCCACCGGTACCCCCCTCGACTGACCGGGCCACGGCACGCCCGGACAGGTCCCCCACGAGCGGAAGCCCTCCCCACCGCCACGAGGCGGTGGGGAGGGCTCTCTCCCTCACGGGGCGTCCCTGCCACGGATGTCTCACGTCCGCGGCGCACCCCATCACGCGTGGCCACACGTCCCTGAGGACCACGCAGTCCTCGACCCCCTCCTGGCCGGTCCCTCCTCCCCGGCCGGGCCGACTCCCTCGTCAACGACGCGGGATGACCAGCTCCTGACCGGCCTGCACCTGGCTGGTGCCCAGTCCGTTCGCCTCCTGCAGCATGAGCACCGCGCGGTCCACGGGCACCTCGGGCAGGTGCTCCACGGCCACGTGGCTCAGCGTCTGGTCCTGGGCCACCACCACGCGCTCGGCCACCCCCGCGTCCCGGCCGGCGCCGGTCGCCTGCCAGGCGACGAGCAGCACCATCACCACCGCCACGGCAATCACGAGCGCCTGTCGCGCCGCGCGCCCCCGGGCCGTCAGTCGCATGCGAGGTGCCGGGCGCACCGCCCCCCGGGCCGACGCGACCGGGCGCCCGCCACGGCGAACGGGTCGCACCTCCAGCGGCATCGCAGTCATCGCAGTCATGTCATCTCCTCCAGGTCCGGACGGATGTCCGTCGCATGTCTGTACTATGTGTAGCACAGGTGACCGACACTCACCAAGACACGCCCGAACGGATGTCCTTCTGGCGGGACGGTGACGTCGTATCCTGTGTGCACCGGTTGTCGGCCGTGCGTACGAGCGGGACCTCCCGCCGCACGCCCTGCCGACACCACGCAGTGAAGCGGTGACCACCGACAACCTCGGAGATCCGGCGTCATGACGCGCAGTTCTCCGCCGCGACGACCCGCGAAGGGGGACCCCGACATGACCGAGAAGAACGAGCCCGGCCTGCGCCGGAACGAGCCGCTGACCGACCGGCAGACCCGTGTGCTGGAGTGCATCCGCCGCTCCATCGACGAGCGCGGGTACCCGCCGAGCATGCGCGAGATCGCCGAGGAGGTGGAGCTCGCCTCGGCCAGTTCCGTGCAGCACCAGCTCAACGCACTGCAGCGCAAGGGCTACATCCGCCGCGACCCGAACCGCCCCCGCGCGCTGGAGATCCTCGACGCCCAGTGGCCGGGCGACCGCGGGTACCGCAAGCTCCCGGAGGACACCTGGGACCCCTCCGAGGCGGCCGACTCCCGCCCGCCGGCCTCCTACGTGCCGGTCGTGGGGCAGATCGCCGCCGGCGGGCCGATCCTCGCCGAGGAGCGCGTGGAGGACGTCTTCCCGCTCCCCCGCCAGATCGTGGGCGACGGCGAGCTCTTCCTGCTGCGCGTCAAGGGTGACTCGATGGTGGACGCCGCCATCTGCGACGGCGACTGGGTGGTGGTGCGCCGCCAGCAGGCCGCCATCAACGGCGACATCGTGGCCGCGCTGCTCGACGACGAGGCCACCGTGAAGACCTACAAGAAGGTCAAGAACCAGGTGTGGCTGCAGCCGCACAACCCGGCCTTCGACCCCATCGACGGCAACGACGCCACCATCCTGGGCAAGGTCACCGCGGTGCTGCGCAGGGTCTGAGCCCCCGCAGGGCACTCCCGGTCAGCGCGCACCCGGTCGCCACGCTCCCGCACGGGGGTCACGCCTCGGGGACGCCCACCCCGAGGCGGTCGGCCACCGCGGCAAGCGTCGTGTGCACCATCGCGTCCACCGTGAGCGTGGCCTCCCGGTCCGCGCGGTGCCAGCCGCGGGTCAGGACCACCACCGGTCCCCCGGCGCGGTGCACGTGCCGGGCGAAGCGGTACCCGCTCATCACCTTGAGGCTCGAGCCCAGCACGAGCAACCCGTCGGCGGCGTCCACCATCGCGTACGCCGCGTCCACCCGGGGGCGGGGCACGTTCTCCCCGAAGTACACGACGTCCGGCTTGAGCTCGTCGGACCCGCACGCCAGGCAGCGGGGCGCACGGAAGGCCGCCACGGCCTCCTCGTCCAGGGCCACGTCGCCGTCCGGACGCACCTGCCCGGCGTCCAGCGCCACCCGACGGTGGTCGGGGTTCGCCTCGGCCAGGCGCGCCTGCAGGTGCTCGCGCTCCTCGGTGGCCCCACAGGCCAGGCACACGATGCGCGAGAGCGTCCCGTGCAGCTCGAGCACGTCCGGCGACCCGGCCCGCTGGTGCAACCCGTCCACGTTCTGCGTGATCACCCCGGTGATGCCCGCGACCGCCCCGGTGTCCACCCCCTCGCACTGCAGGGCGGCCAGCGCACGGTGGCCGGTGTTGGGACGAGCGCCGGTGAACCGCTCCCAGCCCACGAAGGCCCGCGCCCAGTAGCGGAGCCGCGAGGCCGGGCCGGCACGGAAGTCCCCGATGGTCATGGGCTGCACGCGGCGCACCCCGTCCGGTCCGCGGTAGTCCGGGATGCCCGATGCGGTGGACATCCCCGCGCCGGTCACCACGGCCAGGCGGCGGGTCGCCAGCAGCTCGGCGAGGGCCTCCACCTCCTGGGGCGCGGCCACGACCTCCGGCGGCAGGGTCACCGGCGTGGCCACCTCGGGCAGGGTGCCGCCGGCACTCACGCGCGCCCCCGCCGCGGCCGGCGCCCCACGAGCGACACCCGCCCCGACCCACGCAGCGCCCGCAGCGCCACCTCGGGGTCGGCCACCTCCGGGTGCGGGTAGCGCGCCGGCGCGTCGCGCAGGATGAGGTGCGGGGCGTACCGCCTGATGGCCGAGTCGGCCACCCCGTAGCCGTGCCGCTCGATGATCTTCTGCTCGGCCTCGCTGAAGGCGTCCATGTCCGTGCGGATGGCGTTGATGCGTGCCGCCACCTCGATGGGGTAACTCTGCGGGACCCGCGAGTCCATGGCCCACGAGGCCCCCTCGACCACGCCCCAGTTGAAGGCCGAGTGCAGCCAGCGTAGACGCGTCACCTCCCCGCCACCGGCGGCGATGCTGATGACGTGCAGGATGCGCCCCAACGGCGTGCGGGCGCTGCGGGCCCGGAACACCGCGCCCCCGTCGCTCACGAGCACCCCGGCGTGGTCGCGCCACACCGGCTCCAGGGCGAGGTTGTCGTAGATGCCGCCGTCGAGCAGCTGCACGGTGCGCTCGATGCGGGGGCGGGCGGCCGCGTCGAGGTGCCCGGCGTGACCCCCGCTGAGCTCGAGCGTCGTGGCGTCCAGGTCGAACGGCGCGAAGTACGGCGGGTAGGCGCTCGAGGCCGCGACGACGTCGGCCAGGCGCAGCCCCGCCGGCGGGTCGCCGTAGCCGAGCCGGTAGTCCCCGACGCGGCCCCGCGGCGGGTGGGCGCGGGAGTCGGCGAAGGTCCAGTTGACCCCGTGGGCGAGCTCGGTGGCCTCCACCACCACGGCGGGGCCGGCGGTGCGGCGGGCCTCCCGCAGGTCGGCCGCCCACCAGTCGATGTGGTCCACCAGCTGGTCGGCGAGCACCCGGGAGCTGCGGTCGGCCGGGCGGCGCACCTTGGGCCCCCAGCCCGACACCAGCGCGCGGGTGCGCAGGTTGTGACGGGTCAGGCGACGCAGCGGCTCGGCCACGTACTGCTCGAACCCCTCCACCCGCGGGGCGGAGAACAGGCCACCGGGCACGGTGTCGCCGCGCGGCAGCGGCGGGGCGCTCGGGTCGGGCTCCACCAGGTCGGCCGAGTCGATGCTCTGGCTCAGGGCGTCCGGCGTCGGCCAGCCCAGGCGGGGGTCGGCCAGCAGCATCGCGGCGATGCTGCCGCCGCTCACCGCCGAGACGGTGCGCAGCTGCCCGAGCATGCCCAGCTCGTTGAGGCGGCGCAGGGCTCCCAGGTGGAACAGGGCGGCCCGGAACCCGCCACCGGAGAGGCACAGGGCCGTGCCACGGCGGGGTCCGCGCCAGCTGGGTCCGTGGTGCGCCTCGTCCCGGGCGGCGGCCATCTGGGCGCCGGCGGGGTCCGGGAGCAGGGAGTCGGGCACGCAGAGCATCACACCACACGTGCGTGCCCGGACCGGACGGCTCGTCGGCCACCCGCCCTGCCCCGGACCGGCCGGGCGTCAGCCGCGCTGCGCGAAGGGCGCCAGCACCTCCAGGGCGCGGTCCACGTCCTGCTCGGTGTTCCACACGTGGAAGCTCAGGCGCACCCCCCCGGCCCGCTGCGAGAGGGTCAGCCCGGCCCGCTCCGCGGCCTGCGCGGCCTCCGGCGGCATGGGCAGGCTGACGATGGCGGAGTCCGAGGGTGCCAGGCCCAGCCCGGCCCGGAGGCGGTTGGTGAGCGCCACGTCGTGGGCGTTGACCGCACCGGTGGGCACCTGGAGGAAGTCCTCCAGAGCGGCGACGGCACCGGGCCACAGCGGCCAGCCGGGCGAGACGTCGAAGCGGGAGGCACGCGAGGAGAGCTGCATGGCCGGGCCGTACATGGAGTCCCAGACCACCTCGCCGGCGTACCAGCCCGCGTTCACCGGCACGAGGGCGTCCATGGCCCGCTCGGAGACCGTCATGTACGCCACGCCGCGCGGGTGGCAGAGCCACTTGTAGGCCGAGCAGACCGTCACATCGGCCAGCGAGGCATCCACCGCCTGCCAGCCGGCGGACTGGGTGACGTCGCAGACCGTCAGGGCACCCACGGCCTCGGCTGCGCGGCGCACGGCATCGGGGGCGGTGAGGCTGCCGCACGCGCTCTGGCTGTGGCTGTAGACCACGGCCGCGGTCTCCTCGCGCAGGGAGGTGCACAGCTCCTGGCGCGGCACCGAGCGCACCGTGATGCGGCCGCCCTCGCGGGTGGGGTGGGGGCGCTCGGCCTGCACGAGGAAGGGGTAGACGAGGCTGGAGAAGTCGCCCTCTACCACCACCACCTCGGCGCCGTCGGGCAGCCCCGCGGCCACCATGCCGGTGAACACCGACGTCTGGGAGCCGGTCGCCACGCGGTCGGCCGGCACCCCTACGAGGCGGCCGTAGAGCGCACGGGCCCGTTCCACGTGCTCGTGGTACCCGACCGGCGAGACGTCCCCGGTGGTCCACCGCCGGGCGTCGCGGGCCATGGCCTCGGTGGTGCGCCGGGTGGGCAGGCCGCAGGTGGCGGCGTTGAGGTAGCCGCCGGTGGTGGCGAACTGGTCGCGCAGCCACGCGGCGTCCCGCGTGCCCGGGGCCGGTTCGTCCGCGGCCCCGGGCACGGGCGCGTCCTCGCCGCCGGCGAGGGCGCTGGCCGGCGTGGCGGGCTCGGCGGGCTCGGCGGGCTCGACGTGGCGGGTGGCCACGGCGGGCTCACAGGACAGGGGACGGGCCGGCGTCATCGTCATGGACGGCATTGTGGGAGCGGACGTCCGATTACACAATGGCGCGATCCTTTGCCGAGGCCCAACAGCAAGTTACAGTGAGCCCATGATCGACACGGCCGGGCTGCGCATCATGCGCGCCATCGCGGAGCAGGGCTCCTTCACCGCCGCCGCCCACTCGCTGGGCTACACCCAGCCCGCCATCTCGCAGATGGTGCGCCGTCTCGAGGGACGCATCGGCACCCCCCTGGTCGAGCGGCAGGGGCGCACGGTGCGCCTCACGCAGGCCGGGCAGGTGCTGGCCCGCCACGCCGTCACCGTGCTCACCCTGCTGGAGACCGCCGAGCAGGAGCTCAGCTCCATCGCCGGGCTGGAGTCCGGGCGGGTGCGCGTGGCCGCCTTCCCCTCCTCCACCGCCGCCCTCGTGCCCCAGGCCCTGCGCGACCTGCGCAGCGAGCACCCCAGCATCGAGATCCAGCTCACCGAGGCCGAGCCGCCGGAGTCGCTCGCGGCCCTGCGCGACGGCCGGTGCGACCTCGCCGTCGCCTTCTCCCACAGCGGAACCACCGTGGGCCGCGAGGTGGACGACCTGGCCGGCCTGGAGATCCGCGACATCCTCACCGACGAGATGCTCGTCGCCCTGCCGGAGGACCACCCGCAGGCCGGCGGCGACACCGTGGACCTGGCCGCGCTCGCCGACGATCCGTGGATCGCCGGCTGCGCACGCTGCCGCGGCCACCTCATGCACCTGGCCCAGGAGGCCGGCTTCGTGCCGCGCGTGGAGTTCCAGACCGAGGACTACGTGGCGGTGCTGGGCCTCGTCTCGGCCGGGCTGGGGGCCGCGCTGGTGCCGCGGATGGTGCTGCGCCACGTGCGCCACGCCGGGGTGGTGGCCCTGCCCCTGAGCACCGGTTCGCGGCGCACCATCCACGCGGTGAGCACACCGGACCTCATGCGTGTGCCCGCCGTGGCCGCGATGATGGAGGCCCTCTGCGGCGCCGCGGCCACCATGGCCGCCGAGGTGCCCGAGGCCCTCGCGCCCGAGACCGCCGACTGAGCGCCACGGCGCTCCTCCGCGAGCGCCCACCCACCCGGCGACGCGCCACCTCGTCAGCCTCCCGCGCGCCCCGCTCACGGCCGGCCCCACCACAGGGTGCCGGCCGTGTCGCGCCCCACGGCCACCGTGCCCTCCTCGGCGGTGCTCACCACCGTGCTGCCGGCGGCGCGCAGGGCCTCGACCGTGCGGTCGGCGGGGTGCCCGTAGTCGTTCTGCGCCCCCACGCTGAGCAGGGACAGCGGGGCGCCTCGGTCCAGCAGCCCGCGTCCCTGGTGGGCCGATCCGTGGTGCGGGACCTTGAGCACATCCACCCGGTCCGATGCCGTGAGCTGCTGCACAGCGGCGCCCCCGGACTCCTCGAGGTCGCCGGTGAGCAGGACCGTGACCGCCGAGCCCGGGCCGGGGTCGGGGCCGTCGACGGTCGCGTGGACGACCAGGCTGCCGTCGTTGCGGCGGTCGTCGGCGGCCAGGTCGACCCCCGGACGCGGCCACACCGCCCGCAAGCGAGCGGTGCCCACCTGCTGCGACGTGCCGGCACCGAACGGTTCGACCGCCACACCCCTGGCCCGCGCCACCTCTCGCCACTCAGCGGGGTGCCCGGGCTGCATCGGCCGGGCGAGGTCCTCCGGGGAGGCCCACACGCGGTCCACGGACACGGCGTCGAGCACCGCACCGAGGTTGCCCGAGTGGTCGGCGTGGCTGTGCGTGACGACCACCGCGTCCAGCGCGTGCACCCCGGAGCGCCGAAGGCAGGCGGCCACCGGCGCCCCGGCCGGGCCGGTGTCCACCAGCACGGCGCGCTGGGGTCCGGTGCGCAGGAGCAGCGCGTCGCCCTGCCCCACGTCGCACATGACCACCCGCCAGTCCGCGGCCGCACCGTCCCGGCCGGTCAGGAGGGGCTGGGTGACGCCCGGTAGTCCCCACAGGGCCACCGCGGTGCCGGCCGCCAAACAGAGCGCACCGGTCTCGAGGCGGCCCTGCCCGATCCGTTGCCCGGTCCGCTGCCCCGTCCCCTCCCGCGGGCCGGGTAGCACGCAGGACCCCGGCCGGGGCAGGACCAGGCGCCGCAGCCGTGGCCCCGCCCACCGCCACAGGCCCGGCCCCAGCAGCACCGCGGCCGCGAGGAGCAGCGCCATCCCGAGCGCGGCAGGCCCCGAGGACGGCCACGGCACCGCGCCGTAGGGCACCGCGGCACCCCACCGCGCCGTCAGGCCGATCACCTGGGCCGGCACCGCAGCCACCCAGGCCGCCCACCCGGCCACCAGCGGCGACACGGGGTGCACGAGCACCACGACCACCCCACCGAGCGTGGCCGGCGCCACGAGCGGGGCGGCGAGCAGGTTGGTGAGCAGGCCGACGACGCTCACCTGCCCCTGCAGCATCGCCACGACCGGCGAGGTGGTGACCGCAGCCGCCACGGGGATGACCAGCCCCTGCGCCACCGGCTCGGGCAGGCGGGGCCACCGCCTGCGCAGCGCCGCGGCCCACGGCCTCACGAAGAGCACGAGCCCGAGGGTGGCCAGCACCGAGAGCGCGAAACCGTACGACCGCGCGAGCCAGGGGTCCCACAGGAGCAGCACCACCATGCTGGCCGCGAGCGCCGGGAAGGACGCCGCCCGACGGGAGGCGGTCATGGCGACCAGCCCGACCGCACCCATCACCCCTGCGCGCAGCACCGACGGCTCCGGGCGGGCCAGCACCACGAACGCCACGAGGCCCGCCGCGGCGGCCCACGGGCGGGCGCGCCGGGGCAGGCCCACGCCGGCGGCCACCCACAGCACGGCCCCCACCACGATGGCGACGTTGGACCCGCTGACCGCGCTGAGGTGGGTCATACCGGTCTCGGTCATGGCCTGGGTCAGGTCCTCGGGCGTGAGCGAGGTGTCGCCGAGCACCAGTCCGGGCACGAGTCCCCGGGCGTCGGCCCACACCGGGTCCACCGCCTGCCGCAATCCCTCCCGCAGCCCCTCGGCCACCCGCCACCCTCCCCCGGGCGCCGCCACGTCCTGCGGGGCACGGGCAGGGGTGAGCACCGCGACCACGTCGTCCCCCGGCTCCGAGGGCGCGAGGCGGCCGCTCACCGTGAGCCGCGTGCGCCAGGTGAGCCCGTCCCAGCCCCGACCCGGCTTCGCCAGGACGAGCAGCGGGGCGTCGGCCGTCGACTCCTGCCCCCGGTGCACGATGCGGTGGGCCCGGGCCCGCACGAGCACCAGCTCGCTGCGGCCGAAACGCCCCTCGCTCACCACCCGGCGGGCGTCGGCCTCCAGGGTCACCTCGGCGGTCACCACCGACTCGTCGGCCACCGCCCGGGAGACCAGGCCCTGCTCGTGCTGCGTCTGGGCCAGTGTGGAGGCCGCAACCACGAGCGCGGTCACCACCGCCGTGGCCGTGGCGACGGCGGTGGGCACCGGCCTCCTCGGCCCACCCCGGTGCAGGCGGACGAGGCCGAGCACCGCCACCAGGGCACAGCACCCCACGACCGCCCACCGCAGCGGGGCGCCCCAGGCCAGAGCGGCGGCCCCGGTGGCCCAGGCCACCAGGGCGGGGACGAGCAGGCGCAGGTCGGCGCGCGTGCTCATCTGACGCTCACGTGGGGACGCAGCGTCTCCAGGGTCTTCTCCCCGATGCCGCTGACCTCCATGAGCTCGTCCACCGAGGTGAACCGGCCGTGCTCGGTACGCCAGGCCAGGATGTGCTCGGCCGTCACCGGGCCCACGCCGGGCAGCTCCTCGAGGGCCGCCTGGTCGGCGGTGTTGAGGTCCAGCGCGCCGCCGGCTCCCGGCTCCTCCGCACCGCCGGGGGCCGCCCCGCCGGCGCCGCCCGGGGTGGTTCCGGCCCCGGCCGCACCCCCCGGACCCGTCGCACCACCTGGAACGGCCGCCGGGGTGGGTGGGTCCTGACCGGGGCGCAGCACCACCAGCTGTTCCCCGTCGGTCACCGGACGGGCCAGGTTGAGGACCGACACGTCGGCGCGGCGGGTCGGTCCCCCGGCCTCGCGCACTGCGTCGGCCACGCGGGCCCCCGACGGCAGCCGCACCACCCCCGGGGACCGCACCTCCCCCACGACGTGCACCACGACCTGCCCGGCGCCCTCTCCGGCCCCGGATACCCCCGCGGCACCGGGAGCCGGGTCCCCGGTGGCACCGGACGCCGCGGCTGAGGCCCCACCGGACGCCTCGCCACCCCCGGCACCACCCCCGCCCCCGGGAGCCCCACCCTCCTCGCGGCCCGCGCCAGTTGCCTCGGCCCCTCCCTCAGCACCCGCCGGTGCCGCGACCGGGTGGGGTGCCGCCTGCCGGCCCGTCCACCAGGTCCACGCCCCCAGGCCGAGCACCACCACGAGCACGAGCACCGCCATCACCCGCAGCGCGGTGTGCCCCGGTGCCATGCGTGCGCCCGCCACCGAGGACGGGACGTCCACCTGATCGGCCGCCGCCGTCAACGCAACCCGCGCCGCGTCACCGAACCGCGCGGAGGGCTCCACGCCGCGGCCTTCCCAGACCACGTGGTCGCCCCGCCCACCGGCACCCGGCCCGCCACCGGTGTCCTCGCCGCTCGCGTGCTGGCCGTACCCGTCCGGCCGTTCGTCCATGGACACCACCCCCGCGACCGCACGCTAGGGAGACCTGCCGGCCCGAGCGGGATGACCGCGGGCCGCGCTGTGGACGAGCAGGCCGCTCCTCGCCGCCGTCCACAGGGGCCGCCGCAGGACGCCCCCCACGGCGCCACCTCAGGGCGCTGGCGTCCACCGCCCCGGGTCGCCCTCCACCCGCGGGGCCACGACGATCGCCACCGTGCCGACTCCCGTGTGCGCGCCCACCACGGCCCCCAGCCGCGACACGGTCACCGAGGCCGACTCGTCCAGCACCGACTCCAGCGCGGCCGCCATCTCCTGGGCCACCTCCGGGCGCCCGAGGTGCTGCACGGCCACGTCCACCGCCACGCCCTGCCCTTCGCCGAACTCGTCCTCCCCCAGGCTGTCCACCACCGCGTCGGCCTGCGAGACCGCAGCCTCCTGACCCCAGGCCAGGAGCGCCGCCCGGGCCGCCCGCAGCGTGCGCACCTTCTGCCAGCCGTCCACCGAGCCGTCGCGCGCCACCTGCAGCAGCGGCTTGACCGCGAGCGCCGTCCCGATGAACGCCTGCGCCGCTCCGATGCGCCCGCCCCGCCGCAAGCGGTCCAGGGACTCCACCACGAAGCGCGCCTGCGTGTGGTCCGCCGACCGCTCCACCACGGCCACGACCTCGTCCACCGACGCCCCGGCCGTGGCCGCCCGCGCCCCGGCCAGCACGGGCGCCGAGAGGCCTGCCGCCACGCTGCGGGAGTCCAGCACCGTCACCGGCAGCCCCGAGGACGCCGCCGTGGACCGCGCCACCTCCACCGTGGAGGACATGCGCCCCGAGAGGTGCACGCTCACCACGTGCTCGGCACCGCCGTCGAGCGCGCGCCGCCACACCTCCTCGAAGTCCGCCGGGCCCGGGGAGGCCGTGCTCACCGCCACCTTGGACTCCAGCCCCTCCACGAGCTGCGCCGGGTCGAGGTCCACGCCCTCCCGGTGGCTGCGGCCGTCGACGACCACGTGCAGGGGCACCTGCGGCACCACCAGCCCGGTGTCGGGGCAGCTGGCCATCGGGAGGTCCGCGGTGGAGTCGGTCACCACGGCGACGCGCGGCGTCATCAGACGACGATGTTCACGAGGTTGGGGGCCCGGACGATCACCTTGCGCACCGGCGCGCCGTCGATGAACGCCTGGACCTTCTCGCTGGCCAGGGCGGTGGCCTCCAGCTCGTCGTCGGCGATGTCGGGCGCCACCTCGAGGCGGTCGCGCACCTTGCCCTTGACCTGCACCACGCAGGTGACGGTCTCGGCCACCAGCTGGCCCTCGTCGGCCTGCGGGAAGTCCACCGTGGCCAGCGACTCCGCGTGCCCCAGGCGGCTCCACAGCTCCTCGGCCAGGTGCGGGGCCAGCGGCGCCACCATCTGCACCAGCGGCTCGGCCACGGCGCGCGGCACCGCACTCAGCTTGGTGACCGCGTTGGTCAGCTCGATGAGCTTGGAGACCGCCGTGTTGAAGCGCAGGTTCTCGTAGTCGTCCGCCACCCCCGCGATGGTGCGGTGCAGCGCCCGGGCGGTGTCTGCGTCGGGGGCGTCCTCGGTGACGCGCAGCTCGCCGGTGGCCTCGTCGACCACGGCACGCCACAGCCGCTGCAGGAAGCGCTGCGAGCCGACCACCGCGCGGGTGTCCCACGGGCGGGAGGCGTCCAGCGGCCCCATCGACATCTCGTACACGCGGAAGACGTCGGCGCCGTAGGACTCGCACATCTCGTCGGGCGTCACCACGTTCTTCAGCGACTTGCCCATCTTCCCGTACTCGCGGGTGACCGGCTGGCCGTTCCACTCGTACACGATGCCGTCCTGCGCCCGCGGGTGGTCGGCGTCCTCGCGCTCGGTCACCTCGGCGGCCGGCACCGGCTGGCCGCGGTCGTCACGGTAGGCGAAGGCCTGCACCATGCCCTGGTTGAACAGGCGGCGGAAGGGCTCCTCGGAGGACACGTGGCCCAGGTCGAAGAGCACCTTGTGCCAGAAGCGGGCGTACAGCAGGTGCAGCACCGCGTGCTCCACACCGCCGACGTAGAGGTCCACGCCGCCCGGGTCGTCGGCCACGCCCTCGCCGAAGCCGCGCCCGGCGCCCAGCCAGTACTCCTCCAGCTCCGGGTCGATGAAGGCCTCGGAGTTGGTGGGGTCGGCGTAGCGCAGCTCGTACCAGCACGAGCCGGCCCAGTTGGGCATCGTGTTGGTCTCGCGGCGGTACTGCTTCGGGCCGTCGCCCAGGTCGAGGGTGACGTTGACCCAGTCGGTGTTGCGGCCCAGCGGGGACTCCGGCTGGGTGTCCCAGTCCTCCGGGTCGTAGGTCTTGGGGCTGTAGTCGGCCACCTCGGGCAGCTCCACCGGCAGCTGGTCGGCGGGCACGGCGTGGGCGCGGCCGTCGGCGTCCCAGACGATCGGGAACGGCTCGCCCCAGTAGCGCTGGCGGCTGAACAGCCAGTCCCGCAGCTTGTAGGTGATGGCCTCCTCGCCGGTGCCGGCGGACTGCAGGTGCTCCAGCATCCGGGCCTTGGCCTCGGCGACGCCCAGGCCGTCCAGGTCGACCTTCTCATTGCTGGAGTTGATGGCCGGGCCCTCACCGGTGAAGGCCTGGTCGTCGGGGTGGCCCTCGGTCGGCTGCACGGTGCGCACCACGTCGATGCCGTACTGCGTGGCGAAGTCGTGGTCCCGCTGGTCCTGCCCGGGGACGGCCATGATCGCGCCGGTGCCGTACCCCATCAGGACGTAGTCGGCCACGAACACCGGCACCTGCTGACCGGTCACCGGGTTGGTGGCCCAGATGCCGGTGAACACGCCGGTCTTGCTCTTGTCGTCGGCCTGCCGGTCCAGATCGGACTTGCGGGCGGTGGCCTCCCGGTAGGCGGCGACGGCCTCCCGCGGATTCTCGTGCCCACCGGTCCAGGCGTCCTCGGTGCCCTCCGGCCAGGCGGCCGGCACCGCATCGGCCACCGGGTGCTCCGGGGCCACCACCATGAACGTGACGCCGAACAGCGTGTCCGGCCGGGTGGTGAAGACCTCCAGCCGCGGCTGGCCGTCCGGGCCGGTCGGCAGGGTGGCGGACTGGGGCACGGCGACGTCGAAGAAGACGCGGGCGCCGGTACTGCGGCCGATCCAGTTGCGCTGCATGGTGGCCACCGAGTCCGGCCACTGCAGCCGGTCCAGGTCGTCCACCAGCCGGTCGGCATAGGCGGTGATCCGCATCATCCACTGCGGCAGGTTGCGCTGGAAGACCGGGAAGTTGCCGCGCTCGGAGCGGCCCTCGGCGGTGACCTCCTCGTTGGCCACGACCGTGCCCAGGCCCGGCACCCAGTTCACCGGGGCGTCGCTCAGGTACGCCAGACGGCGGGCGTCGACCGCGTCGGCGCGCTCCCCCGCATCGAGCTGGTCCCACGGACGACCGTCCGGGGTGGGGACCTCACCGCTGGCGTAGGCGGCCTCCAGCTCCTCGATGGGGCGGGCGCGGCCGGTGGTGCCCGGGCGGCGGCCGGGGGCCTGCGGGTCGTACCAGGAGTTGTAGATCTGCAGGAAGATCCACTGGGTCCACTTGTAGTACGCCGGGTCGATGGTGGCGTACGTGCGCTGGTCGTCGTGGCTCAGACCCAGCTGGCGCAGCTGCCGGCGGTAGGTCTCGATGTTGGCCTCGGTGGTGGTGCGCGGGTGCTGCCCGGTCTGCACGGCGTACTGCTCGGCGGGCAGGCCGAACGCGTCGAAGCCCATCGTGTAGAGCACGTTGCGGCCGGTGGTGCGCTGGTAGCGGGCGTAGACGTCGGTGGCGATGAAGCCCAGCGGGTGGCCCACGTGCAGGCCCGCGCCGCTGGGGTACGGGAACATGTCCTGGATCATCAGCTTGGGCTGGTCCGCCACGGCAGCCCGGGCAGCGGGGTCCTGCGGTGCCAGGTCGCCCACCGGGTTGGGGGCGCGGAAGGTGCCCTCGGCCTCCCACCGGTCCTGCCAGCGCTTCTCGATCTCCCCCGCGAGCCGCGCCGTGTAGCGGTAGGGGGTCTCGTCGCGGTGGTTCTCGCTCATCAGGTCTCCTGACGGTGGTGGGTGGCTGGATGGGTGGCCGGTCGTGGCGCGGCCCGGAGTGGCCGGAAGGCCCGCATGGCGGGGGCGTTCCGGCCCCTGACACGAAAAAGCCCCTCGCACAGGAGGGGTGGCCGCGATGCTCAGGGAGTCATCGCGGCTGTGGAAGGAGCAGGGTCGCGGCCAACATGCTGCGATGGTAGCGCAGGGCCGGGGCGTGCCCCGTGCGCGGGCGCCTGCGGGGTGGGTGGAGCAGACCTGCTCCCTGGCCTGGCCGTGTGCTCGTTCCTTCCCGGCATCCGGTCAACATCGAGCACACGGACGCCAGGTCGACCGCCATCCCCGCGCCGCGAGGGCCTGCGCCACGTCCCTCGCCACCGCGCACGGGTCACCCACCACGTCGTGCCACCCGAACCTGAGCGTGGCCCAGCCGGCCAGGGTGTTGGCGTTGTCGCGTCGCCGGTCCCGGAGAACGCCCTCCCCCACGTGGCCCAGCCGACCGTCGAGCTCCACCAGCACCCCGGGGCCGCGGTAGGCCACGTCCGCGAAGGCACCCCTCCCGGGGACCCCGGAGGCGACCGGCGCCTGCTGATGGGCCGGGGGCAGGCCGTGCCGGCGGTGCACGTCCGCCATGTACCGGTGCTCGAGGTGGGACGCGGTGCCTCGCGCGAGGTCCTCCAGCGCCTCCGTGAGCTCACGGCGGTGGCGCACCTGGCGGCGCCGCCGGAGCGTGTCCTGCAGCAGGTCGGGTCGCGTCACCCGGTGGCCCAGCGCCCGCGCCAACCAGGTGAACACCTCGCTGCGTGCCTCAGGTGGCATCCTGTCCACGACGTCCACCAAGGTGTCCTCGGGGCGGGTGCGGCGCAGGTCCGCCGGGCGCGACGGGGCCCGGACACCGGGGCGCTCCCGGCGCACGTCCACGCCGTGCGCCGCGTGGACGGCCCGGCCCGCTGGGGCGAGGAGCGAGACACCCGCCGGCTCCGGGCCCCAGCCATCGGCGTGCCCGGCGCTCGTCCCCGCCAGCCGGGCCGCGGGCCAGCGGAGGAGTGCGGCCCGCGCCCGGACCTCCCACGGAACCTCCGGCCAGGTGATGGCGTGGCCGGGACGGCGCCCACCACGGCAGAGGTCCAGCACCTCGGCGGAGGGCGTGCACCAGTACACCCCGGGCAGCAGGACCGCCCAGTCACGGGCAGCCCGGCCCACGGATGCACTGGAGCACCCGGCCTCGAGCAGCTGTGGGCGACTGACCACGCCCAGGTTCTCCAGACCGGGCACCTCCACACGCCCCCAGAGCCCGCCCACGAACCCAGTCCACATCGGATCGCTGCATCCACGGCTTGTGCCGCCCCGCCACCTGTGGACCCGCAGAGGTCCTGCGCCCCACCCAGGCCCCCTTTGGGGACGGTGCCACCGGCAAGCCGTCCCGTGTGCTTGGTCCTTCCCGCGGATCGAGAAGGACCAAGCACACGCACCTGACCCGACCGCCCGCCCACGCGCCCACCCGCCCCCGGACGCGCGAACGGGGCGGCCACCCGAAGGTGACCGCCCCGTCAGGCGTGGGTGCCGGCTCTCAGAGAGCGGCGGCGCGCTTGGCCATGGCCGACTTCTTGTTGGCGGCCTGGTTCTTGTGGATCACGCCCTTGCTCACGGCCTTGTCCAGCTTCTTGCTGGCCATACGCAGGGCGTCCTGCGCGGCGGCGGCGTCGCCGGACTCGGCGGCGGCACGGAACTTGCGGATCCAGGTGCGCAGCTCCGACTTGTACGCGCGGTTGCGCTCGGTGCGCTTGGCGTTCGTCAGAACGCGCTTCTTCTGCGACTTGATGTTCGCCACGTGGGTCTCTCCCGATGAGGTCGTTGATGTTTGTGTCTGCGCGGCCACCCGCGGTCCACGTCGGGCTCGACCCGATGGTGTGGCGTCACGAGGTGATCGCTCGAGGGCGAGAGCAGTCGCTCGGGACCGGACGTGGGGATGCCCGTGGTTGAGCGGTACTCGCAAATCTGTGCCGTGCGCACGACCCTCTGGCGCGTCGGCAGTGCGGGACAGGCTACCGCATGACGCGCCAGCGCGCCGCATCCCGCACCCGGCGACACACCGCGAGGACGCACCCCGCGCCCGGCCCGGCCGACGTCGCCGCCCGGACACCCCGCCCGGCCGCTCAGCCGTGCAGGCGGCAGACCTCGTCCACCAGTCGCTCCACCGCCGAGTGCGGGTCGCGCGCAGCGCCCTTCACCTCGTGGTCGCAGCGCGCCAGGGCCTGCACCACCAGCCCGAGGCGGTGCCCGTCCCAGCCCCGCATCATGCGCCGGGCCTTGTCCACCATGAACGGCGCCATGCCCAGCTCCTTGGCCACCTGCCCCGAGCTCCGGTTGCCGGCCGAGGCCACCAGCCCGATCTGCCGCGCCTGCCCGGCCATCACCGCCACGATCGGCACCGGGTCGAGCCCGCCCAGCATCGCGTGGCGCACCAGCCGCAGCGCCTCGGCCCGGTTCCCCGCGAAGGCCGCCTCGGCCACCTTGAAGCCCGTGGTCTCCACCTTGCCGCCGTGGTAGAGGTTCACCTCCTCGGTGGTGACCGTGCCCTCGGTGTCCTCGATGAGTTGCGAGCACGCCGCGGCCAGGGTGCGGGCGTCGGACCCCGCCGCGGCCACGAGCACCTGCACCGCGTCGGCGTCGATGCGGCGCCGCGCCGCCCGGAACTCCTTCTGCACGAACGTGGCCTTGTCGCCGTCCCGCTTGAGCGCCGGCGCCTCGAGGGTGTGCGCGTGGGCCTTGGCCATCGCGTCCAGCACCCGCTTGTGCTTGGTCCCCGACCGGTGCGAGACCACGAGCACGTTGCCCTCCCCGGGGTCGGTCACGCCAGCCATGACCTCCTGCGCCAGCTGCTCGGAGGCCAGCTCGAAGTGGCGCACCACCACCACGCTGCCACCGCCGAAGAGGCTGGGGCTGAGCGCCATCGCCACCTCGCCGGGGGTGTACGCGTCGCCCTGCACGCGCACCACCTCCACCTCGGGGTCGAGCGCCCGCGCGCTGGCCACCACCTGGTCCACGGCGCGGTCGACGAGCAGCTCCTCGGGGCCCTTGACGAGCACCAGCGGCGGAAGGTCAGGCATCACGGCTCCCCAGGGTCAGGTCCAGCTGCTCCAGCCGGGCGGCCACCACGTCCGGCGCCCGGTCCACGGCGCGCGCCACGTCCTCGATGCGGGCCTGCCCCGTCTCGTCGCACGCGTCCTCCAGGGCCTCGCGCAGGGCGGCGTCGTCGGCGTCGGTCCACGCCTCGCCCCCGGTGACGGCGGTGCGGGCCGAGCGCGAGACCGGCGGTGCACCGGCCCGGCCGGTGCCCACCATCGAGCGGGCGACCACCTGCGCCACCGGCAGCGGCTCGGGGGCGGTGGCGTCCAGCCGCTGCAGGGCTCCGAGCACCAGCGCGCGGTCCGTGGTGGGCCAGAAGGGCGGCAGGCTCCGCTGCAGGAAGCCGGCGTAGCGGGCGGTCATGATCCGCGGGTCGAGGAAGGCCACCACGCCCCGGTCGTCCGCGCGGCGCACCAGGCGGCCGGTGCCCTGCGCGAGCCGCAGTGCCGCGTGCGTGGCCGAGACGGCCATGAACCCGTTGCCGCCGTTGCGCGCGATGGCCTGCGAGCGGGCCGCGCTCAGCGGGTCGTCGGGCCGCGGGAAGGGGATGCGGTCGATGAGCACCAGCTGGCAGGCCGAGCCGGGCACGTCCACGCCCTGCCACAGCGAGAGGGTGCCGAACAGGCAGGTCCGCGCGTCACCGGCGAACTGCCGCACCAGCGTGGGCAGCTGGTCCTCGCCCTGGCAGAGCACGGGCACGTCGTCCCCGAGCCGGGTACGCATCTCCTCGGCGGCGGCGCGGGCGGCCCGCATCGAGGAGAAGAGCCCCAGGGTGCGCCCGCCGGCGGCCCGGACGAGGGCCTCCATCTCGTCGAGCTGCTCCGGGGCGGCGCCGTCGCGCCCGGGGGCGGGCAGGTGGGCGGCCACGTAGGCCATGGCCTGCCGGGGGTAGTCGAAGGGGCTGCCCACGTCGAGGCCGCGCCAGGCTGGGGCGCCCGAGCCCACCAGGCCGAGGCTGCCGGCCACCGCGTCGAAGGACCCGCCCAGCTCGAGGGTGGCGCTGGTCATGACCACGGTGCGCTCGGTGAAGACCTTCTCGCGCAGCAGCATCGCCACGCTCATGGGGGCCACGCGCAGCACGTTGCGGGGCTGGTTGGTGCGGTGGTCGGGAGCCACCCACACCACGTCGAGCTCGCGCTCCTCGAGCAGGCGCTGGGCCACGTCGCCCACCTCGTCCACGGCGGCCCGGGCGGTCTGCTGGGGCCCGTCGGCCTTCTCGCCCTTCTCCGGCTTGAGGTCGGTGGACACCCCCCGGGCGGCGTCGCGCAGCACCACGAGGGCGTCGGCGAGGGCGTCCGGCATGCCGCGCAGCGTGCCCTCCGGCAGCGGGGCGAGCGCCTGGGCGAGCGCCTCCTCGGCCTCCTCGAGACGGTCGACGTCCGCGTGCTTGGCGGCGCGCTTGGCCGCGATGGCCACGGAGCCGGGGGTCAGCTCGTCGGTGGCCACGCCGGTGACGCGGTCCACCAGCTCGTGCGCCTCGTCGACCACGAGCAGGTCGTGCTCGGGCAGCATCGCGCGCCCCTCGATGGCGTCGATGGCCAGGAAGGCGTGGTTGGTGACGATGACGTCCACGTCCTTGGCGGCCTCACGGGAGAGCTCCACGAAGCACTCGGCCGCCGCCGGGCAGCGCGAGGCGCCGAAGCACTCGCGGGCGCTCACCGAGACCTGCCGCCAGGCGCGGTTCGAGACGCCCGGCACGAGCTCGTCGCGGTCGCCGGACTCGGTCACCTCGGCCCAGTCCCGCAGGCGGACGACCTCCTCCCCCAGGGCGGAGCGCTCGGCGTCCACCTGCCCCATCGAGACCAGGGCGTCGGCGTCGTCGTCGGGGAAGCCGCCGAGCAGCTTGTGCTGGCACAGGTAGTTGTTGCGGCCCTTGACCAGCGCGTAGGTGATGGGCCGCCCCATCGCGGAGCGGAGGGCCTCGGCCACGCGGGGCAGGTCGCGGTCCACGATCTGGGCCTGCAGCGCCAGGGTGGCGGTGGCCACCACCACGGGCCGCCCGGTGGCCACGGCGTGCGCCACTGCGGGCACCAGGTAGGCCAGCGACTTGCCCGTGCCGGTACCGGCCTGCACCAGCAGGTGCTCTGTGCGCTGCACCGCCTCGGCCACGGCGCGGGCCATCTGCTCCTGCCCCTCGCGCGGGGAACCTCCCACGGCGGCAACGGCATCGGCCAGCAGGCCCGCCACGGCAGCAGGGTCGCTGGCGGGGGGCGAGGAGGGCGACGGCATGGGAGAACCCTAGAGCGTCACCCCCACCGACCGGCCGGCGCGTGGCCCCCGGCTGGGGACGGTCGGCGGCTCGCGCGAGCACCCTGTGTGCGGGCGCCCCGGTGGTAGCCTCGCCGCGCGAGATCCAGTGGGGAAAGCCGGTGCGAGTCCGGCACTGACCCGCAACCGTGAGGCCGCAGCGCCGCAGTCGGAACGCCCGGTGGACCTCGGCTCACACGCCCGCCGTGGTCTGCGGGGAGCCAGCCGCCGCCGCGAGCCCGCCCGGCCTCTGGACCCCGAGGCCAGGACCGAAAGACCGCCCGAGATGCGCCGCTCCCCCCTCCTGCTCGTCGCCGCCACCGGCATCGCGCTGACCGCTCCCGCCACTGGCGCCACCGCCACCGCCCTGACCGCCGATGCCGTGCCGGCTGCCCGCGTGGCCGCCTCCCGCACCGGCCACGACGGCGCCTGCTCGCCCGAGGAGGGCGTCACCGTGGTGGTGCGTACCCCCGAGGAGACCGTCACCCGCTGCGCCGTGGGCGACCCGGAGTCCGGCGAGGCCGCCCTCGAGGCCGCCGGCGTGAAGGTCACGCACGACAAGAACGGCATGATCTGCCAGCTGGCCGTGGCCGGTGAGCCCTTCCCCCGCGAGGAGAAGGGGTGGACCTGCGGCGACTTCGACGGCACCAACTTCTGGGCGTACTTCCAGGCCAAGCAGCCGGGCGGCACGTGGTCCTTCGCCACCAAGGCCGCCAACCAGACCGACCCGGAGCCGGGCCAGGTGGAGGGCTGGAGCTGGGGCGCCGGCGAGGCGGACCTGCCCGGCGCCACGGCCCCTGCCGCGGCGAAGGACGGCGCCCCATCGTCGCCCTCGCCCTCCGCCGGCGCCTCCGAGGGCCCGGCGGAGTCCCCCGCCCCGTCGGCCTCCGAGGACGCACCGTCCCCGAGCGCCTCGGCCTCCGAGTCCGCCTCCTCGGAGTCCTCGCAGGTGGCCCCGGAGGGCGGTTCGTCCGGTCTGCTGTGGACCCTCGGCCTGCTCGCCGCGGCCGCCCTCGCCGTCGGAGCCTGGATGCGCTTCGGCCGCCGGTGACGGCCACCTACCGGGCCCGCCCGTCGGGACCGCCGCACCCTGCGGCGGTCCCGACGGGCGCCGTCGTCCCTGCCCCACGTGTCGCCCGGGAGGGCACCCGGACCACCGGCCGGCGGCTGCACCCGTGGGCGTGGTGGGCGTGGGCGCTGCTCGTGGCCGCGGCGGTGTCGATGACGACCAACCCCTTGCTGGTGCTGCTGGTGGCCGCCGCCGTGGTGTCCGTGGCGCTGCTCAAGCGCACCGACGACCTGTGGGCCCGCAGCCTGCGCGTGTACCTCCTGCTGGCCGCGATGGTGGTCCTGGTGCGCGTGGTGCTCCAGGTGCTGCTGGGCTCCGACCGGCCCGGCACGGTGCTGTTCACGCTGCCCGAGCTGCCCCTGCCCGACTGGGCGGCCGGCATCCGCGTGGGCGGTCCGGTGCGGGCGGAGTTCCTCCTGGCCACGGTCTACGACGCGCTGCGCCTGGGCGCGATGCTGCTGTGCGTGGGCGCCGCCAACGCCCTGGCCAACCCGCGGCGGGCGCTGCGCTCGGTGCCCTCGGCACTCCACGAGGTGTCGGTGGCCGTGGTCATCGCCCTCACCGTGGCCCCGCAGCTCGTGGTCTCCGGGGTGCGGGCCCACCGCGCCCGGCGCCTGCGCGGCGGACGCACACGTGGCCTGCGGATGGTGCGCACGCTGCTGGTGCCGGTGCTCGAGGACGCGGTGGAGCAGTCGATGGCGCTGGCCGCCGGCATGGAGGCCCGCGGCTTCGGGCGCACCCGCCCCGGCACGCCGCGGCGCCTCGTGGGGACGCTGCTGCTGGGCTCCGTGGTGGCCCTGACCTACGGCACCTTCGTGGTGCTCGGCGGGGCGGGCGCCCTGCACGGCACCGGGCTGCCGGTGTGGACCGGCCCGGTCGTGCTGGCCGCCGGCGTGGCCGCCGCGGCCGCGGGGCTGTGGCTCTCCGGCCGCGGGGCCGCCACCACCCGCTACCGCCCCGACCCCTGGCGCACCCCCGAGACGCTGGTGGCGCTCGCCGGGCTGGCCGCGCTGCTGGCGGTGCTCTGGCTCGGCGGCGAGCTGCCCGCGCCCTCCCCGCTGCGCCCCGCGTGGCTCAACCCGCCGGTGGAACCCCTGGCCACGCCGCAGCTGCACCCGCTGATGCTCGTCGTGCCCGCCCTGGCAGCCGTGCCCGTGGTCGCGGCACCCGGGCCCACCCGCACCCACGCCGCCCGGCCCCACCCGACCCGACCCCACCGCATCGAGGAGCCCGCATGACCCCCGCTCTGGAGCTGCGCGGCGTCACCCTCACCCACGCCGACGCGCCCCGCCCCGTGCTGCGCGGGGTGGACCTCACCGTCCGCGAGGGCGACCTCGCCGTGGTGGCCGGGCGCACCGGCGCCGGCAAGTCCACACTGCTCGGCCTGCTCAACGGGCTGGTGCCCCACTTCTCCGGCGGCACCCTGGCCGGCGAGGTGCTCGTCCACGGCCGCTCCACCCGCACCCACGCCCCGCGCGACCTGGCCGACACCGTCGGCTGGGTGGGGCAGGACCCGCTGGCCGGCTTCGTCACCGACACGGTGGAGGACGAGGTGGCCTACGGCATGGAGCAGCTCGGCATCCACCCCGAGGCCATGCGCAAGCGCGTGGAGGAGACGCTCGACGTCATGGGCATCGCCGACCTGCGCCGCCGCGGGCTGGCCGAGCTCTCCGGCGGGCAGCAGCAGCGCGTGGCCATCGCCGCCGTGCTGGCCGCCCAGCCGCGCGTGCTCGTGCTGGACGAGCCGACCAGCGCGCTCGACCCGACCTCCGCCCAGGACGTGCTCTCGGCGGTCACCACGCTGGTGCACGAGGTGGGGCTCACCGTGGTGCTGGCCGAGCACCGGCTGGAGCGGGTGCTGCACGCCGCCGACCAGCTGGTCTGGCTGTCCGGCGACGGCAGCGTGCGCTCCGGGGACCCGCGCACGGTGCTCGCCGGGGCCGACCTCGCCACGCCCCTGGCGCGCTTGGCCCGCGCGGCCGGGTGGCCCGACGTGCCGCTCTCGGTCCGCGAGGCGCGACGCCGCGTGGCCGCCGCCGGTGGGCCGGGCGCCTTCCTCGATGCCGGGGCGCCCGAGCCGGAGCCCGACGCCCGCCCGCTGGGGCGACGCGCCGCATCGGGCCAGCGGGGTGCAAACGGCCCGCACGCCACATCGAGCCGCCCCGCCCTCGCCGTCCGCGGGGTGCGCGTGGAGCACGGCCGGCTGCTGGCCGTGGCCGACGTGGACCTGGACCTGGCCGCCGGCGAGGTGGTGGCGCTCATGGGGCGCAACGGCTCGGGCAAGTCGTCGCTGCTGTGGGCCCTGCAGGGCACGGGGCGACGCACGGCGGGCAGCGTGACCACGGCGGCCGGTGACGACCCGGCATCGCTGACGCCCGCCGCGGCCCGGCGGCAGGTGACGCTCGTGCCACAGGACGCCGGCGCACTGCTCTGGCTGGAGACCGTGGCCGACGAGCTCGCCCAGGCCGATGCCGAGTCCGGTGCCGCCCCCGGCACCGCCTGGGCCGTGCTCGAGCGGCTCGGGGTGAGGCTGCCGGCCGACGCCCACCCGCGCGACCTCTCCGAGGGACAGCGTCTGGCCCTGGTGCTGGCCATCCAGCTCACCGCCGCGCCCGGCGTGGTGCTGCTCGACGAACCCACCCGCGGGCTGGACCACGCCACCAAGGACCACCTGGCCACGATGCTGCGCCGGCTGGCCGACGACGCCGCGGCCGTGGTGGTGGCCACGCACGACGTCGAGTTCGCCGCGGCGGCCACCGACCGCATGGTGCTGGTGGCCGACGGAGACCTCGTGGCCGACGGCCCCACCGCCCGCGTGGCCACGAGCTCGCCCACCTTCGCCCCGCAGGTGTCCAAGGTGTTCGCGCCGCACCGCGTGCTCACGGCCGATGCCGTGCACCCGCCGGTGGGGGCGCCGTGACCTCGCACGACCTGACCCCGCGCGGGACGCCGCCCGCCGCCACGCTCCGCGGCCGCGCCCCCGCCCGCGCGGTGCGCCTCGACCTGCGCAGCTCCGTGCTCCTGGCCGCGGTGGCGGTGATGGGTCTGCTCGCCTTCACCTGGCCGCTGCTGGTGCGCCCGGAGTCCACCCTGGCCGGCACCACGCAGGCACCGCTGGTGTTCGCGCTGCTGCTGCCGGTGGTCATCGCGGTGGCGCTCAGCCAGCTCACCGGCCAGGGCATGGACGTCAAGGCCCTGGTCGTGCTCGGTGTGCTCTCGGCGCTGGGCGCGGTGCTGCGCCCCCTCGGGGCGGGTGTGGCCGGGCTGGAGGGCGTGCTGTTCCTCGTGGTGCTCGGTGGCCGCGTGTTCGGGCCGGGGTTCGGCTTCGTGCTGGGCACCACCACGCTGTTCTCCTCGGCGCTGCTCACCGCGGGGGTGGGGCCGTGGCTGCCCTTCCAGATGCTGGCGGCGGGCTTCGTGGGCCTGGGCGCCGGCCTGCTGCCGGGCCTCCGTGGCCGGGCGGAGGTGGCGCTCCTGGCCGGGTACGCGGTGGTGTCCTCGTTCGCCTACGGCGCGCTCATGGACCTGTCCTTCTGGCCCTTCACCCTGGGCAACGAGACGGCCCTGTCCTACTCCCCCGGCGCCTCGGTGGGCGAGAACCTGCACCGCTTCTGGCTGTACAACCTCGCCACCGCGATGGGATGGAACGCCGGCCGGGCGCTCGCCAACGCGCTCCTGGTGCTCGTGGCCGGCCCGGCCGTGCTGGCGGTCCTGCGCCGCGCCGCCCGCCGGGCTCGCTTCACCTGAGCCCGGCGGGTCGCCCCCTCAGCCCGCCTGCTGACGCACCACCGGGGTGAGCGCCCCGGCGAGGTCCTCGTTGATGCGGGCGCGCAGGTGCGTGCCCTCCTCCAGATGGCGCTCGGCCAGCACCTCGCCCTCGGCGTGCACGCGGGCCACCAGGTCACCCCGGTCGTAGGGCACCACCAGGTCCACCTCGATGGAGGGGTGCGGCAGCTCGGCCTCCACCAGCGCGCGCAGTTCCTCGATGCCCTGTCCGGTCCGCGCGGACACGGCGATGGACCGCTTCTCAGCGCGCAGCAGGCGGGTCAGCACGTCGGGGTCGGCGGCATCGGCCTTGTTGACCACGATGACCTCGTTCACGGACTCGGCGCCGTGCTCGTCCATCACCTCGGCCAGCACCTCGCGCACCGCGGAGATCTGGCTCTCGGGGTCCGGGTGGGAGCCGTCCACCACGTGCAGCACGAGGTCGGCGTCGGCCACCTCCTCCAGCGTGGAGCGGAAGGCCTCCACCAGCTGGTGCGGCAGCGAGCGCACGAACCCGACCGTGTCCGCGAGGGTGAACACGCGGCCGTCCGCGGTCTGGGTGCGGCGCACGGTGGGGTCCAGGGTGGCGAACAGCTGGTTCTCCACCAGCACCCCGGCGCGCGTCAACCGGTTGAGCAGCGACGACTTGCCGGCGTTGGTGTACCCGGCGATGACCACCGAGGGCACGTGGTGGTCGCGGCGACTGGAGCGCTTGGTGTCGCGCACCGTCTTCATCTGCGCGATCTGCTTGCGCAGCTTGGCCATCTGGCTGTTGATGCGGCGGCGGTCCAGCTCGATCTTGGTCTCACCGGGGCCGCGCGAGCCGATGCCCTCACCGCCGGCCACGCGTCCACCGGCCTGGCGTGACATCGACTCACCCCAACCACGCAGGCGGGGCAGCAGGTACTGCAGCTGGGCGAGCTCCACCTGGGCGCGGCCCTCCCTGCTCTTGGCGTGCTGGGCGAAGATGTCGAGGATCAGCGCCGTGCGGTCGATGACCTTGACCTTCACCACGTCCTCCAAGGCGCGGCGCTGGCTGGGGGCCAGCTCGTCGTCGGCGATGACGGTGTCGGCGCCCTCGGCGGCCACGATGTCGGCCAGCTCGGCGGCCTTGCCCGAGCCCATCCACGTGGCGGGGTCGGGCTTCTGCCGGCGCTGGATGACGCCGGTGAGCACGGTGGACCCGGCCGTCTCGGCCAGGGCGGCCAACTCGGCCAGGGAGTTCTCGGCATCGGCGGTGGTGCCGTCGGTCTGCACGTGGGCCAGCACGACGCGCTCCAGGCGCACCCGGCGGTACTCGACCTCGCTGACGTCCTCGAGCTCGGTGCTCAGGGAGTCCACACGGCGCAGCGCGCGGCGCTCCTCGCGGTCGAACTGGTCGCCGTCGCGGTCGACGTCGTGCACCCAGCCGCCCTCGGTCTCGTCGGCCAGCGCGGCCGCACGCTCGATGGCGGGGGTCTGTCGGGGGTGGGTCATGGTCTCCTTTGGTGGTGCGTGGCTCCAGCCTCTCAGGAGGACAACGCCGTCGGCCACCGATTTCTGCCCACGTCAGCGCGCGCCGCCGATCCTGCCGCGCGTCATCGCACGAGCCCGGCCCACTGCTCCATCGTCGCGTGGTCGCGCTTCAGCTGCTGTGCCAGGTCCTTGCCCACCCAGCGCCAGTGCCACGCCTCGTAGCGGTACCCGGTCTCCTTCTCCCGACCCTTCGGGTAGCGCAGCACCCAGCCGTGCTCGGCCGCGTGCTCCAGCAGCCACCGTCCCCGGGCGTTGTCCCCCACCGGCTTCGGGTACTTCGGCATGTCCGCGATGTCGATGGCCAGCCCCATCTGGTGCTCGCTGCGCCCCGGGGCGGCGGTGTAGACCATCACGTGGTCGGGGTCCTGCGCCTCGTAGTGCTCCCAGACCGCCTCCTGCTCGGAGTAGGACCGGTAGGCGGCGTTGATCCGCAGGTTGATGCCGTCGGCCGCGGCAGCCGCCCGCAGCTCGCCCCACGCGGCGGCCGCCTCGGGCGCGAGCCGCATCGGCGTGCCCTCCTTCGCCGCCCCCTCCACGGCCACGAGCTCGGCGGGCTCCCAGTCCTCGGGCAGCGCGTTGGCCCGATTGACGATCGTGTGGGGCCCCACCTCGGTGACCTCGCGCGGCGTGATGCTGTCCGGGTGCAGGTAGGGGCCGGTGAACACCGCACCGCCCTCACCGGGCGTCGGGTTGGGCGCGGCGTCCTGGGCCGGCGTGACGGGGGCACTGGCGTCGTCGCTCGCCGGGCTGGACGACGGGGCACCGGAGGGGGGCGAGGGCGTCCCGGAGCCCGGGGCGGACGGCGTCACGGACGGCTCGGAGGTCCCCGCCGGACTGTCGACCACCGTCTCGCTCCCGGACGGCGACCCGGCACCGGACCCGGTGCCCCCTCCGCACCCGGCGAGCACCAGCCCCGCCACCAGCACGCCCGTCCCCCAGGCACCCCGTCGCATCCCCCTCTGCACAGTCATGCCGGCCACCCTACGGGCTGCACAGCCATGCCGGCCACCCTACGGCGGGGCCGCGGAATGGCCGGCACGACGTGACGGGCGACCGGGCTCAGCCGGCGAGGCCGCCGAGCAGGTCCTGCGCCCGGCCGAAGGTCGACCCGGCGTCCACACCGGTGTCGACGATGGGCCCGCCCTCGGGCTGCAGGGTGCGCGTGTAGAGCACCGCTCCCTGGGCGTCGCGCAGCGAGACGGTGAACTGCCCCGCCTCGTCGATGGCGACGTGCCCGAAGAACTGATTGCCCACACGCGGCGACTCGTTGGGCTCCCCGGCGTGCTTCTGGAAGTCCACCCGCGGGCCGAAGGTGCCGTCCAGGTCGTTGGGCCCGAAGGTGCCGGCGTTCACCGGGCCGGCCACGAACTCCCAGAACGGCGCGAAGTCGGTGAAGGACGCCCGCGCCGGGTCGTAGTGGTGCGCGGCGCAGTAGTGCACGTCGGCGGTCAGCCACACCACGTTCTTGATGTCGTGGCGCGCGATGGCCTGCAGCACCTGGGCGATCTCCTGCTCGCGACCCAGCGGGCGCCCCGCGTCGGCGTTGCCCACGCCCTCCTGGGCGGTGTCGCCGTCGGGCACCACGAGGCCCAGCGGCAGGTCGTTGGCGATCACCTTCCACGTGGCCGTCGAGCGGCGCAGCTCGCGGATGAGCCAGGCCACCTGCTGCTGCCCGAGGATCGGGGTGGCACGGGCCTCGGTGTTGGCGGTGTTGTCGCCCTTCCACGTGCGCATGTCCAGGCTGAACACGTCCAGGTGACGACCGCGGTGGATGGTGCGGTGGATGCGGCCCCCGCCCTCGGGGGTCCACGGGCGGCGGCCGTGGCCGTCGGCGAGCGGCTGGTACTCGAAGAACGCACGGCGGGCGAACCCGGCCAGCACGTCCACCCGGCGCTCGCGGTCGTACTTCGGGTCGTCCAGCACCTCGCCGGGGTACCAGTTGTTGGTGGTCTCGTGGTCGTCCCACTGGGCGATCACCGGCACGTGGGCGTACAGCTCGCGCACGTTGGTGTCCATGAGGTTGTAGCGGTGGCGGCCGCGGTACTGGCGCAGGTCCTGGGCCACCTCGGTGACCTCCTCGATGAGGAGGTTGCGCCAGGTGTTCCCGTCGGGCTCGATGACGGTCTCCTCCATCGGGCCGTCGGCGTAGATCGTGTCCCCGGAGTGCAGGAAGAAGTCCGGGCGGGTGGCCGCCATCGCGGCGTACGTGCGCATGCCGCCCAGGTCGGGGTTGATGCCCCAGCCCTGCCCGGCGGTGTCACCGGTCCAGACGAACGAGGTGGCGCCCGAGGTCGTGTCACCGGTGGTGAAGGAGCCGGTGACGCGCTCACCCTCCTTCCCCTCGTCGTCGACGAAGGAGACGGTGACCTCGTGGTGGGTCCCCGGGCGCAGGCCGTGCAGCTCGAGCTTGGCGGTGTTGTCGCGACGGGGGTCGGTCCACGGACCCTCCAGACGGCGCGTGCTCCCGGTCTCGTCGGTGAGGGCCACCAGCATCCGGCCGGGCACCGAGGAACGCGACCAGATGACGCCCCGGTCGATGCCGACGTCGCCGAACTGGAGGCCGGAGGTGATCTCCGGGCGAGCGGTCACCAGGCCGCTGGCAGAGGGAGCCGACAGGGCGAGGCCGGCACCGCCGGCGAGGACGGCACGGCGGCCGACGGGTCGGAAGACGGGGGACGCAGACGTCTGGGGAGGGGTCATGGGCGTGACCCTGCCTCCCCCACGTGACCGCACGGCGTCGGCGCGGTGACGGGGAGGTGACCAGCCGATGACGAGGCGACGACCGATCCGGCGTCGCTACAGTCCACCCATGGCCGACCACTACTTCAGCGCCTCCCCCGCCTCCGAGGACGAGCGACGGGAGATCAGCGTGGTGTTGGCGGGCCGGACCCGCACCGTGGTCACCGCGCCCGGGGTCTTCTCCACCGAGCACCTCGACCACGCCACGGCATTCCTGCTCGACGCCGTGCCGGTGCCCGAGGCGTTCGCGGCGCGCGGGTCCGGGGTCCAGCTGCTCGACATCGGGTGCGGCTGGGGGCCGATTGCGCTCTCCCTGGCCCTCCAGGCACCGCAGGCCACCGTGTGGGCGGTGGAGGTGAACGAGCGCGCCGCCGACCTGGCCCGAGCGAACGCCGCCCGACTGGGGGTGCTGGCCGAGCGCCCCGGAGCCCCGGGGGTGCACGTGGTGGCCCCGGAGGAGGTGCCCGATGCGGTGCGCTTCGACGGCATCTGGTCGAACCCGCCGATCCGCGTGGGCAAGGAGGCGCTGCACGAGATCCTGGCCCACTGGCTGCCGCGGCTGCGGGCCGACGGCGCGGCCTGGCTGGTGGTGGGCAAGAACCTCGGCGCACCCTCGCTGCAGCGGTGGATCGGTGAGCTGCCGGGGAGCTTCAGCCCAGAAGCTTCAGATAGAACTCTTCAGGTGGATTCCTTCACCTGTGACCGGGTGGCTCGCCACAAGGGCTTCTGGGTGCTCGAGGCCCGCCCGGCCTGAACCGGGCGGGGACCGCGGAATGTGCTCGCCCCCGCAACCGGGCGACGCGCGGCGGGCGACGCTCACCCCATCCGCTTCTCCCACACGCCCTCCAGGCTCACCGGACGGAAGCCCAACGCGGTGTTGATGGCCAGCATGTGGGCGTTCTCCCCGGCGTTCCAGGTGTGCACCCGCTGCACCCGGGGACGCTCGGCCGTGAACCGCCGCAGGGCGGCCGTCTTCACCAGCATCCCCAACCGGTGGCCACGGTGCTCGCGCGCCACCAGCGTGTCCTCCTGATAGGCGGCCGCGGGTCGGTGCGGGGAGCTCTGCAGGTAGGTGTAGGCCACCGCCTCACCCGTGGGCACGTGCCGGGCCATCGCGAAGACCGTGTGCCGACCGATGTCCTGCCACCGGGCCTCGTTCTCGCGGATCCGCTCGGGAGTCCAGACCTCCTGCTCCCGCCCGGCGTCGCCCTGCGGGACGTCGGTGCTCATGCGCTCGTACAAGCGGCACATCCCGTCGAGCTGCTCCTGGGGGGTGGGCCCGCTCCAGGTGAGGACCTCGTAGTCGGCGGCGTGCGCTCGGGCGTCGGCCTCCAGGGCGTCCACGACGGCCATCCCATCGGCGGGGTGCAACTCGGAGTGCGTCTCGGTCTGGACGAGGCGGTACCCCTGCGCCAGCGCGAACACCGTGGGCGCCTCGGTACGGTCGAGGGTGCCGAAGCCGGTGGGGGCGGCCAGCGCGTCCGGGCTGCCCTCCTCCGCCGCCCGCCGGTGCGCGGTGTACGTGTCGATGACGGTGCGCCCGTGCGCGCGGGCGATCTCCTCGGCCGCCTCGTGGAGAGAAGACCCGATGCCGCGGCGCCGCTCCCCCGGCAGCACCGCGAGGTCGAGGTCCAGGCGGTCGGTGTTCTCCTGCAGCGCGATGCCCACGTGGGCCGAGCCGAGCACGCGGACACCCGGCTCCACCTCGCCGCGGCCGGGCACGAGCGGCAGGCCGACGCTGGCCTCATCCGCCGGCTGCGCCTCCCGGGGCAGGCGGTCGAGGGCCACCACCATCCAGCGGCGGCGCGAGGGGCCGGGCTGCAGGGCGCGCAGCACTCCCGCGGCGTCGTTGCCCGTGAAGTCGTCGTGGCCCAGCAGCTCGATGCCCACGGCCGCGTCCTGCGCGATCAGCTGGTCGGTCAGGTGGGACGGCGGCGCCTCGGAGGGCGTGGCGTCCAGGACGGCCAGGACGAAGGTCTGTTTCATGCCCCCACCCCAGCACCCAGAGCATGCGGGCCGCCAGCGAATTACCGCCCCGCCGCACGACACAGGGGCCACCGGGATCCCGGTGGCCCCTGCTGGGGTTGATCTCAGACGCAGACCTGCTTCTCGATGCCGACCGTCATGTCGCTGAGGAAGATGCGCTGGTCACCGTCGAAGTTCCTACCGTTGGCATCCACCTCGGAGTTCCAGTAGACCACCGTGAACTCCTGCACCGGCTGCGAGAAGGTGATGCCCACGGAGGTCTCCGGCCGGGTGGGGCTGTAGTCGTAGTAGTCCGTGATGTGCCACGGGCTGCCATGCCGACCGGCGCCGGTCACCAATGCCCCGTTCTGGTACGTGTAGGGGGTGGGCGAGTAGAGCTCGACCTCATCGTAGTAGTCGTCGCGCACGGCGTCGATGTCGCGGATGGTGAAGGACAGCGAGCACACCGGCTCGGAGAACCGGAAGGTGGTCTGCGTACGGTCGGTCCGCGAGCCGCGGCTGTCGTTGACCCGGTCGTCGGTGATGTCGACAGCCTGGTGCAGCTGCAGCCCGGCGCCCTGGGAGTTCACGTCCCCCGGGTCGCTCTGCCCGTCGGTGATCCGCAGGTTCTCGTTGAAGTTCCCCAGCCCGCTGGAACTCCACTCGGTGCCGGTGTACATGTACCCAAAAAGTTGCTCGGTGATCGACAGCGTGAGGTTCGAGGCACCGGACGTCGCGTCCCCGGTGATGGGCAGCGTGTACGTGCCCGAGGTCTTGCTGGCCCGTGTGTAGTTGCTGCGCGCGTCCCAGTCGATGATCTGGGTCTGACACACGGTCTGGGTGACGCAGGATGCTGCCAAGGCCGGGGCCGCCGAGGCCACGGCCACGGCAGGAGCGGTCCAAGCGGCTCCTCGCACGATGGCGCGGCGGCTGGGTACAGATGCGCGGGAAGGGCGGGGGGGCATAGTCACGATTGCTCCTTGACGTAAGTGCTCGGGGGAACTGAGTTCCCCTTCAACATAGCACGACAGCCCGCCTTCCTCGTGCTGAACATTTTGTTCTCATCGAGGGAACGTTCCGGTCACCTCACCCCCTGCTGGCGGCCTGCACCGCTGCCAGGGCCTGCTCCACCAGGTCCGGCGCGTCGTGCTCCAGCCAGTGGATGCGCGGGTCCGGCCGGTACCAGGCGCGCTGCCGGCGGGCCAGGCGCCGCGTGCCCTGCTGGGTGTCCGCGATCGCCTCGTGCTGCGTCATCTCCCCGTCGAGCTGGGCGAGGGCCTGGGAGTAGCCGATGGCGCGCCGTGCCGTGCGCCCCGGCCCGGTCCGCAGGCCCGCCGCGTCGAGCGCCCGCACCTCCTCGAGCAGCCCGGCGGCCCACATCCGCTCCACCCGCGCGTCGATGCGGGGGTGCAGCACCGCGTCGTCGGCCCGCAGCCCGATGATCACCGTGGGCACGAGGAACTCGCGCGTGGGCATGGTGGAGCTGAACGGCTGCCCGGTGAGCTCGATGACCTCCAGCGCCCGCACCACCCGGCGCCCGTTGCGCGGCTCGATGCCGGCGGCGGCCGGGGCGTCCAGGCGTTGCAGCTCGGCGTACAGCACCTCCACCCCCTCGGCCTCCAGGCGCTCCTCCAGCGCGGCGCGCACGGCCGGGTCGGTGGGCGGGATCTCCAGCCGGTCCAGCAGCGCCCGCACGTACAGACCGGTGCCGCCCACCACCACCGGCACGTGCCCGCGCTGCCGGATGCCGGCCATGTCCTGCCGCCCGGCGGACTGGAACCGGGCCACCGTGGCCTCCTGGGTCACGTCGAGCACGTCCAGCTGGTGGTGCGGCACCCCGCGCCGCTCGGCCACCGACAGCTTCGCGGTGCCGATGTCCATGCCCCGGTAGAGCTGCGAGGCGTCGCTGTTGACCACCTCCCCGCCCAGCCGTTCGGCGAGCGCCAGCCCGAGGTCGGACTTGCCGGTGGCGGTCTGCCCCACCACGGCCACCACCGGCACCGGCCCGGCCAGGGGGTGGTCGGCGAACGTCTGGCCGGTGGGCCTCGAACCGGGGGCGGGCGGCGGGGTGCTGTGCGACATCGGGCCCATCCTCCCGCACCTACGCTGGGGCCATGAGCACCCAGGCCATCGAGTTCCACGTCGTGGCGGACTCCACCGGCGACACCGCGGCCCGCGTGGCCCGTGCGACGGCCGCGCAGTTCCCGGACATCGACACCCACATCGTGCGCCACCCCCGCATCACCACCGAGTCCACGCTGCGCTCGGTCATGGCGCGCATCGCCGAGGACGGGGCGCCGGTGGTCGTGTACTCCACCATCGTCGACTCCTCCCTGCACGACCTGGTGCACGAGCTGGCCCAGCAGCTGCGTCTGGAGCACGTGGACCTGCTGGGCCCCGCCCTGGGGGCCGTGGAGCGCGTGGCCCACCGGCAGGCCGAGCACAAGGTGCGCCCGGTGGGCATCGGGGCGGACTACTTCACCCGCATCGCGGCGATGGAGTACGCGGTCGCCAACGACGACGGCAATCCCGACCAGCGCCTCGACCAGGCCGACGTGGTGCTCATCGGTGTCTCCCGCTCGGGCAAGACGCCGCTGTCGATGTACCTGGGCTACCTGGGCTACAAGACCGCGAACATCCCGCTGGTGCGTGGCATCGAGCCCCCGCAGCGCCTCTTCTCGGTGCCGCGCTGGAAGGTCGTGGGCCTCACCATCGACCCCACGCGCCTGCAGGACATCCGCACCCGCCGCGTGGAGACCCTCGGTGGCCGGCAGGGCAAGGACGGGTACGCCGACCTGGCCAAGATCTACGACGAGCTCGACCACGCCGAGGAGGTCTTCCGCAAGGTCGGCTGCCCCACCATCGACACCACCCAGCTCGCTCTCGAGGAGTCCGCGGGCCGTGTCATCGAGTTGGTGGAGGACCGCCGCGCTACCCTTTCCGGGATGTAGGCCCGTCCGGGGCCCATCACCACTGCTCCACAACCACGTGACCTGGAGGATCCGCATGACCGGCGGTGCCACGAAGTACACCTATGACCTCTCCGAGGGCGACATCTCGATGAAGCCCCTCCTGGGCGGCAAGGGAGCCAACCTCTCGGAGATGATCAAGCTCGGCGTCCCCGTCCCGGACGGCTTCACGGTCACCACCACGGCCTGCATCGACACCATGAACAACGGCGGCGAGTGGCCGGCCGACCTGTGGGGTCAGGTGGAGGACTCGCTGGCCCGTTTCGAGGAGCGCACCGGCCGCCGCCTGGGTGACGCCGAGAAGCCGCTGCTGGTCTCCGTGCGCTCCGGCGCCGTCATCTCCATGCCGGGCATGATGGACACCATCCTCAATCTCGGCGTGAGCGACTCCACCGTGGGCTCGCTGGCCGCCGAGTTCGGCGACCGCTTCGCCTGGGACACCTACCGCCGCTTCATCCAGATGTACGGCGACGTCGTGGAGGGCGTGCCGCACCACGTGTACGAGGACGCCCTGCGCGCCCTCAAGGCCGAGCGCGGCGTGGAGAACGACACCGACCTGACCGCCGAGGACCTCAAGGGCCTGGTGGAGACCTACAAGCAGGTCTCGCGCGACCAGATGGGCGAGGAGTTCCCCACCGACCCCAAGGAGCAGCTGAAGCGCGCCGTCAACGCCGTCTTCTCCTCCTGGGACACCCCGCGCGCCGGCGTGTACCGCAAGGCCAACGGCATCCCGGACGACCTGGGCACCGCCGTGAACGTCATGCAGATGGTGTTCGGCAACCGCGGCGAGACCTCCGCCACCGGCGTGTGCTTCACCCGCAACCCCTCCACCGGCGCCCAGGAGCTCTACGGCGAGTTCCTCGTCAACGCCCAGGGCGAGGACGTGGTGGCCGGCATCCGCACCCCCAAGCCGCTGGCCGAGATGGAGGCCGTGCTGCCGCAGGCCTACGCCGAGCTCATGGAGACGATGAACCGTCTCGAGGAGCACCACGGCGACATGCAGGACATCGAGTTCACCGTCGAGGACGGCAAGCTCTACCTGCTGCAGACCCGCAACGGCAAGCGCACCGCCCCGGCCGCCTTCAAGATCGCCGTCGACATGGTGAACGAGGGCAAGCTCGACAAGGCCGGCGCCCTGAAGCGCATCGAGCCGATGCAGCTCGACCAGCTGCTGCACCCGGCCATCAACCCCGACCACGGCCAGACCCCGGTCACCAAGGGCCTCAACGCCTCCCCCGGCGCCGCCGTGGGCGAGGTCGTGTTCGACGCCGAGACCGCCGCCACCCGCGGCAAGGCCGGCGAGGACGTGGTGCTGGTGCGCTGGGAGACCACCCCGGACGACATCGCCGGCGTGATCGTGGCCCAGGGCGTGCTCACCGCCCACGGCGGCATGACCTCCCACGCGGCCGTGGTGGCCCGTGGCATGGGTAAGCCCTGCGTGGCCGGTGCCTCCAAGATCAAGATCGACGCCGAGGCCAAGACCCTCACCATCGGTGAGACGGTGCTGCGCGAGGGCGACATGATCACCCTGGACGGCTCCACCGGTGAGGTCTACGCCTCCGCCCTGGAGCTCGTGCCGCCGCAGCTGAACGACGACTTCCAGACCATCGTGGGCTGGGCCGACGAGATCCGCCGCATGGACGTGCGCGCCAACGCCGACAACGGCACCGACGCCGCCAAGGCCCGGGAGTTCGGCGCGCAGGGCATCGGCCTGTGCCGCACCGAGCACATGTTCATGGAGGCCGACCGCCTGCCGGCCGTGCGCAAGATGATCCTCGCCGACTCCGACGAGGCCCGCACCCAGGCGCTGGCCGAGATCCTGCCGCTGCAGCAGGAGGACTTCGAGGCGATCTTCGACGCGATGGCCGGCCTGCCGGTGACCGTGCGCCTGCTCGACCCGCCGATGCACGAGTTCCTGCCCAACCTCGTGGACCAGGCCCTGCTGGTGCAGCGCCTGGAGCTCGAGGGCAGGGGCGAGGACGACGCCGAGCTGGCCGAGGCCCGCACCCTGCTGGCGCAGGTCAAGAAGCTCACCGAGCAGAACCCGATGCTGGGTACCCGCGGTGTGCGCCTGGCGCTGCTGTACCCGGAGATCCCCGCCATGCAGACCCGCGCCATCGTGCGTGCGGCCCTGGCCTCCAAGAAGCGCGGCAACGACCCGCACGTGGAGATTATGGTGCCGCTGGTGGGCTTCGCCGAGGAGCTCAAGCGCATGCGCGAGGTCATCGAGGCCACCGTGGCCGAGGAGCTGCAGGCCGCTGGCGAGTCGATGGACTTCCCCGTCGGCACGATGATCGAGCTGCCCCGCGCCGCGGTGACCGCCGACCAGATCGCCGAGCACGCCGACTTCTTCTCCTTCGGCACCAACGACCTCACCCAGACCGGTGTGGGCATCTCCCGCGACGACGCCGAGGGCGCCTTCCTGGCCCACTACATCGACGAGGACGTCGTGCCGGGCAACCCCTTCGGCTCCATCGACGTCGACGGCGTCGGAGGCCTGGTGAAGCTGGGTGTCGAGGGTGGTCGCTCCACCAAGTCCGACCTCAAGCTCGGCGTCTGCGGCGAGCACGGTGGTGACCCGGCCTCCATCGCGCTCTTCGAGGAGCTCGGCCTCAACTACGTGTCCTGCTCCCCCTACCGTGTGCCGATCGCCCGCTTCGCGGCGGCCCGCGCGGTGCTGGACGCCCAGGGCAAGTGACGTCCCCGGGCTGACTGCCCGGTGACATGACGAAGGGGCCCCGCCGGCGGCGGGGCCCCTTCGTCGTGCGGGTCCTGCTAGAGCCGTCCCTGGCGCCGCCAGGTGCGGGCCACGAGGCCCAGCGCGAAGAGGTCGAGGACGCCCACCAGGGCCAGGAACGGGCCCAGCGGGGCGGAGCCCGTGGCCCAGAGCACCACGCCGGCCAGCAGGAGCAGCACCGCCCCACCGGCCGACAGCGTCAGCACCTGCGCGGGCCTCATCGCAGGCCGCCCACGGTGAGCAGCCAGCCCGTGGTCTGGTCGTAGGGGTCGCTCAGGGCCCCGGCCACGTAGAGCGGGGCGAGGTCCGGCACGAGCACCGCGTACCCCTGCTCGGCCAGCGCCCGGCCCAGGTAGGCCATGCCCAGGTCGTAGCGCATCGGCTCGAACCCGGCGGGGCAGGGCCAACGCGAGAGGTCGTCGGTGCAGGCGGGGGCGCGCAGGTGGCCGAAGACCAGCAGTGGCGCCTTGCCCCGGGCGTGGGCGGGCCGGTACAGCTGGCCCCGCACCGGCGCGCGGAACTCCCCGGGGTTCCTCGGGCCACCCAGGTCGATGTCGCCGAGGTCCACGGCGCGGACCTCCACCCCGCCGCTGCGCTTCACCGAGAGGGGCTCGGGGGTGCGGTTGCGCGGGGAGTGCGGGCCGTCCCCCTGGTCGGGGTACTCCGCCGCCCGGTCGGTGCCCTTGGCGGCGGCGTCCAGGGCCATCGAGTCGTTGCCCGCGCTCCCCGGCGTGGACGAACTGGTGGCGGCACCGGACGGGGCGGTGGCCGCGGGGGCGGCACCTGCGGGCACCGCCATCGGGGCGAGGCAGAGGGCGGCCACGACGGCCACGGGGAGTCGACGCATGGGCTCTCCTGGGGTCGGCAGGGGCGGTTCCCCTGGACGCCCGGAGGCTACCGCCGGGCGGGCGTGCGACCCGGCCCGACGGGCGGTGCTCAGTCCACTCGGCAGGGGGCCTGCGTCACGTCCGGGGCCGGCGGCCGGCCGATGCCGGGCATCCCCAGGCCGACCGCCGGCTTCTTGGCGGGCATGCCCTGGGCCCGCTCCCACGCGTCGCCGCCGGCGGTGCGGCGCACGGAGAAGGTGCCGCCCTGCACCGCTGAGTCGGCGATGAGGTTGTGCGGGGCGCCGTAGGTGACCTCCACGGTGACCATGTCGCCGGGGCGGGGGCGGTCGGCCTCGGGGAGGTCTGCCGGCAGCGCGAAGTGCACCAGGCGGTTGTCGTCCGCACGGCCGGACATGCGCTGGGTCTCGGCGTCCTTGCGGCCCTCGCCGGGGGCCACCAGCACCTCGACGGTGCGTCCCTCCTGGGCGCGGTTCTCCTCCCAGGAGATGCGTTCCTGCAGCTCGATGAGGCGGTCGAAGCGGTCCTGCACGACATCCTTGGGCACCTGGTTCTCCATCGTGGCCGCGGGCGTGCCCTCGCGGATGGAGTACTGGAAGGTGAAGGCGCTGGAGAAGCGGCTGGCCTCCACCACGCGCAGGGTCTCGGCGAAGTCCTCCTCGGTCTCGCCGGGGAAGCCCACGATGAGGTCGGTGGTGATGGCCGCGTGCGGGATCTGCTCGCGGACGCGCTCCAGGATGCCCAGGAACTTCTTGCCCCGGTAGCTGCGCCGCATGTCCTTGAGCACCTTGTCCGAGCCGGACTGCAGCGGCATGTGCAGGCTCGGCATGACGTTGGGCGTCTCGGCCATGGCGTCGATGACGTCGTCGGTGAAGGCGGCCGGGTGCGGGGAGGTGAAGCGCACGCGCTCCAGGCCCTCGATCTCGCCGCAGGCGCGCAGCAGCTTGCTGAAGGCCTGACGGTCGCCGAACTCCACGCCGTAGGTGTTGACGTTCTGCCCCAGCAGGGTCACCTCCACGACGCCCTGGTCCACCAGCGCCTGCACCTCGGCCAGGACGTCGCCGGGGCGGCGGTCCTTCTCCTTGCCGCGCAGGCTGGGCACGATGCAGAAGGTGCACGTGTTGTTGCAGCCCACGCTGATGGACACCCAACCGGAGTACGCGCTGTCGCGGCGGGTCGGCAGGGTGGACGGGAAGGTCTCGAGCGACTCCAGGATCTCCACCTGGGCCTCGCGGTTGTGGCGGGCGCGCTCCAGCAGCACCGGCAGGGAGCCGATGTTGTGGGTGCCGAAGACCACATCGACCCACGGCGCCTTCTTCACGATGGTGTCGCGGTCCATCTGGGCCAAGCAGCCGCCGACGGCGATCTGCAGGTCCGGGTTGCGCAGCTTGGCCTGCCGCAGCTGGCCGAGGTTGCCGTAGAGCTTGTTGGCGGCGTTCTCGCGCACCGCGCAGGTGTTGAACACCACCACGTCGGCGGTCTCCGGGCGCTCGGCGGCGTCCAGTGCCGCCAGGTCGGTGTAGCCAGCCCCCTCGAGCAGGCCCGAGAGGCGCTCGGAGTCGTGCACGTTCATCTGGCACCCGTGGGTGCGGACGTCGTAGGTCTTGCCGGTGGTGGAGGTGCTCATCGTGGGGCGGATTCTACGCGCCGCGGGTGACTCCCCCGCCGGCCGCGAGGGGCCCGGTGCCACGATAGGGGCATGAGCGACGTCATCAAGATCAACGCCATCACCGTGCCCGCCGACTCCGGCGACGAGCTCGCCCACCGCTTCGCGCAGCGCGCGGGCGCCGTGGACGGCCAGCCGGGCTTCAAGGGCTTCGAGCTGCTGCGCCCCACCGACGGCCGCAACGTCTGGCTGGTGGTGACCCGCTGGGCCGACGAGGCCTCCTTCGAGGCGTGGACCTCCGGCCGGGACTTCCAGAAGGCCCACGGCGGGCAGGGCCGTCCCGAGGGCTCCGAGGCCGCGTCCGGCGCGCACGGTGAGGGTGGCGAGCAGCCCCGCCAGAAGCCGGTGGGCATGAGCGCCGAGCTGTGGTCCTACGACGTGGCCGGCGGCAGCACCGGTGGTGGTGCCGGCGAGGCCTGAGCCGACCACTCACCGGGCGTGACGACGCCCACATCTCAGCCGGGGCGCTGGGCGGGACCTGGTCCGGGTCGGTCCTCGATGCCCCTCGGGTCCCGGTGGGTACGGTGCGGTGACCCACACCCCAGGAGGATCCATGTCGCGCCCCACCCGCGCCGTTGCCGTCCTGACCGCGGCTGTCACCCTGACCACCCTCTCCGGCGGGCCGAGCCAGAGCCGCCCGCTGTCCGAGGCCACCTCCACCGCACCGACCCTGCCGGCCTCCCCGTGCGCGGACGGGGACGTCCCCCTCACGCCCGAGGAGGCCTTCCTCGCGCGCCCCGAGGCGGCAGCCCTCGTGGCCGGGGGCGGCTTCGGGGACCAGGTGGCCTCGTTCCAGCGCGCCCTGTGCGCGGCTCCGGACGCCGAGGCGGCAGAGCAGGTGGTGCAGGAGCACGGCGCCGCCCTGTGGGAGCTCGCCGTCGACCGGGCCCAGGGCCGGGTCGACACCGGTGGGTGGTTGAGCGCCGGGGACGACCGCCCGCTCTACTGGGCGCGCTTGGCGATGGTGGCCAGCATCCGGCAGCACGCCGGCAGCGCCCACCTGTCGGCGGCGCAGCGGCAGGACCTCGTCGACCGCCTCGACCGCGTGTCCCGCGGGCAGGAGGACGTCCACTTCCCCAAGGGCCGCGGCGTGAAGCGCGTGCTCGTCACGGGCTTCGACCCGTTCACCTTGGACGAGGACGTCCGCCAGGCCAACCCGTCGGGCGCCGCGGCCCTCGCGCTCGACGGGTTGACCGTCGCCGGACCGGACGGGCCGGTGCGCATCGAGGCCGCGATGCTCCCGGTGCGGTGGCGGGACTTCGACCACGGGATGGTCGAGGACACGCTGCTGCCGCACTTCACCACCGGCCGCGACGGGATCGACGCGTTCACCACCGTGAGCCAGGGGCGACCGGGCCAGTTCGACCTCGAGGTGACGAACGGGGCCTGGCGTGCCGGGTTCCACGACAACGAGTTCGTGTGCCACCGGGGCCAGGTCCCGGCCCCGCAGTCCCCGACGGTGACGCCCCAGCCCCAGTGGACCCGGTCCACGCTGCCCATGGACGCCCTCACCGCCCGACCCAGCGGGCCCTTCCCCGTGGTGCGCAACACCGAGGTCACGGAGGTTCCCGGCGACACGCCCCCCGAACCGGTGACCACGACCTGCCCGGCCCCGAAGTCCCCCGGGACGGTCCGGCCCGACGGCCCCACCGAGGGGTCGCAGGCACGGGCTGGCGGGGGTGGCAACTACCTCTCCAACGAGGTGGCCTACCGGGCGACGCTGCTGCGGGACGCCGTGGGCCTGGACGTGCCCGGCGGGCACGTCCACACGCCGGTGCTGGAGGGCCTGCCGGAGGACAGGACGCAGCTCACCTCGTCGCAGTTCAAGGCCAACCGGGAGGCGATCACGGCCCAGGTGCGGGAGCTGGTCGTGCGCACGGCGCGGTCCACGCGCTGAGGGCCCGCGGGGTCAGTCGCGCTGGTGCTCGGGGTCCTGGTCGAGCGCCTCGCGGATGACCGAGTACGCGACCTCCCCGGAGTAGCCCTTGCGGGCGAGCATGCCCGCGAGCCGACGGGTCTTCACCTGCCGGTCGAGGCCGCTCATGGTGCGCAACTTCTTGGCCACGAGCTGCTCGGCCCGGGCCCGCTCACCGTCGGGTGTCACCTCGTCGGCGAGGGCCTGCTGGGCGACCTCCTCGTCGATCCCCTTGCGCCGCAGCTCGTGCGCCAGCCCGCGGCGGGCCAGTCCGCGACCCTGCTGCTGGGAGCGCACGAGCATGTGGGCGTACGCCTCGTCGTCCACCAGGCCGACGGCCTCCATCCGGTCGAGCACCTCGCGGGCCACCTCGGGATCGCACCCCCGCTGGGCCAGCTTGTCCTCGAGCTGCCGGCGGCTCCTCGGGGCGGCGGTGAGCTGCCGCAGGACGATGGCGCGCGCCACCTCGTGGGGGTCGGCCTCGGCGTCCTGCTGCGCGGGGTCCTCCGGGGGCGGCGGTGGCGCCGACGGCCGGGACGGGGCGGACGACGGCGGGGAGGTGGGCGCGCCCACCCCGAGACCGTCCACCTCCCCGGCCGCGATGCGACGCAGCTCCTCCATGTCCGGTGCACGGGCCGGACCCCGACGCGGGGTCGACGCGTCGGGGCCCGGGGTCAGGGGGCCGTCACCCACGGGAACCGGGTCCCACGGGTGCGGTGGTGCGCTCGGTGCGCTGCGGTGCGGTCACGGTCAGAAGGTGACCTCGACCTCGTCGGGCTGGCCCGCGGCCAGGGCGGCCGCCTCGGCGTCCACGTCCTCGGTCACCGCGTTCGGGTCCACCCCGATGCCGAGCTTGGCCTTGATCTTGCGGTCCAGCTCCTCGGTGAGGTCCGGGTTGTCACGCAGGAACTGCCGGGCGTTCTCCTTGCCCTGCCCCAGCTGGTCGCCGTCGTAGGTGTACCAGGCACCCGACTTGCGGATGAAGCCGTGCTCCACGCCCATGTCGATGATGCCGCCCTCCCGGGAGATGCCCTGCCCGTAGAGGATGTCGAACTCGGCCTGCTTGAACGGCGGCGAGACCTTGTTCTTGACGATCTTGGCGCGGGTGCGGTTGCCGACCGGCTCGGTACCGTCCTTGAGCGTCTCGATGCGACGCACGTCGATGCGCACCGAGGCGTAGAACTTCAGCGCCTTACCACCGGTGGTGGTCTCCGGGGAGCCGAACATCACGCCGATCTTCTCGCGCAGCTGGTTGATGAAGATGGCCGTGGTGCCGGTGCTGCTCAGGGCACCGGTGATCTTGCGCAGCGCCTGGCTCATGAGGCGGGCCTGCAGACCCACGTGGGAGTCACCCATCTCGCCCTCGATCTCGGCGCGGGGCACCAGGGCCGCCACGGAGTCGATGACGATGATGTCCAGCGCACCGGAGCGGATCAGCATGTCCGCGATCTCCAGCGCCTGCTCACCGGTGTCGGGCTGCGACACGAGCAGGTTGTCGACGTCCACACCCAGCTTCCGGGCGTACTCCGGGTCCAGCGCGTGCTCGGCGTCGATGAACGCCGCGATGCCGCCGGCCTTCTGCGCGTTGGCCACGGCGTGCAGGGCCACGGTCGTCTTACCGGAGGACTCCGGGCCGTAGATCTCGATGACACGCCCGCGGGGCAGGCCACCCAGGCCGAGCGCGACGTCGAGGGCAATGGACCCCGTCGGGATGGTGGCGATGGGCGGACGCGTGTCGTCACCCAGGCGCATCACGGCGCCCTTGCCGTGCTGCTTCTCGATCTGCGCCATCACGGCGTCGAGGGACCGCGCGCGCTCCGCGGTCGGGTCGGTGTTGGTCTTCTTGCCGGCCATGCTCACCACTTCCTTGTCACATCGTGTCGGGCGCGCCCACCTTCGACGCATGCCTCCCGCGGGACGGCCCGGTTGATCCCCGGGCGGTCGTTCACGGGTCTGCGTCAGACGCTAGGAGCGCCCACCGACAACCTCCCCCGAGCGCGCCACGGACTGTGGACGAGCTGACGGGCCGAGGCGCACGGCGAGCGTTCCTGCGCACAGACTACAGAACACCTGTTCGCCCGTCGACCGACGACTGTTCGGCGTGTCGCGCCCCTGCCCCGTGACACGACGCACCCGTCCGCCCGGCCTCAGTCGACCCGCCCGGCGGGAGGCCCCGGGTCCGGCCCCCACTGCCGCTCGGCTGGCACGTCGAAGTCCACGCACAGCGAGTGCCACACCTGCCGCGGCGGCACGCCGGCGGCCAGGGCCTCCTCGACCGTGCGCTCCCCCGCCACCTCCGAGAGCACGTGGTTGCGACGGATGTGGCCGGCCATCGCGGCCCCGAACTCCGCGGCCATGAGCTCGTCCAGCTGGCTGTTGCGCATGGCGTCAGTCTCACAGGCCCCTCGCGCATCCCCTTCCTCCCCCCGCGTGCCCCGACGAACTGTGCTTGGGTCGAAGGGAACTGGGACACCGGCAGATCGCCACCGCCCCGATCCGATGCAAGGAGTGAGACCGTGCGTACCACCCGGTCCATCGCCCTGATCCTGGCACTGGCCGCCGCCCCGCTGACCGCCGTGGCGCCGGCCCACGCCCAGAACACCCCGAGCAACGAGGCCCCGGCCTCGGGCACCGTGACCACCCAGGCCGAGGAGACCACCTCCACCTCGGAGGAGAAGGACGAGGACAAGGGCTTCCCGTGGGGCCTGCTGGGCCTCCTGGGCCTCGCCGGCCTGCTGGGCATGGGTGGCAGGAAGCGCGAGGAGACCGAGGTGCGTCACACGATCACCACCCGCGCCGACGTCACCTCCCGCACCGACGGCCTCACCCAACGTGCGGACGACCGCTTCGGTGACGGCGACGGCCGCCTGGACCGCGACGACCTGCCGGGCACCGGCCGTCGCTGACGCGACGTACGCCCCGTCGTGAGGGCCCGCAGCCACCCGGCTGCGGGCCCTCACGTACGTCCCCGCGCGAGGTCGTCGGTGCGCGGTGGCAGGCTGACCCCCGATGACGGACGACGTGCTCTCCCGGTTCTCCCCCGCCACCCGTGCGTGGTTCGAGGCGAGCTTCGCCGCGCCCACCGCCGCCCAGGCCGGCGCGTGGGACGCCATCAGCCGGGGCGAGCACACCGTGGTGGTGGCCCCCACCGGGTCGGGCAAGACGCTCTCGGCCTTCCTGTGGTCGCTCGACCAGTTCGTCCCGCGCCCGGACCACGAGGTCCCCACCGCGCCGTGCAGCGTGGTCTACGTCTCCCCGCTCAAGGCACTGGCGGTCGACGTGGAGCGCAATCTGGCCGCGCCCCTGGCCGGCATCGGGCACGCCGCGGTGCGCTTGGGCACCGAGCCCCCGCGGGTGGGGGTCTCACTGCGCTCCGGCGACACGTCCCCCGCGGACCGGCGCCGTTTCGCCAGCCACGGTGCGGACGTGCTCATCACCACCCCGGAGTCGCTCTACCTGCTGCTCACCTCGAAGGCCCGCGAGCAGCTCTCCGGGGTGACCACCGTGGTGCTCGACGAGGTGCACGCGATGGCGGGCACCAAGCGCGGGGCGCACCTGGCCCTCACCCTGGAGCGGCTCGACGCCCTCCTCGAGCGGCCGGCCCAGCGCATCGGGCTGTCGGCCACGGTGCGGCCGGTGGACGAGGTGGGACGCTGGCTGGCCGGGGGCCGGCCGGTCACCGTGGTGCAGCCCCCGGCCACCAAGCAGTGGGACCTGGCGGTGCACGCCGACGTGCCGGACCTGGCGGACCTCGCCACCGCGCCGGGCGCCGCGCCGGTCCCCGTGCCCGATGCGGGTGAGGACCTCGCGCTGCCCGAGCACCTCACGCTGGCCGACCTCTCGCCCGAGTCCGCCGACCCCCGCGACCGGGCCAGCGTCTGGCCGCACGTGGAGCAGCGGATCGTCGACGAGATCGCCGCCCACACCTCCACGCTCGTGTTCTGCAACTCGCGCCGCTCGGCCGAGCGGCTGACGGCCCGCCTCAACGAGATCTGGGCCGAGCGCACGGCCGGCGCGTCGGCCGGGGCTCCACCGGTGCTGGCACGGGCCCACCACGGGTCGGTGAGCAAGGAGCACCGCGCCGAGATCGAGGACGCCCTCAAGGCCGGCACGCTGCCGGCGGTGGTGGCCACCAGCTCGCTGGAGCTCGGCATCGACATGGGCGCGGTGGACCTCGTGGTGCAGGTGGAGTCCCCGCCCAGCGTGGCCAGCGGCCTGCAGCGGGTGGGGCGCGCCGGTCACCAGGTGGGGGCGGTGAGCCGCGGCAGCTTCCACGCCCTGCACCGGCAGGACCTCCTGGAGACCACGGTGGTGGTGGAGCAGATGCGGGCCGGCGGCATCGAGGCGCTGCGCGTACCCGCCAACCCGCTGGACGTGCTGGCCCAGCAGGTGGTGGCGGCCTGCGCGCTGGACAACTGGACCGTCACCGACCTCCACGCGATGGTGCGGCGCGCCGCCCCGTGGGCCGACCTCTCGCGGGCGGTGCTGGAGTCCGTGCTGGAGATGCTCACGGGCCGCTACCCCTCGGAGGACTTCGCCGACCTGCGGCCGCGCCTGGTCTGGGACCGCGTGGACGACACGCTCACCGCCCGTCCCGGGGCGCAGCGACTGGCGGTGCTCTCCGGCGGCACGATCCCCGACCGCGGGTTGTTCGGCGTGTTCCTCGCCGGCGGCGAGGGTCCGGGGCGCCGGGTGGGTGAGCTCGACGAGGAGATGGTCTACGAGTCGCGGGTGGGTGACGTGTTCACCCTGGGCACCTCGTCGTGGCGCATCGAGGACATCACCCACGACCAGGTGCTCGTCTCCCCCGCGCCCGGCCAGCCCGGCAAGCTGCCCTTCTGGCACGGCGACGGCCTGGGGCGTCCGGCCGAGCTCGGCGGGCACCTGGGGGCCTTCGTCCGGGAGGTGGCCACCGGGGCCGAGGCCGACGTGCGGGAGCGTCTCACCGCATCGGGGCTCGACGCCTGGGCCGTGGACAACGTGGTGGCGCACGTGCAGGCCCAGGCCGAGGCGACCACCGCCGTGCCCGACGACCGCACCGTGGTGGTGGAGCGCTTCCGCGACGAGCTGGGCGACTGGCGCGTGGTCGTCCACTCCCCCTGGGGCTCCCCCGTGCACGCACCGTGGGCCCTGGTGCTGGCCGAGCGGCTGCGGGAGCGCTTCGGGGTGGACGTGCAGGCGATGCACGCCGACGACGGCATCGTGCTGCGGCTGCCGGACCTCGGCGGGTGGGACGCGTGGTCGGTCCCCGATGCGGTGCCGGCCGGGTCGGGCGGGACGGGTGCCGATGCGGACAGCGGCACCGGCCCGACGCCGACCACGCTCGACGCGCGCTCCCTGGACGCTGCCCTGGCCGAGCTCGTGGCCCTGGACCCCGAGGAGGTGAACGACGAGGTGACCGCCCTGGTGGGTGGCTCGGCGCTCTTCGCCAGCCGCTTCCGGGAGTGCGCCGCCCGCGCCCTGCTGCTCCCCCGCCGCCGTCCGGACCGCCGCCAGGCCCTGTGGAAGCAGCGGCAGCGCGCGGCGTCGCTGCTGGAGGTGGCCGCCGGGCACCCGGACTTCCCGATCGTGCTGGAGGCCGTGCGCGAGGTGCTGCAGGACGTCTACGACGTGCCCGCCCTCACCGAGCTCATGCGCCGGATGGCCCGCCGCGAGGTGCGCACCGTGTTCGTGGAGACCCCCGGCGCCAGCCCCTTCGCGCAGAACCTGATGTTCGGCTACGTGGCGCAGTTCCTCTACGAGGGCGACTCCCCGCTGGCCGAGCGCCGTGCGGCCGCGCTCGCGCTGGACCCCACGTTGCTGGCCGACCTGCTGGGCCGCTCCGAGGGCGCCGGGCTGCGCGACCTGCTCGACCCGCAGGCGGTGCTGGACACCGAGGCCGAGCTGCAGCACACCGCCCCCGACCGCCGCGCGCGTCACGCCGAGGACCTGGCCGACCTGCTGCGCGTGCTGGGACCGCTGGACGCCGAGGAGATCGCCGCGCGCTCCGTGCCCGATGCGGACGTGCCGGCCTGGACGGCCGCACTGGAGGCCTCCCGGCGTGCGGTGCAGGTGCCGGTGGGTGGGCGCCCCTGCTGGGCGGCGGTGGAGGACGTGGCCCGCCTCCGCGACGCCCTGGGCACCCCCGTGCCGCCGGGCCTGCCGCTGGCCGCGATGGTGGTGAGCACCGACCCGCTCACGGACCTCGTGGTGCGCCACGCCCGCACCCACGGGCCGTTCACCCCCGACCAGCTGGCCACGCGCCTGGGACTGGGACGCGCCGTGGTGGTGCCGGCGCTACGGGCCCTGGTGCGCGACGGCCGCCTCGTGGAGGGTGCGCTGCGCCCGCTGGCGGCCGGGGGCGGCGAGGCGACCGACGGCATCGGCCCGGACTTCTGCGACGCCGAGGTGCTGCGCCGCCTGCGCCGGCGCTCCCTGGCCGCGCTGCGCGCCGAGGTGGAGCCGGTGGGCGGCGAGGAGTTCGCGCGCTTCGTGCTGCGCTGGCAGGGGCTGTCCTCCCCTTCCCGCGGGGTCGATGCGGTGGCCCGCGCCCTGGAGCAGCTCACGGGGGCGGTGCTGCCGGCGAGCGCCGTGGAGACGCTGGTGCTGCCGGCCCGCGTCCGCGACTACGCCCCGGCGATGCTCGACGAGCTGCTGGCCGGCGGGGAGTTCGTGTGGGTCTCCCACGGGCTGCTGGCCGGTGACGACCTGTGGGTCTCCTTCCACCCGGCCGACCAGGCACCGGTGACCCGGCCGGTGCCGCAGGACGCCCCGGACGCGGCGTCCGCCCGGGTGGAGGAGCTGCTGGCCCGGCGCGGCGCCTCACGGTGGGCCGAGCTGCACGCGGCCCACGAGGAGGCACCCGACGCCGAGCTGCTCACCACCTCCGGGGCCTGGACCGATGCCGTGTGGGAGCTCGTGGGGGCCGGTCGCCTCACGAGCGACACCTTCGCCCCGGTGCGCGCCCGGCTGTCGGGCGGCCGCACGGCGCAGAAGTCCCGCCCGCAGGCCCGTCGGGCCCGGGCCTCGGGGCGTCCGGCCTCGCTGCGCGGGCTGGGGCTGGCCGGCGGACGGGGTGCGGGGGCGGCCTCGCCGGGGGCAGGGCTGCGCTCGGGGCGCCCGCCCTCCACGCCGGACCTGCTCACCGGCCGCTGGTCGCTGCTGCCCACCGTGGACACCGACCCGACCGTCCGCGCCGTGGCCGCCGCGGAGGTGGCCCTGGACCGCCACGGCGTGGTCACCCGCGGCGCGGTGGCCGCCGAGGGCGTGGACGGAGGCTTCGCGGCGCTCTACCGGGTGCTGGCCGCCGCCGAGGACGCCGGGCGCGTGCGCCGCGGCTACTTCGTGGAGTCCCTGGGCGCCGCGCAGTTCGCGCCCTCCGGCGCCGTGGACCTGCTGCGGACGGACCGCTCGGGCAGCCCGGCGGGCACCCGACCCGAGGGCGCCCCCATCGCCCGCCTGCTGAGCGCCTGCGACCCCGCCGTGGTGCACGGCGCCGCCCTGTCCTGGCCCGAGACCACCGGCGGCAGCCACCGCCCCAGCCGCAAGGCCGGCGCGATGGTGGCGCTCGTCGACGGCGTGCCGGCCGTGTGGTGGGAGCGCGGCGGGCGCACTGCGCTGACCTTCACCACCGACCCGGCCCGGCTGGCCGCCGCGGCCCGCGCCGCCGCCGACGCGGTGACCGCACGCCGCATCGCGGGGCTCTCGGTGGAGACGATCGACGGGGAGCCCGCCCTGCGCAGCGAGTCGCCGCTGGTCGCCGCGCTGCAGGAGGCCGGCTTCGGTGCCACCCCCAAGGGCTGGAGGCTGCGTGCCTGAGGGCGACACCGTCTGGCGCACCGCACGCCGGCTCCACCTCGCCCTGGCCGGACGGGAGCTCACCCGCAGCGACCTGCGCTGGCCGTCGCTGGCCACGGTCGACCTCACCGGCCGCACCACCCTGGAGGTCGTCGCCCGTGGCAAGCACCTGCTGCACCGCCTCGACGACGGCCGCACCCTGCACTCCCACCTGCGCATGGAGGGCTCCTGGCGCGTGCACCCCGTCCCCGGGCCGGCGCGGCTGCCCGGCACCACGCGCGCCGTGCTGGCCAGCGCCGAGCACGTGGCCGTCGGCGCGTCGCTGGGGATGCTCGACCTCGTGCCCACCCGCGAGGAGCACACGCTGGTGGGCCACCTCGGGCCGGACCTGCTGGGGCGGGAGACGGAGCTCGAGGTGGTGCTCGACGCCTACGCGGCCCAGGGCGACCGCCCGGTGGGCGAGGCGCTGCTGGACCAGCGGCTCGCCTGCGGCATCGGCACGCTCTACGCTGCCGAGTCGCTCTTCCTGCGGCGGGTGGACCCGTGGGCCGGGGCGGGTTCGCTGCCGCGGGAGACCCTGACGGCCGTGCTCACCACGGCACGGTCGGCCCTCGTGGCCAACTGCTCACGGGCGGTGCAACGCACCACGCCGCCGAGCCTGCGGGAGCCCACCTGGGTCCACGGCCGGGCACGGCGCCCCTGCCTGCGCTGTGGGACGCCGGTCCGCGTGGACCCCCTCGGCACGCCCCCGACGGACCGGGTGCTCTTCCACTGCCCCACCTGCCAGGGCAGCCACCCGCGCTGACTCAGCCGACGGGCGTCGGGCGCAGCACCTGCTCGCGGGGGCCGCCGGGGCGGATGTCGGCCGGCGAGTCCGGCACGTTCACGGCCTCCTCGGCCTCGGCGATGGCCACGCGCACGGCCACGTCGTTGAGCATCTGGCTCACCGGCAGGTCCAGGGCACGGCAGATGGTGGCGAGCATCTCCGAGCTGGCCTCCTTCTCACCGCGCTCCACCTCGCTGAGGTAGCCCAGCGACACCGAGGCGTCCGAGGACACCTGGCGCAGCGTGCGGCCCTGCTCGCGGCGGCGCTCACGCAGGACGTCGCCGACCTCGCGTCGAATGATCACCATGCGCGCCTCCTGCGTCTCGTCGGTGGTCGGGGCCGTCAGGTCGACGGGACCCCGAGGGGATCAGCCAAGTCTAGTTGCCTGAGAACCTCCTGCAGAGCCGCCCCCACGCTCTGCCGGCGCACCGCGGCGCGGTCGCCCGGGAAGTGGAACGCTCGGTGGGTGGCCCGGTGTTCCCCGGCACCCCCCTCGGCCGCCTCCCCGCCGTCCCCGCGCCATGCCAGGCCGACGAAGACCGTGCCCGCGGGGTGTCCGTCGGCGGGTCCCGGGCCGGCAACGCCGGTGGTCGCCACCGCCAGGTCCGCACCGCCCCAGGCCGCGGCGCCCAGGGCCATCTGCTCGGCCACGAGCCCGTCCACCGGCCCGGTCCGGGCCAGCCGCCCGGCATCGACGCCCAGCGCGGAGGCCTTGAGCTCCGTGGCGTACGAGACCACGCCCCCGCGGAGCACCGCCGAGGAGCCCGGCACGTCGGTGAGCGCCGCACAGACCAGGCCGCCGGTGAGCGACTCGGCCACCGCGAGCGTGAGCCCGCGGGCCGTCATCCGCTGCACCACCGCGCGGGCGAGGTCGGTCACGGGCTCCCCGCCGGGCGTCGCCGGGTCGGTCACGCGGTGCCCCGCCGGCCGCGGCTCCACAGGCGGGCGGCGTCCCGCAGGTAGTCCAGGCCGGTCACCACGGTCACCACCACGGCCGCCAGCATCACCCACCACGCGATGGTGGCCACCACGCCTCCCAGCGGCATGAGCATCAGGCCCACGGCCACCGACTGCAGCACCGTCTTGAGCTTGCCGCCGCGGCTGGCGGCCATGACGCCATAGCGGATCACCACGAAGCGCACCACCGTGATGAGCAGCTCGCGGGCCAGGACCACGACGGTCACCCACCAGGGCAGCAGGTCGATCCAGCTCAGGCACACCAGCGCCGAGCCGATGAGCGCCTTGTCCGCGATGGGGTCGGCGATCTTGCCGAAGTCGGTGATGAGGTTGCGGCGGCGGGCCAGCTCCCCGTCGATGCGGTCGGTCACCGCGGCCAGCGCGAAGACCACGAACGGCCACCACGAATGCAGGTGGTCCTCCCCGGCGCCGGGGTCGCGCAGCAGGAGCCACACGAACACCGGCACCATGAGGATGCGCAGCACCGTCAGCGCGTTGGCGAGGTTCCACGGGCTGGGCTGTCCCGCCGCGGCGCCGGCGGGCACGGGGTCGACGGGCTGCTGCGGGGCGCTCACGCGGCGTCCCCGTCGACGCGGGCCACGAGGTCCACGCCCTGGCTGTCCACCACGGTCGCGTCCACGATCTCGCCGACGCCCACCCGGGCCGGGGCGCCGCTGGCGTCCACGAGCACCGTCACGCCGTCCACCTCGGGGCCCTGCTCCTCGGAGCGGCCCACCACCTGCTGGCCGGCCTCGCCCTCGTCCTCGACGGCCTCCACGAGCACGCTCACGCGGTCGCCCACGCGGTCGGCCGCGCGCTGGGCCATGACCTCCTCGGCGAGGTCGCGGATGTGCGCCACCCGCTCGTCGACGACCTCCTGCGGCAGCTTGCCGTCGAGCGTCTCGCCCTCGGTGCCGTCCTCGTCGGAGTAGCCGAAGACACCGAGCACGTCGAGGCGGGCCCGCACCACGAAGTCGGCCAGCAGCTCCACGTCCTGCTCGGTCTCGCCGGGGAAGCCGCAGATGACGTTGGACCGGATGCCGGCAGTGGGCGCCGCCGACCGCACCTGCTCGATGAGGCCGAGGAAGCCCTCGGCGTCGCCGAACCGGCGCATGCGGCGCAGCAGCGGCCCCGAGGCGTGCTGGAAGCTCAGGTCGAAGTAGGGCACCACGCCGGGGGTCTCCACCATCGCGCGCAGCAGCTCGGGGCGCATCTCCGCCGGCTGCAGGTAGCTCACGCGCACCCGCTCGATGCCGTCGATGCCGGACAGCTCGGGCAGCAGCGCGTCGAGCAGCCGCAGGTCACCCAGGTCCTTGCCGTAGCTCGTGGTGTTCTCGCTCACCAGGAAGAGCTCCTTGACGCCGTTGTCCGCCAGCCAACGGGCTTCGGCGAGCACGTCGTGCGGGCGGCGCGAGAGGTAGGCCCCGCGGAACGCCGGGATGGCGCAGAAGGAGCAGCGGCGGTCGCAACCCGAGGCGATCTTCAGCGGCGCCCACGGCTTGTCGTTGAGCCGGCGGCGGATGACGGTACTCGGCCCCGATGCCGGCGCGGGGGCGTCCAGCGCGGCGTCACCGGGCTCCACCGGCGTCACCTGGTCGGCCAGGGTGAGGCCGGCCTCCTCGAGCTCCTGGGCCGTGGCCGTGCCGTGGCCCGGCAGCGAGACGCCCGCGGCCCCCTCCTGGCGGGCCACCGGCGAGAGCGGCAGCAGCCGGCGGCGGTCGCCCGGGGTGTGGGGCTCCGGCGCGTGCCCCGCGAGCACCGCCCGCAGCGAGGAGGACATGTCGGCATAGGAGTCGAAGCCCAGCACCGCGTCGGCCTCGGGCAGCTCGGCGGCCAGCTCGGCGCCGTAGCGCTCGGCCAGGCAGCCCACCGCCACCACCGCGCCGGTGCGCCCCTCCTCCTTGAGGTCGTGGGCGTCCAGCAGCGCGTCGATGGAGTCCTTCTTGGCCGAGTCCACGAACCCGCAGGTGTTCACCACCGTCACGTCCGCGCCGTCGGCCTCGTCCACGAGCTCCCACCCGGCGGCGGCCAGGCGGCCGGCGAGCTCCTCGGAGTCCACCTCGTTGCGGGTGCAGCCCAGGGTCGCGATGTGGACGCTGCGCACCTGGCCCCCGGAGGTGGTCTCGGGTGCGTTCTCGGCGGGCTCGGCGACCGGCGCGGAACCGGTGGGGAGGGAGGTGGAACTCATGCTCCAAGGGTAGGCGGTCACCCTGAACGCCGGCGGCCCCGCGCGGCCCACCCGGCCACCCACCGGCTGTGGCGCCGGGCACAATGGGGCGCATGCCTGACGTCGCCGCCATCCGCTCCCTGCTGCGCGAGTTCCCCCTCGTGGACGGACACAACGACCTGCCGTGGCGCCTGCACGCGCTCTCCCGGGCCGATGCCGAGTCCACCGACCTCACGGTGGCCGACATCGGCGCCGGCACCCTGGGCACCCCCACCCAGACCCACACCGACCTGCCGCGCCTGCTCGACGGCGGCGTCGGCGCCCAGTTCTGGAGCGTCTTCGTGCCCGCCCACCTCTCGGGCGACAACGCGGTGAGCATGACCCTGGAGCAGGTCGACCGCGTGCGCTCCCTGGTGGCGCTCTTCCCCGACCGCCTGGAGCTGGCCGACACCGCGGCCGACGTGCGCCGCATCCACGCCTCGGGCCGCATCGCCAGCCTCATGGGCGCCGAGGGCGGCCACAGCATCAACAACTCCCTGGCCACCCTGCGCATCCTGCGCGAGCTGGGCGTGCGCTACATGACCCTGACCCACAACAGCAACGTGGACTGGGCCGACAGCGCCACCGACGTGGAGAACATCGGCGGGCTGAGCCGCTTCGGCACCGAGGTGGTGGCGGAGATGAACCGCATCGGCATGCTGGTGGACCTCTCGCACACCTCCGCCGGGACGATGCGCGACGCCCTGGCCGCCAGCCGCGCTCCGGTGGTGTTCACCCACTCCGGTGCCCGGGCCGTCACCGACCACCCCCGCAACGTGCCCGACGACGTGCTGGAGCGCCTGCGCGCCAACGGCGGCGTGTGCATGGCCACCTTCGTGCCCAGTTTCGTCAACCAGGGCTCGGCCGACCACCGCTTCGAGCGCGAGGACGCCGCCCGCGCCGCCGGCCTGCAGCCCACCGACGACGGCTGGGAGCCCTTCATCGACCGCTACATGGAGGAGCACCCGCCACCGGAGGCCACGCTCGAGGACGTGGTGGCCCATGTGGAGCACCTCCGCGAGGTGGCCGGCATCGACCACATCGGCCTGGGCGGCGACTACGACGGCACCCCCGTGCTGCCCACCGGCCTCGAGGACGTCACCGGCTACCCGCGCCTGCTGGCCGCGCTGGCCGACCGCGGCTGGAGCCGGGGCGACCTGGAGAAGCTGGCCGGGGCCAACATCCTGCGCGTTCTCGACGCGGCCGACACCGTGGCCGACGTGCTCGACGACGAGCCCAGCCGACGCTGGCGCATTGAGCAGCTCGACGGCTGAGCCCGCTCCACCGCGGCCCCGCGCCACACCGGCGCGGGGCCGCCGTGCGTGCGCGCCCCTGCCTCAGCGGCGGAACTTGGTGAGCGTCAGGCCCATGAGGCGGGCCACCACGAGCGCCACGTAGTTCATGCCCGCCATCTCCTCGAGGATGATGAACGAGCGGGCGTGGTTGCCGGCCGGCGTGATGTCCGACAGGCCGGTGCCAGTCATGGTGGTGAACGACAGGAAGATCAGCTCGAACCAGCTGAGCTTCTCCCCGTGCGGCGCGGCGAACGAGCCCGGCCAGATGAGCTGCACCGCCCCGTAGGTGTACGCGAACGCCCACGCGGCCACGGTGAAGGTGGCGCCGGTGGCCCACAGCTCGTCACTGGTCACCCAGTTGTCCGAGAACATGTACACCAGCAGGGCGAAGACCACGTAGAAGTAGAAGACCGCGTGGAAGCACATCGACGCCAGCTCGATGCCGGTGACCTCCGGGAGGAGCACCTCCCCCACCGAGAGCGCCACCGCTGGCACGCCCACGAGGCCGCCCACCCAGGTGAGCAGCGGCGTGCGCCGCACCGCGCGCAGGGCGAGCACCAGGGTGAGCAGGCCGAGCACGGCGATGGCCAGGCGCCCCGCCCCGCTCTCCCCGGTGAACGGGTAGGCGATGACGCTCAGCAGCTGCACCACGAGCAGCACCGCCGAGGGGTTGCTGGCGATGCCGCGGCGGGCCTTGACGTGCCACGGCGTCGGCGGGCGCACGGGGTTGCGGTACATCAGCGGCCCGTCAGCTGCCAGGCGTCCTCGTCGTCGTCCTCGTCGTCCGAGGAGACGGCGCCGTCGGAGACGTCCACGCCCGCGTACCGGTCGGTCATCGGGCGGGCCCCGGAGTCGGCGCCGCCCTCCTGCGGCGCCTCGTCGGCGTCGTCCCGGACCCCCTCGCCGGCGTCCTGCTCGAGGTCCTCCGGCGGGTCCTCGCCGCGCAACCGGGCGAGGGTGGCCGGCAGGTCCTCGGGGCGCACCAGCACGTCGCGGGCCTTGGACCCCTCGGACGGGCCGACGATCTCGCGGGACTCCATGAGGTCCATGAGGCGCCCTGCCTTGGCGAAGCCCACGCGGAGCTTGCGCTGCAGCATCGAGGTGGAGCCGAACTGCGTGTTGACCACCAGCTCGGTGGCCTGGAGCAGCACGTCGAGGTCGTCGCCGATGTCCTCGTCGATCTCCTTGGTCGGGTTGACCTGCTGCACGTCCTCGCGGTAGTTCGGCGCCAGCTGGCCCTTGACGTGGGCCACCACGTCCACGATCTCGGACTCGTTGACCCACGCGCCCTGCACGCGCAGGGTGCGGCTGGCCCCCATCGGCAGGAAGAGCGCGTCACCCTGGCCGATGAGCTTCTCCGCACCGGGCTGGTCGAGCACCACGCGCGAGTCGGCCAGCGAGGAGGTGGCGAAGGCCATGCGGCTGGGCACGTTGGCCTTGATGAGGCCGGTCACCACGTCCACCGACGGGCGCTGCGTCGCCAGCACCAGGTGGATGCCGGCGGCACGGGCCAGCTGGGTGATACGCACCACCGACTCCTCGACGTCGCGCGGGGCCACCATCATGAGGTCGGCGAGCTCGTCCACCACCACCAGCAGGTAGGGGTACGGCTGCAGCTCGCGCTGCGATCCCGGCGGCACCTGCACCTTGCCCGAGCGCACCGCCTTGTTGAACTCGTCGATGTGCTTGAAGCCGAAGTTGGCCAGGTCGTCGTAGCGCTGGTCCATCTCACGGACCACCCACTGCAACGCCTCGGCGGCCTTCTTGGGGTTGGTGATGATCGGGGTGATGAGGTGCGGGATGCCCTCGTAGGCCGTGAGCTCCACGCGCTTGGGGTCCACGAGCACCATGCGCACCTCCTCCGGCGTGGCCCGCACGAGGATCGAGGTGATCATCGAGTTCACGAAGCTCGACTTACCGGAACCCGTGGCGCCGGCCACGAGCAGGTGGGGCATCTTGGCCAGGTTGGCGATGACGTAGCCGCCCTCGACGTCCTTGCCCACGCCCATCACCATCGGGTGCGTCTGGTTGCGCGCCTTGTCGCTGCGCAGGACGTCACCCAGCGACACGTTCTCGCGGTCGGTGTTGGGGATCTCGATGCCGATGGCGCTCTTGCCCGGGATGGGCGAGAGGATGCGCACCTCGGCGCTGGCCACGGCGTAGGAGATGTTCTTGCTCAACGCGGTGATGCGCTCGACCTTCACGCCCGGGCCGAGCTCCACCTCGTAGCGGGTCACCGTCGGACCCCGGGTGAACCCCGAGACCACGGCGTCGACGTTGAACTCCTCGAAGGTGTTGGTGAGCGCCGCCACGACGGCGTCGTTGGCCGCGGAGCGCTCCTTGTGCGGCGTGCCGGGCTTGAGCAGCGCGGTGTCCGGGAGGGTGTAGCTGACGTCGCCGGAGAGGGCCAGCTGCTCCACGCGCTGCGGCAACTGCGTGGTGGGCGGGGGCACGGGCTCCGGCTCCGGCTCGGCCTGCACGGGCTTGGCGCCCGGCTTCGCACCGGGCCTGGCCCCGGGCTTCGCGCCGGGGCGGGCGCCGGCCTTCGGCGCGGGCCTCGCGGGGGCGTCGGCCTGCCCGTCGTACACGGCGTCGCCCGCGTCCTCGGGCTCGGTGCCGTCCTGCACCGGCAGCGCGGTGGTGTCGGCACCCTGGGCCACCTCGGACTTGCGGGTGCGGCGCGCGGTGCGCACACGGCGCCGCGAGGAGTCGTCCACCTCGGCGGCCTGGTCGAAGGGCACGGTGTCCTCGTCCACCTCGCGGCGACGACGACGGCGGGCACCGGAGGGCTCCTCCTCGTCGCGCTCGCGGCGGGGCAGGCCCCGGGAGTCGCGGCGCGACCAGTCGAACTCCTCGTCCTCGGCGTGGTGGCCGGGGTGGAAGAGCCGGTCACCCAGCTCCCCCAGTCTCTCGGGGATGCGGTGCACGGGTGTGGCGGTGAGCACCAGCAGCGCGAAGAGGGCCAGCAGCACGAGCACGGCCACGGCCCCCAGCGAGGTCAGGCCCACGCGCAGCGGGTTGGCCACGAGGTAGCCCAGGATGCCGCCGCCGGAGCGGACGGACTCCACGCCCTGGCTGGCGTCGGGATAGCCCAGGGCCGCGTGCGTGAGGCCGCAGGCAGCCAGGACGGCGGCCACCGATCCCACCACGAGGCGGGCGCTGTCGGCGGTCTCGGCGGGACGGCGCATCATGTGCAGCCCGGCCCAGAGCAGCAGCAGCGGCAGGGCCATGGCCACCAGCCCGAAGGTGCCGGCCGCCACGGCGTGGATGGCTCCGCCCAGCGCCCCGGACAGGCCCCACCACTCGCGGAGCGCCACCACCACGGCCAGGGCCAGCAGCACGAAGGCCACACCGTCGCGGGCGTGGTCACGCTCCAGGCCCCGGGCGGACCCGCCCACGCTGCGCACCGCGCCACCGACCGCGCCGGTCACGCCGTTCCACAGGCCGGCCACGGCGCGCCCGAGGGGCCCGCGCTGGGGGCGCTGCGGGGTCTGCGACCGGGAGCCGCCCTTGCCCGCGGCACGCGACCCGCTGCCCGACGCCGTCGCCCGGGAGCCCCCGCGCGATCCCGACCGGTTGGTCCCCTGACCGCCACGCGTTCCACTGCGGGCAGCACGGGACGTCCCGGCGGACCGAGCGGTGCCGGGACGGGAGGACGAGGAGCGACGGGTGCGGGAATCTGCCACCCGCCAAGAGTAGGTGCCGCCACCGACAGCCCGACGGGGCCCACGCCGCACCCCGGCCGCCGGCCCGATGAGGTGACCCACACCCGGGCCCCTCCCTGAAGCCACTAGGCTTCACCACCATGAGTGAAGGCCAGGAACTGGATCTCGGGCGCGAGGCCCTGCCGTGCTTCGTCGTGACGGCCGACCAGCGCGACTCCCGCCACCAGCCCGACGCCGTCCCCGCCCTCCTCGAGCAGCTCGCGACCCGTCCCACCGCGCCGGACGCCCTGCCCTTCGAGCGCGCCGCGGGTGACGAGGTGCAGGGCGTGCTCACCTCCGGCACCGAGGTGGTGCAGGTGCTCGAGCTGCTGCTGCGCAGCGGCCGGTGGCGGGCCGGCATCGGCGTCGGCACGGTGGAGCACCCCCTGCCGGACTCGGTCCGCGCCGCCCGCGGGCCGGCCTTCATCGCCGCCCGCCGCGCCGTGGAGCGCAGCCACCGCGGACCCCAGCCCCTGGCGCTGGAGGCCAACACCGACCTCGAGCACGCCACCGACCCCGGCCTGCCCGCCCTCGCGCACGCCGAGGCGGCCCTGTGGCTCTGGGCGGGCGTCCTGACGCGCCGCACCGCCGAGGGGTGGGAGGTCGTCGACCGGCTGGCGGAGCACTCCACCCAGCGCGAGGTGGCCGAGGCCCTGGGCGTCTCCCCCAGCGCCGTCAGCCAGCGCCTGCGCACCGCCGGGGCCACCGAGGCCGACCGGGGCGCCGCCCTGTGCGCGGCCCTGCTCGAGGCGGTGCGCACCGGGCTGTCGGACCCCTCTGGCACGCTGGGCGACGGCCCGCCCGCGGGCCGCTCCACCCCCTCGACCCCGCCGGAGGACGCGTGATCCAGCACCCCGAGGTCATCCCCCTCGTCCTGCTCTGCGCCACGTGCGCGGTCTTCCTCGGCGGCCCGGTGGTGATGTGGTTCCTCGGCCACGTGGAGTCCCCCGACCCCGACGGCATCGAGCTGCCCGGCGGCCGGTGGATCGGCCTGCTCGAGCGGGCCGCGGCGTTCTCCGCCGTGGTGGCCGGATCGGACTACGCGCTGGCCCTGGTGGTGGCCGTCAAGGCCCTGGGCCGCTACCCCGAGCTGCGCACCGCCAAGCACGGCGCGGTCTCCGAGCGGTTCATCATCGGCACCTTCGCCAGCCTGCTCTGGGCCGCGGCGTGGGCAGGGCTCGCACGGCTGGTGCTGTACACGCTGGGCTGACCCCGGCCCGAGGACGGCGGCACGGCCTCGGGGCGCCGGCACCCGCCGGACATGCAGGAGCGCCGCCCGGCGGGTGCCGGGCGGCGCTCCTGGTGGGGACGGCTCAGATGCTGCTGCGCACGTCGGTCAGGCCCAGGGCCGTGACGTGCTCCGGCGCACCGGAGGCGGCGGCACCGACCCCCAGCGGGGGCTGGTGCGGGCCGTTGCCGTAGACCGTGATGTCGCGGTCCCAGCGGATCGCACCGATGGCGATGAGGTGGTCCATCGCCTTGATGCTCAGGCGCACGCAGCCGTGGCTGTCCGGGTACGGCGGGATGAAGGTGGAGCCGTGCACGGCGTAGCCGCCGGGCGCGAAGAAGAACGGGCGCCACATGCGACCCAGCTCTCCGGTGCGCCACCCCTTGTCCTCGTTCCACATGCTGCGCCAGGTGCCGCGCGGGGTCTTGGCGTGCGGGTACCACTTGCCCCGGAAGGTGTAGCCCTTGCCGTTGCCGGTGGAGGTGTTGTGCACCTCCACGAGCTTGCCGGCCTTCACGTAGAAGAGCAGCTGGCGGGTGAGGTCCACCTCGATGTAGGTGCCCGATGTGGTCTTCACGGGGATACGCGGCTGGCGGATGACGGCCAGCCAGGTCTTCTGGCCGACGACGCCGTCGCGGGTCAGGCCGTAGGCCTTCTGCACGGCCCACACGACCTGCTGGGTCTGGGCGCCGAACGAGCCGTCCGGCGTGCCGACCCAGAAGCCGGCCTGCTTGGCCTTGCGCTGGAAGTACAGGACGTCGGCGTTGCGGTCACCCTTGCGCAGCGTGCGGCGGTTCACGCGGTACGCAGCGGCGGCCCCCGTCGCCGGGGTGAGCGCGGCCGTGCCACCGGCGACGGCGGCGGCACCGCCGGCCAGCGCCGTGCGGCGGGTGATGTTCGTGGTGTCCATGGTCTGTCTTCCTCCCCCTTGTCGGTGATGGGCGACCGTCCACCGTCCCCGGGTGGGCGGTGGTCTGCGGCCCCGCGTGCGGGGTCCGGTCGTGTCCCCACGGTACGGGCCCGTCCCGCGCACCTTCCACCCCGCAGGGGCGGTTGTGCGGACTCTGTTGCCGTCCTGTGATGGAGCGCGCCCGATCTGTGAGGTGCGCCTCGGGCCGGGCCGTCCACCCCGCGCCGCCCGGCCCCGGCGTTCAGCCCATCGCCCAGCACCGGGTGTGCCAGTGGCGCCGCTCCTCCACCCCGAGCATCCCGTCGTTCGGCCACACCACGAGGTGCGGCTGCGAGGAGGGCACCTCGTGGTGGCAGCCCGGGCAGCGGTAAACCCGGCCCTCGGCGTTGCCGTGCAGGGTGCGCACGAGGAACTCCCGCCCGCCGCGGAGCTCGGTGCGGTCGGGCGTGTGCCGCAGGCCGCCGCCCACCGGGCTCGGCACGGACGGCGCGCGGCGCCCGCGGGCACTGCCGCGGGCACCGCCTCGTCGACGGGCCTTCCCCATCGCGCGTCCTCAGGCGCGCGGGGTGGCGTCGCGCAGCGGCAGGTCGAGCACGGCGGCGTCCACCAGGGCTGCGGCGGGCGCCAGGCCCGGGTCCTGCGTGGCGCCGAAGAGCTCGGACTGCACGTCGAGCACGTGGTCGGCCCCCAGCTGGTCGATGTAGCCGAACGGCCCCATCGGGTAGCCGCACCCGGCCACCATGGCGGTGTCGATGTCCTCCGGGCTGGCGTACCCGGACTGGGCCATGAGCACGGCCTCGTTGAGGAAGGGCACCAGCAGCGACTCCACCACCAGACCGGGCTGGTCGCGCACCACCACCGCGGTGAGCCCCGCCTCCTGCGCCAGCGCGCGCACCGTGGCCTCGGCCTCGCGGGAGGTCGTGGTGGTGCGGCCCAGCTCCAGCAGCCGCCCGTACCCCGTGGCCTCGTGCAGCACGGCCCGCAGCGCATCGGCGTGGCGGCCGCTGGTGGCGGCCAGATCCAGCGTCGTGTCGGCCGTCAGCGAGACGACCACGGCGTCGGCCGGCAGCACGCGTCCGAGCTCCAGGAAGAGCGCGTCCAGCTCGATGAGGGCGGCCTCGGCCTCGAGCTCCTCGGGATCGGCCTCGTCCCAGTCCTCCTCGAGCGGGTCCACCACCTCGGCGGCCTCGAAGACCACCTGCGCACCGGACAGCGCGCCCAGGTCGGCCCCGGCCTCCTCGATGCGGACCACCTCGCGCCCGGTGCCCGCGAGCGCCTCGGCCAGCTCGTCGGCCTCCTCGCCGGCGCCGATGACGCCCACCACGGTCACCTCGCGCGGCGCCGCCGGCTCCTGCGTCCGCGCCGCCGCGGCCCGACGGGCCTCCTCGGAGTAGGGGTGGAAGCCCGCGCCGCTCTTGCGGCCCAGCAGGCCGGCCTGCACCATCGTGGCCAGCTCGTAGCTGGGGGCGTGCATGTGCTTGTGCGTGAGCGAGTGGATGACCCCGCCGATGCCGGCGCAGACGTCCAGGCCCACGAGGTCCATGAGGGTCAGCGGCCCCATCGGCAAGCCCGCCCCCACGTGCATGGCGGTGTCCAGGTCGGCCGCGTCCACGGCGCCGTCGAAGTACAGCTGGCCGGCACGGTTCATGTAGCCGTAGAGGAGGTGGTTGGCCACGAAGCCGGCCCGGTCGGCCACGACCACCGGCTGCTTGCCCAGCCGGGTGGCCAGCTCGGCCACGGCCTCGACGGCGGCCGGGTCGGTCACCGGGGTGTGCACCACCTCCACGAGCTTCTGCACCGGGGCCGGGTTGAAGAAGTGCATGCCCACCACGCGGTCACGGCGCTGCGTGCCGGCGGCGATCTCGGTGACCGAGAGGCTCGAGGTGTTGGTGGCCAGGATCGCCTCGGGCCTCGTGACCTCGTCGAGGCGGCCGAAGACCTCGTGCTTGATGTCCATCCGCTCGGGCACGGCCTCCACCACGAGGTCCACCTCGGCCAGGTCCGCCAGGTCGCTGGAGAAGGTCACCGCCTCGAGCAGGGCCTGCTGCCCGGCCTCGTCGAGCTTGCCCTTCTGGACGGCGCGGGCGGTGGAGGCCTCCAGCAGCCCCCGGCCCCGCTCTGCGAGCTCGGGCGTCATCTCCACGCCCACCACGCGCACACCACCGCGCGCGAAGACCTCCACGATGCCGGCCCCCATGGTGCCCAGGCCGACGACTCCCACCGATGCGATCCGTGTCATGGGGCTCACTCTCCCACGTCGCCCGAACCTGTTGACCTTTGCCGGTCCATGCCGCAGGTGGGGCCCATGCAGAACATCCAGTTCGTCATTCTCATGCAGGGACGCGCCACGACCTGACCACTCGTCGCGACGCGTCCCCACCCTCGTGCACCCGAAGTTCCGGGTCCGGGGGTTTTTGTTACCCGAAAGCACCCACCCCGAGGACGCCATGACCCCGCAGAGCACCTCCACCGCCGACCCGCACCGGCGCCGAGGTGCTCGTCGCCACGCTCGAGCGACTGGGGGTGGAGCACCTCTTCGGACTCCCCGGTGGGGCCGTGCTGCCGCTCTACGACGCGCTGCACTCCTCGCGCCGGCTGCGCCACGTGCTGGTGCGCCACGAGCAGGCGGCCGGACACGCGGCCACCGGCTACGCGGTCTCCACCGGCAAGGTGGGCGTCTGTCTGGCCACCTCCGGCCCGGGTGCCACCAACCTCGTCACCCCGCTGACCGACGCGGCGATGGACTCGGTGCCGGTCGTGGCCATCACCGGCAACGTCCCCGCGGGCTCGATGGGCACCGACGCCTTCCAGGAGACGGACATCCGCTCCATCACGATGCCGGTCACCAAGCACTCCTTCCTGGTCACCGACCCCGACGAGATCGGCCCCACCATCGCCAGCGCCTTCGAGCTGGCCGCCTCCGGCCGCCCCGGCCCGGTGCTGGTGGACGTCACCAAGGACGCCCTGGCCGGCCCGGCCCGCCCCGACCGCGAGCGCCTGACGCTCCCCGGGTTCTCGGTTCCCCCTCCCCCCTCGGCCGGCGACGTGGTGGTCATCCGCCAGGAAGGGCCCCGCGGCGGCCCGGGGATGCGCGAGATGCTCGCCATCACCGGGGCCATCAAGGGCGCCGGTCTCGGCAAGGACGTGCTGCTGGTGACCGACGGCCCCTTCTCCGGCGGCACCACCGGCCTGTGCGTGGGGCACGTGGCCCCCGAGGCGGTCGACGGCGGGCCGGTGGCGCTGGTGCAGGACGGCGACGGCATCGTGCTGGACGTGGCCGCCGGCACCCTCGGCCTCGAGGTCGACGAGGCGGAGCTGGAGCGCCGCCGCGCCGCGTGGGAGGCCCCCGAGCCACCCGCGCGGGCTCGGCGGGGCGTGCTGGTCAAGTACTCCCGCCTCGTCCGGTCGGCCTCCGTGGGCGCCGTGACCCACTGAGGCGCTCCCGACCACTTCGCGCGACGCACGCGCGGCCCCTGCTGGCGTAGGGTGCCGCGCGTGCGTCTCGTCATCGCCCGCTGCCAGGTCGACTACACCGGAGCCCTCACGGCCCACCTCCCGCTGGCCACCCGCCTGCTGGTGGTGAAGGCCGACGGCTCGGTGCTCGTGCACTCCGACGGCGGCTCCTACAAGCCGCTCAACTGGATGACCCCGCCGTGCACGCTCGTGGAGACCGAGCCCTCCGAGGAGCTCGCCGAGGAGGGTGTGGAGCGCGTCTGGACCGTGCGCCACCGCAAGAGCGGCGACCAGCTGGTCATCCACCTCCACGAGGTGCTCGAGGACGTCAGCCACGAGCTCGGCGTGGACCCCGGGCTGGTCAAGGACGGCGTGGAGGCCCAGCTGCAGGAGCTGCTCGCCGAGCACGTCACCACCCTGGGCGAGGGCTGGAGCCTGGTGCGCCGCGAGTGGATGACCCCCATCGGCCCGGTGGACCTGCTGTGCAAGGACTCCCACGGGCGCACGGTGGCCGTGGAGATCAAGCGCCGCGGCGGCATCGACGGCGTGGAGCAGCTCACCCGCTATCTCGAGCTGCTCAACCGCGACCCCCATCTGGCCCCGGTCGAGGGCGTGTTCGCCGCCCAGGTGATCCGCCCCCAGGCCCGCACCCTGGCCGAGGACCGCGGCATCCGCTGCGTGACCCTGGACTACGACGCCCTGCGCGGGTTGGACGACGCCGAGGGCCGCCTGTTCTGAGCGCCCCGCGCCGCCGACCACCCCCGGCGGGTGACAGGCTGGCCCCATGGTCAACCTCACGCGCATCTACACCCGCACCGGCGACGACGGCACGACCGGACTGGGCGACTTCGGCCGCACCTCCAAGGACGACCCGCGGCTGGTGGCCTACGCCGACACCGACGAGGCGAACGCGGCCCTGGGCATCGCGATGCTGCACACCGCCGAGCACCCCGAGGTGGCCGCCGTGCTGCGCCGGGTCCAGAACGAGCTCTTCGACGTGGGGGCCGACCTCTCCCTGCCGCTGCGGGCCCGCTACGAGTACGAGCCGCTGCGCGTGACCCAGGAGTGGGTCGACGACCTCGAGGCCGACTGCGACCGCTTCAACGAGGGCCTGCCCGCGCTGCGGAGCTTCATCCTGCCCGGCGGCGGTCCGCTGGCGGCGCACCTGCACGTGGCACGCACCGTGGTGCGCCGTGCCGAGCGGGCGGCGTGGACGGCGGTGGCGGTGCACGGTGACGTGCCCGCCGCCGAGGGGGCACCCAAGGGCACGGGGGGCGTGTCGCGGCTGCCCGGCCAGTACCTCAACCGGCTCTCGGACCTGCTGTTCATCCTGGCGCGCAGCGCCGCGGGCCCCGAGGGCGACGTGCTCTGGCAGCCCGGTGGGGGCCGCTCTCAGAGGTCCGTCGAGAAGGAGTGACCCGGGGGCAGGGTCTCCTGCCAGGCGCGCAGCGCGCGGCCCGCTCCCGGTGAGAGCACGACGTCGATGCCCTCCCCCGACGGGACCCGGGGCCCGCGCGGGGCGGCCTCACCGGTCAGCCGCACCCACCGCGAACCGGCCACGGGAGTCTGCTCGTCGAGCCACTGGATCTCCACCGTGGTGCGGCGCAGCGCCGCGAAGGGGCGCGTACCGGCACCCCACAGGGAGTGGAACTCGACGGCCCGCGGGCCCAGACGCACGATGGCCGGGCGGGTGGTCCCGGCGGCGCGCACGCGGCACAGGGCGGTGTACTGCCCCCCGCTGATGCGGATGCGGCGCCACCAGCTGAAGAGCAGCCAGAGCAGCGCCGCCAGGACGACGGCGAGGACGACGGCCTCGGCCGTGCGGAGGGTGGACCCCACCGGCGGGTCAGGCGGTCAGGGAGCTCGCGTCGACCTTCTCGGCCACCACGGTGACCCGGTCGCCGTCCACGGAGAGGAAGCCGGTGTCGATGGTGACCTCCTCCTTGCCCGAGGTGGTGTGGATGCCCACCGCACCGGACACCAGCGCGCCCAGCAGCGGGGTGTGGCCCGGCATGATGCCGAGCTCGCCCTCGGTGGTGCGCGCGGTCACCATGGTGGCCTCGCCACTCCACACCTGGCGGTCGGCGGCAACGAGGTCAACGGTCAGGTGGCTCACCGGGTTCTCCTGGAAGGTCGGGGGTGTGAGGTGGCCCATCGTACGCGGAACCACAGCGTGCTCCGGCCTCAGGGCGAGGGCGTGCCGCGGCCCGTGTCGGCGGCGCCCGTGGGGTGCCCCATCGGCAGCAGCGGGTCGGTCGTGGCACCGGTCAGGGAGTTCACCCACCGCATGAGGTGGAAGACCACCAGCGCGGCGGCCGTGCCCAGCGCGATGCCGGCGAAGGTCACCTGCCCGAAGCGCCACGTGAAGTCCGCGATGCCGATCACCAGCGCGGCCCCGGCGGTGGTGAGGTTGATCGGGTGGGAGAAGTCCACCCGGTTCTCCATCCAGATGCGCACCCCGAGCACGCCGATCATGCCGTAGAGCACCGTGGACACCCCGCCCAGCACGCCCGCCGGCACGGTGGCGATGAGGGCGCCCACCTTGGGCGAGAGGCTCAGCAGCACCGCGGCCAGGCCGGCTACCAGGTAGGCCGCCGTGGAGTACACGCGCGTGGCGGCCATGACGCCGATGTTCTCGGCGTAGGTGGTGGTGCCCGACCCGCCGCCGGAACCGGCCAGGGTGGTGGCCAGCCCGTCGGCCACCAGCGCCCGGCCCATGAGCGGGTCCAGGTCCTGGTCGGTCATCGCGGCCACGGACTTCACGTGGCCCACGTTCTCGGCCACGAGCACCAGCACCACCGGCACGAAGAGCGCCAGCACCGAGGGGTGGAAGGTCGGGCTGGTGAACCCCGGCAGGCCGAACCACGCCGCGTCGTGGGCCGGCTGCAGGTCCACCTCGCCGCGCACCAGGGCCACCACGTAGCCGACGGCCACGCCCAGCAGGATCGCCAGGCGCCCCAGCAGCCCGCGCAGGGCCACCGTGGCCAGCACCACGGCCAGCAGCGTGACCAGGGCGGTCACCGGGGAGGTCATGAAGTTCGCCTTGGCCGCCGGCGCCAGGTTGAGGCCGATGAGCGCCACGATGGCACCGGTCACCAGCGGCGGCATGAGCCGCCCGATCCACGCGTGACCGGCCACCTGCACCACGAGGCCCACGACCACCATCGCCAGACCGGTGAGCACCACGCCGCCGAGCGCCCCGGCGTGCCCGTGCGCGGCGGTGGCGGCCCCCAGCGGCGCGATGAAGGCGAAGGACGAGCCGAGGTAGCTCGGGATGCGCCCGCCGGTGAGCACCAGGAAGAGCAGCGTGCCCACGCCGGAGAAGAAGAGCGTGGTGGAGGGCGGGAAGCCGGTGAGCAGCGGCACGAGGAAGGTGGCACCGAACATGGCCACCACGTGCTGGGCCCCCACGCCGACGGTCCGCGGCCAGCTGAGGCGCTCCCGGGGACGCACCACGCCGTCGGGGGCGATGGTGCGTCCGTCGCCGTGGAGGGCCCAGAAGCCGGTGCCAGCTGCGGTCATGCGTGCTCCTTCGCGCGGGGCCGCGCGTGTCGCGTGTGTGGGCGGTGTCACGATAGGCCCCATGACGACGAGCCAGCACACCGACGACTCCGTGGGGCGCGACTTCATCGAGGTCTACCCCGACGCCCTCTCCCCCGAGCTCTGCGACCGCATCATCGAGGCGTTCGAGGAGAGCAAGGCCCAGGGCCCCGGCCGCACCGGCGGCGGCGTGGACCCCACCATGAAGAGGTCCGTGGACGTCTTCATCTCGGACAAGCCGGAGTGGCGCGAGATCGAGGCCGAGCTCGTGGCCGCCGCCAGCCGCTGCCTCGTGGAGTACGTGCGCACCTACCCGCACACCCTCCTGGCGCCGATGATGTTCCAGCGCACCACCCCGGACGGCACCACCACGCGCATCACCCCCGAGGAGGTGCGCGCCATGAGCGACCGCGACGTCATCCAGATGGCCGGCACGGCGCTGCGCCCCGGCGGCATCAACGTGCAGCGCTACACCGCCGACGAGGGCGGCTACCCCTACTGGCACTGCGAGACCATGCCCACCGACTCCACGCACGAGGCGCTGCACCGCCACTGCCTGTGGACCGTCTACCTCAACGACACCTTCGACGAGGGCGGCACGGAGTTCCTCTACCAGGGCCACCTCGTGGAGCCCCGCAAGGGCGCTCTGCTCATCGCGCCCGCCGCGTTCACCCACACCCACCGCGGCAACATGCCCAAGGGCGGCGACAAGTACATCGCCACCAGCTGGTTCCTCTTCCACCGCAAGTGAGCCACCGGGCCGGGCCCGTCCCCCGCGGGCCCGCCCCTCCCCCACGAGGAAGGCCCCCACCGGATCGGTGGGGGCCTTCGCCGTCAGCGGGTGCTGGTCAGCTGTTCTTCTCCAGCTCGTGGGCCTGGCGCTCGACGTCGTCGAGGCCACCGCACATGAAGAATGCCTGCTCCGGCACGTGGTCGTACTCACCGTCGGCGATCTTGGTGAACGCCTCGATGGTCTCGGCCAGCGGCACGGTCGAACCCTCGATGCCGGTGAACTGCTTGGCCACGTAGGTGTTCTGCGAGAGGAAGCGCTGGATGCGGCGGGCACGACCGACGAGGATCTTGTCCTCCTCGGAGAGCTCGTCGATACCCAGGATCGCGATGATGTCCTGCAGCTCCTTGTACTTCTGCAGGATCGACTTGATCCGGACCGCGGTCTCGTAGTGGTCCTTCGCGATGTAGCGCGGGTCCAGGATGCGGCTGGTGGAGGTCAGCGGGTCCACGGCCGGGTAGATACCCATCGACGCGATCGGGCGGGAGAGCTCGGTCGTGGCGTCGAGGTGGGCGAAGGTGGTCGCCGGGGCCGGGTCGGTGTAGTCGTCGGCCGGCACGTAGATCGCCTGCATGGAGGTGATCGAGTGACCACGGGTCGAGGTGATGCGCTCCTGGAGCACACCCATCTCGTCGGCCAGGGTCGGCTGGTAGCCCACGGCCGAGGGCATGCGGCCCAGCAGCGTGGAGACCTCGGAACCGGCCTGGGTGAAGCGGAAGATGTTGTCGATGAAGAGCAGCACGTCCTGCTTCTTCACGTCGCGGAAGTACTCGGCCATGGTCAGGGCCGAGAGGGCGACGCGCAGACGCGTGCCCGGCGGCTCGTCCATCTGGCCGAAGACCAGGGCGGTCTGGCCGAGGACGCCGGCCTCCTCCATCTCGACCATGAGGTCGTTGCCCTCACGGGTGCGCTCGCCCACACCGGCGAACACCGACACACCACCGTGGTCGCGGGCCACACGGGCGATCATCTCCTGGATGAGCACCGTCTTGCCCACGCCGGCGCCACCGAACAGGCCGATCTTCCCACCCTGCACGTAGGGGGTCAGCAGGTCGATGACCTTGATGCCGGTCTCGAACATCTGGGTCTTGGACTCCAGCTTGTCGAAGTCCGGGGCGGGGCGGTGGATGCCCCAGCGCTCGGAGACCTCGAGCTGCTCGCCCGGCTCCAGGTTGAGGCACTCACCGGTGGCGTTGAAGACCTTGCCCAGGGTGACCTCACCCACCGGCACGCTGATGGGGCCGCCGGTGTCCTTGACCTCGGCGCCGCGCACCAGGCCGTCGGTCGGCTGCAGCGAGATGGCGCGGACCAGGTTGTCACCGATGTTCTGGGCGACCTCGAGGTTCAGCGTCTTGGTCTCACCGTCGAGCTCGACGTCGACCTTCAGGAGGTTGTAGATGGCGGGCACCGCGTCCGGCGGGAACTCGACGTCGACGACCGGCCCGATGATCCGAGCCAGACGTCCGACACCGCCGGCCTGCTGGGTGGCGGAGGTGTTCTCCGCGGCAATGGTGGCGTTCATGTGATCCGTTTCCTTCTTGTCCGTCACTGCTCGGTCACTTGGCGTCGGCGAGGGCGGCAGCGCCACCCACGATCTCGCTGATTTCCTGCGTGATGTCGGCCTGACGCGCCTGGTTGGCCAGTCGCGTGTAGTCCTTGATGAGGTCCTCGGCGTTGTCCGTCGCGGACTTCATGGCGCGCTGCCGGGCCGCCAGCTCGGAGGCGGCGGACTGCAGCAGCATGTTGTAGATGCGCGAGGACACGTACTGCGGCAGCAGGGCGTCCAGCACCTTTTCCGCGCTCGGCTCGAAGTCGTACTCCGGCGTGAGCCCCGAGTCGTCCTGCGCGACCCCGGCGGCGTCGGCGGTGACCTCGTCACCCTCGACGACCTCCAGCGGGAGCAGGCGGGCGGCGGTGACCTCCTGGGTCACCATGTTGACGAAGCGCGTGTACACCACGTGCACCTCGTCCACGCCGCCCTCCTCGGTGGGCTTCAGGAAGGCCTCGATGATCGCGTCGGCGATCTCGCGGGCCGCCTCCACGGTCGGGGCGTCGGAGAAGCCGGCCCAGTTGCGCGCCCAGTCGCGGTTGCGGAAGCGGTAGTAGCCCTCCGCCTTGCGACCCACGAGGTAGGGGGCCACCTCGAGGCGGTGCTCGTTGCGCAGCTCCTCGACCAGGCGGTCGGAGAACTTCAGCGGCGCGGACGGGTAGGCACCCGCCAGACCGCGGTCGGAGGTGATCACCACGACGGCGGCGCGCTTCGGCTCCGCACGCTCGGTGGTGAGGGGGTGGTCCTCGGTGGAGTTGGTCGCCACGGCCGAGACCGCGCGCGTCAGGGCGCGGGCGTACGGCGAGGTCTCCTCGACCCGCGTGCGCGCCTTGATCACCCGGGAGGCCGCGATCAGCTCCATCGCCTTGGTGATCTTCTTGGTGGCCTTGACGGACTTGATGCGTTGGCGGTACTCCCGCTGCCCCGCTGCCATGTCGTTCCGCCTTCCGGTGGTGGTCAGTGCACGTTCTGGTGTCCCGCCGTGGCGGGGTGGCCGTCCGGCGGCCGGTCCCGGTCTCCCGGGGCGCCCCGGTGAGGGACGCGGCTGGTGGGCCGGGGAGGGCGTGCGCCCTCCCCGGCACCCACTCAGCGCTTGGTCTTGACGATCCGCTCCTGGGTGACGTCGCCGTCCTCCAGCTCGGGGGTGTTCTCCTCGAGCTCGTCAGAACCGGGCTGGATGCCCGTGCTCGCCGAACCCTGGAACTGGCGCTTGAACTCGGCGATGGAGCTCTCGAGCTCGGCCTCGCCCTCGTCGGAGAGCTTGCCGCTCTCGACGATGGAGGAGAACAGCCCGGAGTGCTCGCGGCGCAGGAAGTCGAGGTACTCGGCCTCGAAGCGACGCACGTCCTCCACCTCGATGTCGTCCAGGTGGCCGTTGGTGCCGGCCCAGACGACCGCCACCTGCTCCTCGACGTTCATCGGCGAGGACTGCGGCTGCTTGAGCAGCTCCACCATGCGCGAACCACGGGCCAGCTGGGCCTTGGAGGCCGCGTCGAGGTCCGAGGCGAACATGGCGAAGGCCTCCATCTCACGGAACTGCGCGAGGTCGGTGCGCAGTCGACCGGAGACCGACTTCATGGCCTTGATCTGGGCCGCACCACCGACTCGGGACACCGACACACCCACGTTGATGGCGGGGCGGACACCCGAGTTGAAGAGGTCGGACTCCAGGAAGATCTGGCCGTCGGTGATGGAGATGACGTTGGTGGGGATGTAGGCCGAGATGTCGCCGGCCTTCGTCTCGATGATCGGCAGACCGGTCATCGAGCCCGCACCCATGTCGTCGCTCAGCTTGGCGCAGCGCTCCAGCAGGCGGCTGTGCAGGTAGAACACGTCACCCGGGTAGGCCTCGCGGCCCGGCGGGCGGCGCAGCAGCAGCGACACGGCGCGGTAGGCCTCGGCCTGCTTGCTCAGGTCGTCGAACACGATGAGCACGTGCTTGCCGTCGTACATCCAGTGCTGGCCGATGGCCGAGCCGGTGTACGGGGCCAGGTACTTGAAGCCGGCCGCGTCGGACGCCGGGGCGGCGACGATGGTCGTGTACTCCAGCGCGCCGTTCTCCTCCAGGGTGCGACGCACCTCCGCGATGGTGGAGCCCTTCTGGCCGATCGCCACGTAGATGCAGCGCACCTGCTGGTTGACGTCGCCGGACTCCCAGTTGCGGCGCTGGTTCAGGATGGTGTCCACCGCGACCGTGGTCTTGCCGGTCTGGCGGTCACCGATGATCAGCTGACGCTGGCCACGGCCGATCGGCACCATCGAGTCCACGGCCTTGATGCCGGTCTGCATCGGCTCGTGCACCGACTTGCGCTGCACCACGGTGGGCGCCTGCAGCTCGAGGGCGCGGCGGCCCTCGGACTGGATCTCGCCCAGGCCGTCGATCGGCTCGCCCAGCGGGTTCACCACGCGGCCGAGGAAGGCGTCGCCCACCGGGACCGAGAGGACCTCGCCGGTGCGGTGCACCTCCATGCCCTCCTCGATGCCGGCGAAGTCGCCCAGGACGACGACACCGATCTCGTGCACGTCGAGGTTCAGCGCCAGGCCCAGCGTGCCGTCGGCGAACTTCAGCAGCTCGTTGGTCATCGCCGAGGGCAGGCCCTCCACGTGCGCGATGCCGTCACCGGCATCGACCACGCGGCCCACCTCCTGGCTGGCGGCAGCCTGGGGCTCGTACGACTGGACGAACGAGTCCAGCGCGTCCCGGATCTCCTCGGGACGGATCGACAGCTCCGTCATGATCTCTCCTTGGTGGGCCGCTCGTGGGCCCTGGTCAGTGTCTCGGCCGGTGTATGGGGGGGTTCGGGAACCGTGGGCGCTCAGACGCGCCCGACCATCCCGTCGCGGGCCTCGGCCAGTCGGCGCGAGACGGTGCCGTCGATCACGTCGTCGGCCACCTCGACGCGGACGCCACCGACGACGTCCTGGTCGATGACCGTGTTCAGCGTGATCTCTCGGCCGTACTGCGTGGCCAGCGCGGAGCGCAGGCGCTCCTGCTGGTCAGTGGTCAGCGGGACGGCCGTGTGGGCCACCGCGATGAGTCGCTCGGCACGTGCCGCGGCGATCTCCCGGTAGGCGCGCAGCGCCAGGTCGAAGCGCAGGGACTTGGCCCCCGCCACGGACTGCTCCACCAGGCGCAGCGTCTCCGGGGCCACCTTGCCGCCCAGCAGGCGCTGGACGAGCTCGCGCTTGGCCCCACGGTCGACACGGCGGTCGGTGAGGGCGGTGCGCAGCTGGGCGTCACCGGTGAACGTCTCCTGCACGGAGAACAGCTCGTCGGCCACGCGCTGGGCAGAACCGGTCCGCTCGGCGGAGCCCATGACGGACTCGACACCCAGGCGGATGACGGCCTCCCCGAGGTCGCCCTCGGAGCGCCAGCGCTGACCCGCGGCGGCCACCAGCACCCGGCGGGCGGGCTCGGTCGCCGACGCGAACACCTTCTCCGCCAGGCGCGCCCGGTCCTCACCCGAACGGGTGGGGTCGGTCAGCGCGCGGCGCAGCTGCCCGCTGTCGCCCAGCACCTCGGCGGCGCCGAAGAGCTGGTCGGCCAGGTCCATGCCCTGCGCCCCGCCACCGAGCTGCTGCTCGAGGGCGTCGCACGAGGCGGCGTAGGCGCCGATGGAGGTGCCCTGCATCAGCGGGCCTTCGTGGTGACGGTGGCCTTGCCGGACTCGAGCTCGGCCAGGAAGCGGTCCACGAGACCCTTCTGCCGGGCCTCGTCCTGCAGGGACTCACCGACGATGCGGCCGGCCAGGTCGGTCGACAGGCGGCCGACCTCACCGCGCAGCTGCACCTGGGCCTGCTGGCGCTCGGAAGCGATTTGCTTCTGGGCGGTCTCCAGGACCCGGGCGGCCTCCACGTCGGCGAGCTGACGCTTCTCCGCACGGATGGCGTCGCCCTCCTCACGGGCCTTCTCACGGATGGCGTTGGCCTCCGCACGCGCCTCGGCGAGCTGCGACTCGTACTTCTGCTGGGCTGCCTTGGCCTCGGCCTCGGCCTGCTCGGCACGGGCCATGCCGCCCTCGATGGCGTCACGGCGCTCGGCGTAGGCCTTCTCCATGGCCGGCACGAAGAACTTGCTGGCCACGAAGTAGACGATGCCGATGGCGATGAGACCGAAGATGAGCTCCGGCAGGTAGGGGATGAGCGCGTCGGTGCCGCTACGGCCTGCGTGCTCCCCACCCTCAGCCAGCACACTCAGGTTGTGCACGGTGTCTCCTTCAACGGATTCGACAGGGGGTGCGTGCCACCGAGGTGGTCACGCGTGATGACGCGGATCCGTCAGAGGATGAAGGTCAGCACGAAGCCCAGGATGGCCAGGGCCTCGGCGATGGCCATACCGAGGATGGCGATCGGCTGCAGGAGCGAGCGGGACTCGGGCTGACGCGCCACACCGTTGATGTAGGCAGCGAAGATCAGGCCAACGGCGATGGCCGGGCCGATGGTGGCGAGACCGTAGCCGACGAGGTTCAGCGAGCCGTCCATGGTGTTCCTCTTTCCTTGTGTCCCACGCGGTCCTTCCACGTGGGGCGGGGTTCAGGGGTGGTGCTGTTCAGTTGTACGACAGGAAGGTCAGGGGGCGGGGTGCTCCCCGCCGGGACCGGCGGTGCGCCGGTCAGTGGTCCTCGGAGAGCGAGGCGCCGATGTAGCTGGCCGACAGCAGGGTGAAGACGTAGGCCTGCAGGCACTGGATGAGGATCTCGAAGAAGGTCATGAGCAGACCCATGATCCAGGAGCCGGCGCCGGCGATGGCCAGCAGCGGGCCGGAGTTCACCAGGAACCAACCGCCCATGATGAACAGCACCAGGGCCATGTGGCCGGCGAGCATGTTGCCGAAGAGTCGCAGCGCGAGCGTCAGCGGCTGGGTGATGGTCTTGGAGACGAACTCCAGGAAGAAGACCACCGGCACGATGAACACGGGCAGGCCCGACGGCACGAAGGTCTTGAGGTAGCCCCCGAGGCCGTGCTTGCGGATGCCCACGATGTGGTAGACGACGTAGACGATGAGCGTCAGCACCACCGGGAAGGCGATGGAGGCCATCGTCGGCATCTGCACCGGAGGCAGCACGCCCATGAGGTTGTTGAGCAGGATGAAGACGAAGAGCGAGAAGAGCAGCGGCACGAACGGCTTGAACTTCTCACCGCCGATGAGGTCACGGGCGATGCCGTTGCGCACGAAGTCGTAGATGCCCTCGGTGACGAACATGCCCTTGGACGGCACGACGGCGGCGCGCTTGGCCGCCCACATCATCCAGGCACACAGCGCGGCGGTCACGAGCATGACCACGAGCATCTGGCGGGTGAAGGCGAAACCGCCCACCTCGAACAGGGGGAGCCAGAAGTCGTTGGTGCTCGGCTGGTGGAACTCCACCTCTGCGAGCATGGCCGGTGCGTGGCTCACGTGCTACTCCTCCACGGGGTCTGGGGGTCCGACCCCGTTCGCGTGCCGCGGGGCACGGGGTCAGTCGGCGTTGCTTCAGCCGGAACCCACCTGCATCCACGCCGGAGAACCGGCGCTGACGGGCGGGTGGGCACAGCGGGACGTCGCCGTGTCAGGCGTCACTGTACCTGAGGATCAGCACGTACAAGGACAGCCCCACGCCGACCAGCGTGGCGACCGGGACCACCCAGCGCCACCCCGTCAGCTCGGCCAGCAACCACCCCAGCCCGGCGAACACGAGGATGCCGGTGAGCAGGGTGCCCAGCACCGCTGCACCGAGGTCGGCACCGCGCGCGCTGCCGCCGCGCCAGGCCTCCTTCTCCCACGGGTCGTCCGGCTCGTCGTCCCCCACCCAGGGGCCCTTGTAGTCAGCCACGGCCGCCCCCGTACGGCTCCACCGTCATGGCGTGTCGCCCGGTGACGAAGCCGTGCACCACACCGGCCTGCCAGGCCAGCACCGCGATGCCGCCCACCAGCGAGAAGACGAAGCCGTCCGGCCACGGCACGAGGAAGACCGCGGCGGCGAAGACGGCCACCTGCAGCAGGAAGACGAGTAGCGCCATCGGCACCACGAGCGCCGGCGCCCCGTCGAGCACGTACCGGACCATGAGCAGCCCCGTGGTGAGCACGAGCGCGGTCACCACGCACACCCCGGCGGCGGTCACGGCGGCACCCGGGCCCCGGGTCCACAGCGCCACGGGCACCGAGACCGCGAGGACGAGCAGGGAGCCCAGCGGGCCGTGCACGAGCATGCGGCCCCACGGGGAGCGGTTCACGAAGGGTCTCCTTCCGGGGCCACGCGGCGCGGCACCACCCAGGTCACCAGCGCGGCGAGCACCCCGAGCGAGACGAGCAGCACCAGCCCGGCCCACTCGGGCAGGTAGTTGAACGAGAGCACTCCCCCGGCCAGCGTGGCGGCCCACAGGTACATCGTGAGCACGGCCGAGCGGTGGCTGTGCCCCAGCCGCAGGAGCTGGTGGTGCAGGTGGCGGGCGTCGGCGTCCCACGGCTTGCGGCCAGCCCGGGTGCGGCGCACCACGGCCAGCAGCATGTCCACCAGGGGGATCGCGACCACGGCCACCGGCAGGGCCAGCGGCAGCACGACCGCGGCCGTCCGGGAGGCCACACCCACCGCGGCCGGGTCCACGGTGCCGGTCAGCGAGATGGTGGCCGCGGCCATGAGCAGCCCCAGCAGCAGCGACCCGGCATCACCCATGAAGAGGCGGGAGGGGTGGAAGTTGTGCGGCAGGAACCCGGCCGTCACGCCCATGAGCACCGCGGTGATGAAGGTGGCGGTGCTGAACACGTTGGGCGGGTCATAGGTGTGCGAGAGCTCGTAGCTCCAGACGAAGAAGGCCGCGGCGGCGATGCCGACCATGCCGGCGGCCAGGCCGTCCAGCCCGTCCACGAAGTTCACCGCGTTCATCGTGGCCACCACGAGCAGGATGGTGAGCGCCAGCGAGACCGGCCCGGGCAGGATCGTGTAGCCCTGGATCGGCAGGCTGATCAGGGAGACGCCTTGGGCGGCCATCACCACGGCCGCGGCCACCTGCCCGCCGAGCTTGAGCGCCCAGTGGAGGTCCCAGCGGTCGTCGGCCGCACCAAGGGCGGACACCACCACCGCGGCCGCGAGCACGCCGTACATCTGCGTGTCGGCGAAGATCTGGCTGAGGTAGGGCAGGCGCGAGGCCACCAGCGTGGCCCCGAAGAGCCCGGCCAGCATCGCCAGGCCCCCCAGGCGCGGCTTGGGCACCGCGTGCACGTCGCGCCCGCGCACCGGCGTGATGGCACCGGCCCGCACCGCGAACCAGCGCACCAGGGGGGTCAGCCAGAAGGTGACGACCCCGGCCACGAGCATGACGAGGAGGTACTCACGCACGGTGGGTACCTCCTCGGGGCAGGACGCGAGCAGCCGGCCGCCACGGGGGGGGGTGGCGGCCGGCGGGTGCTCAGCGGGGGTAGGCGGGGAACTGCTCGGTCAGCTGGTCGACCTGGGCGCGGATCTCGCGGGAGACGGCGCCCTCGGGCTCACCCTCGCCCTGCGTGACGGCCTTCGCGATGAGGTCGGCGATGGTCTGCATCTGCTCGACGCCCATGCCTTGGGTCGTCACGGCGGGGGTGCCCACGCGCACGCCGGAGGCCAGCATCGGCGGGGCCGGGTCGAAGGGGATGGTGTTCTTGTTGAGCACCAGGCCGGCCGCGTCGCAGCGGGCCTCGGCGTCCTTGCCCGAGACGCCCAGCTCGCGCAGGTCGTGCAGCGAGAGGTGGGTGTCGGTGCCACCGGAGATCGGGCGCAGGCCGTGCTCGCCCAGGGCGGCGGCCAGCGTCTTGCTGTTCTCCACGACCTTGGCCGCGTACTCCTTGTACGCCGGCTGCAGGCACTCGTGGAAGTTCACGGCCTTGGCGGCCACGGCGTGCATGAGCGGGCCGCCCTGCATCATCGGGAAGACGGCCTTGTCGATCTTCGAGGCGTGCTCCTCCTTGCACACGATGGCGCCGCCGCGCGGGCCGCGCAGCACCTTGTGCGTGGTGAAGGAGACGACGTCGGCGTGCGGCACCGGCGAGGGGATCACGCCACCGGCCACCAGGCCGATGAAGTGGGCGGCGTCCACCCAGAAGATTGCCCCGACCTCATCGGCGATGGCGCGGAAGCGCTCGAAGTCGATGAGGCGCGGGATGGCCGAGCCACCGGCGAGGATGATCTTGGGGCGGTGCTCCTTGGCCAGGCGCTCCACCTCGTCGTAGTCGATGTGCTCGGTCTCGGCGCTCACGCCGTAGTGCACGGCGTTGAACCACTTGCCGGAGAAGCTCACCTTGAACCCGTGGGTGAGGTGGCCGCCGTGGTCCAGGCTCATCGCCAGGATGGTGTCGCCGGGCTTGGCGAACGCGCCGTAGACGGCCTGGTTGGCCGAGGCGCCCGAGTGGGGCTGCACGTTGGCGTGGTCGGCGCCGAAGAGCTCCTTGGCACGGGCGATGGCCAGGTTCTCGGCCTTGTCCACCTCGGCGCAGCCACCGTAGTAGCGACGACCGGCGTAGCCCTCGGCGTACTTGTTCGACAGGGTCGAGCCCAGCGCGGTGAGCACCGCGGGGCTGGTCTGGTTCTCACTGGCGATGAGCTGGATGCCCGTGCGCTGACGCTCCAGTTCCGAGAGCAGGATCGCGGCGATCTCCGGGTCCTGCTGCTCCAGCATCGTGTAGTCAGGGCCGAAGAAGGGGGGCTGGCTCATCGTGTGCTCCTGTCGTCGTTGACGGGGGTGGCCGACGGGGCGTCGGCGGAGGGGCCCGCCTCGTGGGCACGGCCACTGCGCAGCCTACGCGTCGGGGCGTCGTGCACCTCGTGTCCCTCGGCGTCCACTTCGACCACGTCGAACTCCCGGTCCACCGGCACGGCGACCGTGCGCAGCGTCGAGGCCGTCGGCTCGTGGGCCTGGGCCACGCCGTCGTCCTCCACGACCTCCTCCGACGGGGGCTCGGGCGGCAGTTCGTGGGCCTGGGACATCCGCAGGCTGGTGGCACCTCTGGGGGCCGGGCCGGTCGGCGCCCCGGCCGCCGCCACCGGAGACTCCTCGGGGCCAGCCGTCAGGGGGTGGTGGACCGGCACGGCCTGCGTCTCCTGCTCCTCCAGCCGGGCAAGCCACGCCTCCTGCTCGGCCTCCTCGCGGCGGCCGGCCTCCTCGTCCTCGTCGTCGATGAGGGGCACGTCGGCCGGGTCCTCCACCGGGGCCTCGGTGAGGTCGTGCGGCACGGCCCCGTCGGAGGCGGCGGCCGGCGCCTCGGTGGACCGGCCGGCGGCCCTGAGCTCCTTCTCCAGGGCCTCGCGGTCCGCCGCGGGCTCGGGCTCCGCGGGCGAGAGGCGCAGGTGCACCTCCTCGCCGAGCACCTCCTCGAGACGCTCCACGGAGAGGGCCCCCATGCGCAGGATCACCGGGCTGGGACGGGTGCAGTCGAGGATGGTCGACGGGCGGTTGCCGGGGGTGGGCCCGCCGTCCAGGTACACCTGCACGGCCGAGCCCAGCTGCGTGGCCGCCTCGAGCACGGTGGTGGCGGCCGGCTGACCGGTGACGTTGGCGCTGGTCACCGCGAGCGGACCGGTGCGCGAGAGCAGGCGCAGCGCCAGGTCGTGGTCAGGCATGCGCAGCGCCACGGTGCCGTTGGTGGCCCCGAGGTCCCACTGCAGGGAGGGCTGGGCCTGCACCACCACGGTGAGCGGGCCGGGCCAGCACTCGCTGAGCAGCCTCCGCACGTAGGGCTGCAGCGAGGTGGCCAGGCCGTCCACGGTGCGGATGCTGGGCACCATCACCGGCGGCGGCTTGTCCGCCCCGCGCTGCTTGGCTGCGAGCACGTTCGGCACGCCCTCGGCGTGGAAGGGGTCGGCGGCCACGCCGTAGACGGTGTCGGTGGGGAGCACGACGACGCGACCCTCCGCGAGCGCCTCCTGCGCCGCGTCGAAGGCCTCGTCGCGCTGCTCGTCGGTGGGTTCGGTGCAGTCGAACACCGGGCTCATGCCTGTCCTCCTGGGGTGCGGTCGGTGCAGTCTTTCACGCCCCGCACCCCGCCAGCGGCCCTAGGCTCACCGTGACCTGCCCCTGCTCCCCGGGAGTCCCTGTGCCCGACCAGCCCACCCCCGCACCCACCACCTGGGCCGACCGGACCCTCTCGGAGCAGAACGTGCGCCACGCAGCCCTCGAGGGGGTCATCCTCGAGCGCTGCACGCTGCCGGAGCTCGACCTGCGCGGCACCGAGCTGAGCGGCCTCGTCCTGCGGGACTGCACCGCCACCGGGTGCCGGCTCGACCACGCCACCGCGGACGGCCTGCGCGTCCTGGGCGGCCGGTGGGACGCCACCCGGTGGGACTCCGCCGACCTGTGCGACGCCCGCTTCGAGGGGGTGGACCTCGCCCACGCCTCGTTCGAGCAGGCCCTCCTCTCCGGCGCGGTCCTCGACGGCTGCCGGCTGAGCGGTACCCGCCTGTCGGCCACACGGGGCCTCGGCTTCACCCTGGCGGGCGGGACGGCCTTCGCGGCCGACCTCACCGGCGCCCAGCTGGAGGGCAACACGTTCGGGGGCACCCGGCTCACCGAGGCGGTCCTCGCCCGGGCCGTGCTCCGCGGTGCCACCTTCGACGGGTGCGATCTCCTCGGCGCCCAGCTGGAGGGGGCGGACCTGGCCGGCGCGGACCTGCGGGGAGCGGGCCTCCCCGAGGACCTGCCCCTGGAGCAGCTCACCGGCGCGGTGGTGACCCCGGCCCAGCTGGCCCGGCTGGCCGGGGCGCAGCTCGGCGTGGTGGTGCAGGAGGCCTGAGGCCCGGGCTCACCGCCCCGGCCAGCGCCCCTCCACGAAGCGGGGCCGTCCCGCGAGATCGCGGTGGTCAACCACGTCCACGTACCCCAGCTCGCCGAGCAGCCGCGGCAGGGACTCCCCCTGGGTGTCGTCGTGCTCCATGAGGAGCCACCCGCCCGGGCGCAGCAGCGTCGCCGCGTGGCGGGCGAGCTGCAGCGGCACCGCGAGCCCGTCCGGCGACCCGCCGTACAGGGCGCGCTCGGGATCGTGGTCGGCTACCTCGGGGTCGTCCGGCACGGCCCCGTCGGGCACGTACGGCGGGTTGGACACCACGAGGTCCGCCTGGCCCTCGCGATCGGCGAACTCCACGCGGGCATCACTCACCCTGAGGTCGACGGTCATCCCCGTGGACTCAATGTTGCGCTCGGCGTACTCCGCGGCACGGTGGTCGATCTCCACCGCCCGGAGCACCAGCTCCGGCAGGCGCTCCCCCGCCTGACGACGGCGCTCCACCGCCGCCGCCACGCCCAGCACCACGGCCCCGCTCCCGGTGCAGAGGTCCACCAGCTCGACCTGCACTCGACCCTCACCCCTGCTGGCGAGGATCTCGCCGGCCCGCTCGACGAGCAGCTCGGTCTCCGGGCGCGGCACGAACACCCCCGGCCCCACGGTCAGGCGCGCCCCGGCGAACCAGGCGTACCCGAGCACGTGCTGCAGCGGTTCACGGGCGGCCCGCCGTGCCACGCCGTCCTCCAGCGCGGCCACCTCCGGGCCGTCCGCGTCCACCGCGTGCCCCAGCAGGGCCCTCCGGTGCACCTCGGCGGGATCGCACCCCACCGCGTGGCCCAGCAACGCCGCCGCATCGGGGGCCGGGCTGGAGCAGCCGGCCTCGGCCAGCCGCTGCGTCGCCGAGCGCAGCAGGGCGGTGAGCTCCACCGTCGCCACGCCCTCAGCCCTCCCCGGCCAGCAGACGGGCCTCGTGGTCGGCCACGAGCGAGTCGATGACCGCCCCCAGGTCCCCGTCCAGCACCGCGGGCAGGTTGTGCGCCTTGTACCCACTGCGGTGGTCACTCACCCGGCTCTCGGGGAAGTTGTACGTGCGCACCCGCTCGCTGCGGTCCACGGTGCGCACCTGCGCCCGCCGCGCCTCGCTCGCCTCCGCCGCGGCCTCCTCCATGGCCGCCCGGCGCAGTCGGGAGGCCAGCACCCGCAGGGCGGCCTCCTTGTTCTGCAGTTGCGACTTCTCGTTCTGGCAGGTCACCACCACACCCGTGGGCAGGTGGGTGATCCGCACGGCGGAGTCGGTGGTGTTGACGCTCTGGCCACCCGGCCCCGAGCTGCGGAAGACGTCGATCTTCAGGTCGTTCGGGGAGATCTCCACCTCGGCCGGGTCCTCCACCTCGGGCAGCACCAGCACCCCGATGGCCGAGGTGTGGATGCGTCCCTGCGACTCGGTCACCGGCACCCGCTGCACGCGGTGCACCCCGCCCTCGAACTTCAACCGCGACCAGGGCATCCGTCCGGCCGGGGCCGACCCGGCGCGGACCACCACGCGCGCGTCCTTCACCCCGCCCAGGTCCGAGGCGGTCGACTCGGCCACCGTGGCCGACCACCCCTCCCGCTCGGCGTGCCGCAGGTACATGCGCACCACCTCGCCGGCGAAGAGCGCGGACTCGGCGCCTCCCTCGCCGGCCTTCACCTCCAGGATCACGTCCCGGTCGTCGTCCGGGTCCCGCGGGAGCAGCGCGCGGGTCAGCGCCGTCCGGGCCTCCTCGAGTTCCGCGGCCAGCGCCTCGGCCTCGGCCGCGAACTCGGGGTCCTCCGCGGCCAGCTCCCGGGCGGCGGCGAGGTCCTGCTCGGCCTGCCCCACCCGTCCGGCGGCCCGCACCACCGGCTCCAGGGCGCTGTACTGCCGCGCGGTGGCGCGCAGGCGCGTCGGGTCCGACACCACCTCGGGGTCGGCCATGAGCGCCTCCAGCCGGGCGTGCTCGGCCAGGGCCTCCTGCAGGGCGTCGCTCATCGGGCCTCCCTCATCCGGACATGATGATGGCCGGGGCCCCCGTGGGGAACCCCGGCCATGACCAGAAGTCTCAGTTGCCGGCCTTGTTGCCGTAGCGCTGCTGGAAGCGCGCCACGCGACCACCGGTGTCCAGGATCTTCTGCTTGCCGGTGTAGAAGGGGTGGCACTGGCTGCAGACGTCCACGTTCATGCGGCCGTTCGCGGCGGTGCTGCGGGTGGTGAAGGTGGCGCCACAGGTGCACACGACCTCGGTGGTGTCATACGCGGGGTGAATGTCCTTGCGCATGGGTCTCTCCTCGCTGGATGGGGATGTCCGGGTCGTCCGCGTGCCCGTGTGGACGGGACGCCGCGTTCCCCGATCGGGGCCTGACGTGAACCGGACGCAACGGAGCATTCTGCCAGCGCCGTCAGCCCGCTGGCAAACCGCCTCCGACGCGGGTGGGACGGGCCACCCGGCCACCCCTCCCCCGTCCCCCCTCGGTGCCATGCCCCCTCGGTGGTGATGCGTCCTACAGTTCACCCATGTTCGACTTCCTGCGCGATTCCCAGTGGCTCTGGTGGCTGGGCGCCGCCCTCGCCCTCGGAGCGATCGAGATGCTCACGCTCGACTTCATGTTCCTGATGCTGGCGGCGGGCGCCCTGGTGGCCATGGTGGCCGCTGCTCTGGGCCTGAACCTCACCGGGCAGTTCGTGCTGTTCTGCCTCAGCGCCCTGGTGCTGCTCTTCTTCGTGCGCCCCGTGCTGCGCCGCCGCCTGGAGGAGAGCACCCCGCTGGCCGTCACCAACGCCGCCGCCCTGACCGGTCGCGACGCCCTCGTGGCGGAGCCGGTCACGGAGCTGGCCGGCACGGTGAAGCTCCACGGAGAGATCTGGAGCGCCCGCCCCCAGTGGGACGGTGAGACCTTCGCCGTCGGCGAGCGCGTCCGCATCGCCCGCATCGACGGAGCCACCGCGCGCATCGAGCGCCTCCCTGCCTGACCCGTCCGACCCACAGTCCCCGAGGAGGAGACGTGCCCGAAGCCATCACCGCAGTGGTACTCGTGCTGCTGCTGCTGTTCGTGGTCGTCGTGCTGGTGCGATCCATCAAGATCGTGCCGCAGGCGACCGCCGTCATCGTCGAGCGCCTGGGCCGCTACAGCAAGACGCTGGACGCCGGCCTCAACCTGCTCATCCCGTTCATCGACAAGCCGCGCGCCACGGTCGACCTGCGTGAGCAGGTCGTGAGCTTCCCGCCGCAGCCGGTGATCACCAGCGACAACCTGGTGGTCTCCATCGACACGGTCATCTACTTCCAGGTGACCGACCCCAAGGCCGCCACCTACGAGATCGCCAACTACATCTCGGGTATCGAGCAGCTCACCGTCACCACGTTGCGCAACGTCATCGGTTCGCTCGACCTCGAGCAGACGCTGACCAGTCGCGACCAGATCAACGGTCGCCTGCGCGGCGTGCTCGACGAGGCCACCGGCCGCTGGGGCATCCGCGTCAACCGCGTGGAGCTCAAGGCCATCGACCCGCCGCCCAGCGTGCAGGACTCGATGGAGAAGCAGATGCGCGCCGAGCGCGACCGTCGTGCGGCCATCCTCAACGCCGAGGGTGTCAAGCAGTCGCAGATCCTCACGGCCGAGGGTGAGAAGCAGGCCGCCATCCTCACCGCCGAGGGTGACGCGCAGGCCGCCGTGCTGCGCGCGCAGGGTGAGTCCCGCGCCGTGATGCAGGTGTTCGACGCCATCCACCGGGGCAACCCGGACAGCAAGGTCTTCGCCTACCAGTACCTGCAGGCGCTGCCCAAGATCGCCGAGGGCGACGCCAACAAGATGTTCTTCTTCCCCAGCGAGATCACCGACGCCCTCAAGGGCGTGGGCGGCATCCTGGGCGGCCAGGGCGCCCTGGACGGCGCGTCGGCCCACCTGCAGGAGAACGTCAAGGGCGAGGCCATGCACCTCGACATCGAGGAGGCCACCCTGGAGGACCCGGCCGAGGCGCTGCGCAAGGCCCGCGCCGAGGCGGCGGGGGCCACCGACGAGGCCGCGGACTCCACCAGCCAGCGCCGCGGTTCGGCGGCCGGCATGGGCGGCCTGGGGGGCTCCACCCCGGCCGGCGGCTCGCCGGTGCAGAGCAACCCGGGCCTGGACACCACGCAGCAGGTGCCGCAGCAGAACTCGCCGATGCGGGACGACGTCCCCAGCGGTGAGGTGCAGCCGGAGGACCCGACCGACGGGTTCCCGCGCGGCTGACGCCTCCCCCACACCAGAGAGCCCCTCACCGGATCACCGGTGAGGGGCTCTCTGCACTGCGTGCGCCGGGCGCTCAGTCCTCGTCGTCGAGCTTGATCGAGGAGGTCTGCTGCACCTGCATGAGGAACTCGCCGTTGCCGGTGGTCTTCTTCATGCGGTCCAGGAGCAGCTCCATCGCGGCCTGGGTGTCCAGCGCGGCGAGCACGCGGCGCAGCTTCCAGACCACCTTGAGCTCCTCGGCGTTGAGGAGGATCTCCTCCTTGCGGGTGCCCGAGGCGTTGACGTCGACGGCCGGGAAGACGCGACGGTCGGCCAGCTGGCGCGAGAGGCGCAGCTCCATGTTTCCCGTGCCCTTGAACTCCTCGAAGATCACCTCGTCCATCTTGGAGCCGGTCTCCACCAGGGCGGTGGCGAGGATGGTGAGCGAGCCACCGTTCTCGATGTTGCGAGCGGCACCGAAGAAGCGCTTCGGCGGGTACAGCGCGCTGGAGTCCACACCACCGGACAGGATGCGGCCGGAGGCCGGCGCCGCGATGTTGTAGGCGCGGCCCAGACGGGTGATGGAGTCCAGCAGCACCACGACGTCCTGGCCCATCTCCACGAGGCGCTTGGCGCGCTCGATGGCCAGCTCGGCCACGGTGGTGTGGTCGTCGGCCGGGCGGTCGAAGGTGGAGGCGATGACCTCACCCTTGACCGTGCGCTGCATGTCGGTGACCTCCTCGGGGCGCTCGTCCACCAGGACGATCATGAGGTGCACCTCGGGGTTGTTCTGCGTGATCGCGTTGGCGATCGACTGCAGGATCATGGTCTTTCCGGCCTTCGGCGGTGCCACGATGAGGCCGCGCTGGCCCTTGCCGATCGGCGCCACCAGGTCGATGACCCGGTTGGTGTAGTTCTTCTGCCCGGCCTCCAGGCGCATCCGCTGCTGCGGGTAGAGCGGGGTGAGCTTGCCGAACTCGACGCGGCGCTTGGCGTCCTCGGGGGACATGCCGTTCACCTGGTCGACCTTCACCAGGGCGTTGAACTTGTTCTTGTTCGCCTTCTGGTTGCGGCGGCCCTGCTGCGGCGCCGGCATCGACATGTCGTCGTCGAGGTCGTGGCGCGGCTTGATGCGGCCCACCACGGCGTCACCCTTGCGCAGACCGTGGCGCTTGATCATCTGCTGCGGCACGTAGATGTCGCTCGGGCCCGGCAGGTAACCGGTCGTGCGCACGAAGCCGTACGAGTCGAAGACGTCCAGGATGCCCGCGATCGGCACCAGGTCGGCGTCGTCATGCTGGCCGCCGCGCTGCTGGTCGCGCCCGCCGTTGTCGCGGCCCTGCTCGTCGTCGCGGTTGCGGCCACGGTTGCGGCGGTTGCGACGGTTGCGGCGGCGGCCGCCGCGCTCCTCGTCGTCACGACCGTCGGTCGGGCCGTGCTGGCGGTCGTCGTCGCCCTCGCCACGGCGCTCCTCGCGCTCGTCGCGCCCCTGCTCACCGCGGTCGTCACGCTCGCCACGGTCCCCGCGGCGCTGGTCGTCACGGTCACGGGCGCCCTGGTCGCGGGCGTCGTCGCCCCCGGCCTCCCCACGCGACCGGCCGCCCCGGCGGCCCCGGCGGGTGCGGGAGGAGCCCTCCTCCTGGCCGCCCTGCTGGGACTCCCCGCCCTCGCGGCGGTCCGTCTCCTCGGCAGCCGCAGGCGCCTCGGCCTGCTCCTCGCGCGAGGCGACCGGCGCCTCCTGCGCGGCCGGCTGTGCGGCCACGGGCTCCACGCCACGGGCCGAACCGGCGTCCACGCGCGCCTGGCGGATCTCTGCGACGAGGTCCCCCTTGCGCTTCTTCGTGGTGTCGATGCCCATGCTGGCGGCCAGTTCCTGGAGCTCTGCCAGGCGGAGGGCGCTCAGGGCCGTGGAACGCTTCGGGCTCTCGGCCGGCTGGGTCTGGTCAGTCATGCAAGTCCTTCCAACCTGCGCCGACGGGGCGCAGCGGTGATGGATGTCGGCACGGCACCGGGCACGCCACATGGGGGCGCCCCGTCGTGCTCGGTTGCCGGCCTGCAGGGTTCGCCGTACGTGGCGAGGTGGTGTGCACCGGGTCCGTCATCACGTCCACGTCTCAGACGACGACTGTGTCGGAGACGGGGGGACGACCCTCAGGCCTTGAGATGCCGGGTGGAACGAGGTTCCCGCCGACGCCGTCACAGTACCACCCGGCCCGGCGACCTGCGCCACACGCCGACGGGGGCGGTGCGGGTGTCCCCGCACCGCCCCCCGTCACCGGGACGCCGTCCTCACATGCGCTCGGGCGCCGAGACCCCCAGCAGGTCCAGACCACGGCGCAGCACCACACCGGTGGCGTCGTTGAGCCACAGGCGGCTGCGGTGGAGGTCGGTGACCTCCTCGCCGTCACGGGGGCGCACGCGGCAGGCGTCGTACCACTTGTGGAACGCGCCGGCCAGGTCCTCCAGGTAGCGCGCCACCCGGTGCGGCTCGCGCAGCTCGGCGGCCTGGGCCACCACCCGCGGGAAGTCGCCGAGGGCCGCCAGCAGGGTGGCCTCGGTCTCGTGGTCGAGCAGGGCCGGGTCGAAGCCGTCGGCGCGGTCCACCCCATCGGCCTGGGCGAGGCGCGCCACGTTGGCGGTGCGCGCGTGGGCGTACTGCACGTAGAAGACCGGGTTGTCGTTGCTCTGCTTGCGCAGCTCCTCGCCGTCCAGGCTCAGCGGGGTCTCCGCGGGGTAGCGCGCCAGCGAGTAGCGGATGGCGTCGGCACCGATCCAGTCGAGCATGTCGTCCAGGTCCACCACGTTTCCGGCGCGCTTGCTCAGGCGGGCGCCGTTGATGGAGATGAGCTGGCCGATGCGGATTTCGATGTTCTTGTCCGCGTCGTCGCCGGCGGCCGAGCTGATGGCCTTGAGGCGGTTCACGTAGCCGTGGTGGTCGGCGCCCAGCAGGTAGATCTTCTCGGTGAAGCCGCGGTCCTTCTTGGAGAGGTAGTACGCGGCGTCGCTGGCGAAGTAGGTGTGCTCGCCGTTGCTGCGGATGAGCACGCGGTCCTTGTCGTCGCCGAAGTCCGTGGTGCGCAGCCACACGGCGTCGTCCGCGTCGTAGACGTGTCCCTGCTCGCGCAGGCGGGCGATGGCCTTGTCCACGGCGCCCTCGTCGTGGAGGCTCTGCTCGCTGAACCAGACGTCGAAGTGCACCCCGAAGCGCTCCAGGGTGTCCTGGATCAGGCCGAGCATCAGCGGGTAACCCAGCTCCCGGGCGGTGGCCACGCCCTCGGCGCGCGGCAGGTCGCCCAGGTCGGGGCGCTGCTCGAGCACCTTCTGCCCCAGCTCCTGCACGTACTCGCCCGGGTAGCCCCCCTCGGGGGTGGGCTCCCCCAGCGCCGCGGCCAGCACGGACTCGCCGAACTTGTCCATCTGCGTGCCGGCGTCGTTGATGTAGTACTCGGCCGTCACGTCGGCACCGGAGGCGGCGAGCAGGCGCCGCATCGAGTCACCCAGCGCGGCCCAGCGCGTGTGGCCGATGTGCAGGTGGCCGGTCGGGTTGGCCGAGATGAACTCGAGGTTGATCGTGTGGCCGACGAGCGCCTCGTTGTCACCGTAGGCCTCGGCCCCCTCCACGATGGTGCGGGCCAGCTCGCCGGCGCTCGCGGCATCGAGGGTGATGTTGAGGAAGCCCGGGCCGGCGATGTCGACGGCGGCCACACCTTCGGCCTCCCGCAGGCGCGCGGCCACGAGCTCGGCCACCTGGCGCGGGTTCATGCCGGCCTTCTTGGCCAGCTGCAGGGCCAGGTTGCTCGCCCAGTCGCCGTGGTTGCGGTCCTTGGGTCGCTCCACGCGGACCTCGGCGGGGACCTCGACGGAGATCTCCCCGGCGTCGACGGCGGCCTGGAGCGCCGTGGTGATGGCCTGTGCGAGCTGTTCGGGCGTCATGGGGCGCACCCTATCGACAGCGCTGGTAAGGTATCCCCTCGGTCCATGGCTGGACGGCGCGAAAGCGCGAGGTCGTACCTCGTTGTCCGCCCGACAGGCAGACCACGTGCCCCCGTAGCTCAGGGGATAGAGCACCGCCCTCCGGAGGCGGGTGCGCAGGTTCGAATCCTGCCGGGGGCGCACACGTAGAAGGCCCGGTCCACCAGGACCGGGCCTTCTACGTCCCCGGGAGCGAGCCCCACCGTCTGCCCCGCACCTGCCGACCCCTTCCCCCTTCCCCACTCCCTGGCCCCCTCCCCACTCCCTGGCCCCCTCGTTGAGTCGTCGTTTGTCGGGGTCCCACAGCCAATGTGACCCCGACAAACGACGACTCAACGAGGGGGGTGGCTGGGGACGGACGCCCTGCATCGACGGCTCGTCCACATCCCACCGAGCGGGGACCGCCCACGCCCACCTGTCCCGCTCACCCTGTGGACATGCCTCGAGACGCGCAGCCTCGGCTCCCAGCCACCACCCCCGACCACTTCACCTGCGCAGAAGCGCTGCAGCAAGGACTCACGCCAGACGTCCTGCGCAACCCGGCGTGGCACGTGCCGATGCGGGGAGTCCGCTCCCGCCGGGAGGCCACCACGGCCCTGGCCCGCATCGCGGCCGTCGCCACGGGGCTCCCCCACGGGACCGCCATCAGCTGTGACTCCGCGGCGGTCCTGCACGGCTTTCCGATGCCGCGGCCGGCCACGGCCGAACACGCCGTGCACGTCCGGCGCGCCGACGGATTCCGGGTGAGGCGACCGGGGGTCATCGCCCACGCCCGCCTCGAACGCCGACGGGCCCAGGTCGTCGACGGGGTGCTGACCGTGGGCCCCGAGGACACCTGGCTCGACCTGGCCGCACCCGGGCACTGGGGCCTCACCGCCCTCGTCGTGGCCGGGGACCACCTCGTGAACCGGTGGACAGGACGTGCCGTGGAACGGCTGGAGGAGGCGGTCGCGCGCCGCCGACGCTCCCCCGGGATCCGGCTGGCCCGCACCGCCCTGGGGCTCATCCGGACCGGTTCCCGATCCCCCGCGGAGTCCCACGCCCGGGTCCTCGTCGTGCAGGAGGGGTTGCCCGAGCCGGCCCTCAACGCAGCCGTGGCCGGCCAGTGGGGCGAGGTCGTGGCGGAGGTGGACATGCTCTGGGAGGAGGAGCGCGTCATCGTGGAGTACGACGGTGAGACCCACTACGAGGACCCCGAAGCCCGACAGGCCACCCTCCGCCGCACGGAGATGCTCCGGGACCTGGGCTTCCAGGTCGTCACGCTCACCCGACGCGACCTCTGGGCCGGGCAGCACCACCTCTGGCTGGCCGACCTGCGACGCAGGCTCCGCACCGCCCGCGGTTGACACCTCCCCAGCCGCCCCGTCCCTCTCGTCGCGGCCCCCTCCCCTCGTTGAGTCGTCGTTCGTCGGGGTCCCAGCGGAGATTCCACCCCGACGAACGACGACTCAACGAGGGGAGGGGGGGCGGGTCTCCCTCTCCGGGATGACGGATGTCACGCGATGCCGTCCTGCGGTTCACCCGCCTCCACCCCAGGGCGGTGATGGAATGGGTCCACCCAACGATCCAACGGCCCGGACGGACCGGGCCCCACCCACCAGGAGGTGACATGAGCACTGCCCTGCAGACGGACGGCCCCACGCCGCAGCCCACGGGCCGCGGTGCCGCCGGCGACGCCCGCGGCGCCCGCGTGGAGGTCCGCAACCTCTCCAAGCACTACGGCAGCTTCAAGGCCGTGGACGACCTGAGCTTCACCGTCGAGCCCGGCCGCATCACCGGCTTCCTCGGCCCCAACGGCGCCGGCAAGACGACCACCCTGCGCATGCTGCTCGGCCTGATCAGCAAGACCTCGGGCACCGCGACCATCGACGGCCACGACTACAAGGACCTGGCGCGCCCGCTGCACACGGTGGGTGCCGCCCTCGAGGCCACCGGTTTCCACCCCGCCCGTTCCGGCCGCAACCACCTGCGCACCATCGCCGCCACCCACGGCATCCCGGACTCCCGGGTGGACGAGATCATCGAGCTCGTCGGCATCCCGGCGGCCAGCCGCAAGAAGGTGGGCGGCTACTCCATGGGCATGCGTCAGCGCCTTGGCCTCGGCGTCACCCTGCTGGGAGACCCCAAGGTGCTCGTCATGGACGAGCCGGCCAACGGCCTGGACCCGCAGGGCATCCGCTGGCTCCGCGACTTCCTGCGTCACATGGCCCACGAGCAGGGCAAGACGGTGCTCATCAGCTCGCACATGCTCAGCGAGGTGCAGCAGACGGTGGACGACGTGGTCATCATCGCCAACGGGCGCATGGTCACCTCCGGGTCCCTCGCGAGCCTGGACACCGACTCCGGCACCCACGTGGTCACCCGCGATGCCGAGGCGCTCGCCCGGGTGCTGGCCGAGCGGGGCGTGCGTGCGACCGTCACCGGCCCCACCACCCTGGACGTGGAGTCGGGCGACGCCGTCCTCATCGGTGACACCGCGCTCGCCGCGGGCCAGCCCATCCACGGACTGTCCGCCGCCAGCAGCAGCCTGGAGGACATGTTCGTGAAGCTCACCGACCAGCACGGCAACCGGAACACGGAGGTCTGACATGGGAACCATCAACTCCGAGCTCCGCAAGGTCTTCACCCTGAAGTGGTGGTGGGTCCTGTGCCTGATCCTGGCGGTCGTCGCCGCCGGGATCGTGGCGCTGAACGCCTGGCAGTACGACTCCCTCCTGAGCGATCCTGCTCTGGAGGAGGCGCGCAACTCCGGGCAGATCCCGGGTCTCGACGACCCGCGCACCATGATCGAGAGCGTCTACCGCTCCCCTCTGATGTTCGGCTACCTGCTGGCCTTCACCGGCGGCGCTCTGGTGGCCGGCAACGAGACCGCCCACAAGACGTGGACCGCCACCTTCACCGCCGTCCCGCGCCGCTGGTCGGTGCTCGGTGGAAAGGTGGTCGCCGCCATCGTCGTCGCGCTCCTGACCGGTCTCACCCACCTCGTGGTGGCCGTCGGGTTCGGCGCGGCGCTGACGGGGGTCTTCGACGCCCTCGAGCCCTTCCCGGAGCCGGCCCAGCTCGCCGTGACACTCGGCACCTTCGTGGTGGCGCACGTCCTCTGGGCGCTGCTCGGCCTGGGGCTGGCACTCCTCACCAACAGCACGCTGGCGACGGTGATCATCGGTTTTGTGGCCACCCTCATCGGCGACAACGTGATCGCCGGACTCGCCTTCGCCTTCGACTGGGTGGGTGACGTCGCGCGCTACCTGCCGGGCCCGGTCACCGGTGCGCTGACGCGCAGCGATGCCGGCGGCGTGTGGGATCCGCTGGAGCCGTGGGCCGGCGGGTTGGCGCTCGCGGCCTACGCCGCCGTGGCACTCCTGCTGGGTGGTCTCCGCCGCGCACGCAAGGACGTCGACTGACACCACCCTTCGGCGGCTGCCCATGAGCCGCACGACACCGCCTCGGGCGGGTGGACGACCCTCGTGGTCGCCACCCGCCCGAGGCGCGCCCGGGACGTGCTCCAGACCACGCGGCCCGCCTTCACCCCGCGTCGGGGCCACGCATTAGGCTGGTGCCCAGCAGTGCCGTGCGCGGTGCCCTGATCCCGGGTGCCGGACGGCGTTCGTGACCTCGAGTGCAGGGAAGAAGGCGCATCCACCGTGGCCCAGAACCACTCCTCCGACGCCCAGGCCACCTTTGGGGCCAACGACTGGCTCGTGGAGGACATGTACGACCAGTGGCGTGAGGATCCTGACTCGGTGGGCACCGAGTGGCAGGAGCTCTTCGCCACCTGGAGCCCCGAGGGCGGCGACGCCCCGCAGGCTGGTTCCGCCACGAAGAAGTCCTCCCCGAAGGCCACCGGCAGCGACTCCGCCCCGGCCGAGCAGGCCAAGGAGCGCGCGCGGGCCGAGAAGGCTGGCAAGGACGCGACCGGCGAGAAGCCGGTCGACCCGGTGAAGGCCGCGGCCGCCGACCCGACCTCCGACGAGGCCCCCGAGCGTCCGGCCAAGGTGCGCCGCGCTCCGGCCGAGAAGGTCGTCCCGTCGCAGAAGCGCTCGACCGTGCTGCGCGAGGACACCGCGCCGGCCGAGGGCCTCATCCCGCCGCGCCGCCGCCCGCTGAGCCGCGACATGCCCGGCCCGCGTGACGTGCAGGGCGAGGTCGAGGCGAAGACCGAGAAGATCAAGGGCACCGCGGCCGCCATCGTCAAGGCGATGGACGCCTCCCGCGAGGTGCCCACGGCCACCTCCGTGCGCGCCGTGCCCGCGAAGGCCCTGATCGACAACCGCATCGTCATCAACGGCCACCTGGCGCGCAACCGCGGTGGCAAGATCAGCTTCACCCACCTCATCGGGTACGCGCTAGTCAAGGCCGTGCGCGCGATGCCGGACATGAACTTCCTGTACGGCACGGACGAGAAGGGCAAGCCCACCGTCACCGACCCGGGCACCCTCAACCTCGGCATCGCCATCGACATGAAGAAGCCGGACGGCAGCCGCACGCTGCTCGTGCCGAGCATCAAGAACGCCGACCAGATGGACTTCACCCAGTTCTGGTTCGCCTACGACGCGATGGTGGCCAAGGCCCGCGACAACAAGCTCGACGTCAGCGACCTCACCGGCACCACGATGTCGCTGACCAACCCCGGCGGCATCGGCACCAACCACTCCGTGCCGCGCCTCATGTCCGGCCAGTCGGCCATCATCGGCGTGGGCTCGCTGGACTACCCGGCCGAGTTCCAGGGCATGGCCCCCGAGCGCATCGCCAAGGACGCCGTCAGCAAGATCCTCACGCTGACCTCCACCTACGACCACCGCGTCATCCAGGGTGCGGCCTCCGGCGAGTTCCTCAAGCTGGTGCACGGCTACCTGCTGGGCGAGGAGGGTTTCTACGACGAGATCTTCCAGTCCCTGCGCATCCCCTACGAGCCGGTGCGCTGGACCCCGGACATCGCCGCGGTGCACGAGGACGACCTCTCCAAGGACGCCCGCGTGCAGGCGCTCATCCAGGCCTACCGGGAGCGCGGCCACCTCATGGCCGACACCGACCCGCTGGAGTACACCCTGCGGCGCCACCCCGACCTGGACATCAACACCCACGGCCTGACCCTGTGGGACCTGGACCGCACCTTCGCCACCAACGGCTTCGGCGGCTCCGCCCGCCTGCCGCTGCGCGACATCCTGGGCATCCTGCGCGACTCCTACTGCCGCACCATCGGCGTGGAGTACATGTACATCTCCGACCCGGTGCAGCGCCGCTGGATGCAGGAGCAGCTGGAGCAGCCGTTCGAGAAGCCGGACCGCGAGGAGCAGCTCAACCTGCTGGGCCGCCTGAACGCCGCCGAGGCCTTCGAGACCTTCCTGCAGACCAAGTTCGTGGGCCAGAAGCGCTTCAGCCTCGAGGGTGGCGAGTCCGTCATCGCGATGCTGGACATCATCCTGCGCGACGCCGCCGTGAACGGCCTCTCCGAGGTGTGCATCGGCATGCCGCACCGTGGCCGCCTCAACGTGCTGGCCAACATCGCCGGCAAGTCCTACGCCCAGATCTTCCGCGAGTTCGAGGGCGAGTCCGGCTCGGCCCACGGCTCGGGCGACGTGAAGTACCACCTGGGCACCTCGGGCACCTACAGCGACGACGAGGGCAACGAGGTGGGCGTCTACCTGGCCGCCAACCCCTCGCACCTGGAGGCCGTGAACCCGGTGCTCGAGGGCATTGCCCGCGCCAAGCAGGACCGCGTGGCCACGCAGGACGGCGAGTACCCGGTGCTGCCGATCCTGCTGCACGGTGACGCGGCCTTCGCGGGCCAGGGCGTCGTGGCCGAGACCCTGCAGATGAGCGGCCTGGCCGGCTACAAGACCGGCGGCACCATCCACATCGTGGTCAACAACCAGGTGGGCTTCACCACCTCGCCGCTGGAGGGCCGCACCGCGCGCTACTCCACCGACGTGGCCAAGATGATCGAGGCGCCGGTGTTCCACGTGAACGGCGACGACCCCGAGGCCTGCGCCCGCGTGGCCGAGCTGGCCTTCGCCTACCGCGAGGCCTTCCACAAGGACGTCGTGGTGGACCTGGTCTGCTACCGCCGCCGTGGTCACAACGAGGGCGACGACCCCTCGATGACGCAGCCGCAGATGTACAACCTGGTGAACAACAAGCGCTCCGTGCGCAAGATCTACCAGGACTCCCTGCTGGGCCGTGGCGACATCTCCGAGGACGACGCCAAGGCGATGCTGCAGGACTACCAGCAGAAGCTGGAGTCGGTCTTCACCGAGACCAAGCAGGCCCTCAAGGAGAACGCGGCCAACGGCAACGCCGGCCAGAAGGACCAGGAGCAGGTGGAGCACGGGTGGGACTCCCCCCTCGACACCTCCATCGAGCCGGAGCTGCTGAAGCGGCTCGGCGAGGTCTTCTCCGACGTGCCCGAGGGCTTCACCGTGCACCCCAAGCTCGGCAAGCTGCTCGAGCGCCGCACCGCGATGACCACCGAGGGCGACATCGACTGGGGCATGGGCGAGCTGCTCGCCTTCGGTGCCACGCTGGCCGGTGGCCGTGACGTGCGCATGTCCGGCCAGGACGTCCGCCGCGGCACGTTCACCCAGCGCCACGCCGTGATGGTGGACAACGTGACCGCCGACGAGTGGACCCCGCTGCGTCATATCAGCGAGGACCAGGGCCGCTTCGACGTCTACGACTCGCTCCTGAGCGAGTACGCGGTGCTCGGCTTCGAGTACGGCTACGCGGTGGAGGACGACGAGGCCCTCGTGCTCTGGGAGGCCCAGTTCGGCGACTTCGTCGACGGCGCCCAGACGATCATCGACGAGTTCATCGCCTCCTCGGAGCAGAAGTGGAACCAGCGCTCCCGCGTGGTGCTGCTGCTGCCGCACGGCTACGAGGGCCAGGGCCCGGACCACTCCTCGGCCCGCATCGAGCGCTTCCTGACGCTGGTGGCCGAGAACAACATGACCGTGGCCTACCCGTCCACGCCGGCCAACCACTTCCACCTGCTGCGCAAGCAGGCCGAGAGCGAGCCCGGCCGCCCGCTGGTGGTGTTCACGCCCAAGCAGCTGCTGCGCGTGAAGGCCGCCGTGAGCCCGGTGAAGGACTTCACCGAGGGCCGGTTCCAGCCGGTGCTCGGTGACCCGGCCCAGCCGGACGCCCAGGCCGTCAAGCGGGTGCTGGTGTGCTCCAGCCGCGTGTTCTACGACCTGGCCGCCGAGCGCGACAAGCGTGGCGCGAAGGACGTGGCCATCGTGCGCGTGGAGCAGCTCGCCCCGCTGCCGGCCGAGGAGCTGGCGCAGGAGCTGGCGCAGTACCCCGACGCCGAGCTGGTGTGGGTGCAGGACGAGCCGTTCAACCAGGGCGCGTGGCCGTACATGAAGGTCAACCTGCCGGGCGCCCTCGCGGAGCACGGTGAGGAGCGCGAGATCCGCCCGGTGGCCCGTCCGGCCTCGGCCTCCCCGGCCACCGGCGTGGGCTCCAAGCACAAGAACGAGCAGGCGGACCTGATCCGCCGCGCTTTCGAGGAGTGAGCCCCGTGGACGCCTTCCGCGAGCGCTACCACCGCGAGCTGGCCCTCTCGCTGGACATCACCGACGACGTGGTGGACGGCGAGGACCAGTTGCCCACCGGCTGGCACCTGCGCAAGCCGGTCTCGGCCGAGACGCCGGCCATGACCCGGCTGCTCGCCGCTCACCAGGAGGCGGTGCTGGGCAAGGCCAGCACCGCCTGGGTGGACGTCGACGACCGCGTCCTGGGCCGTGGTGCGGAGTTCCGCTTCCACCGCATCGCCCAGGACGCCGAGGGCGAGGTGCGCGGCTGGGTCAACGTCCACGACCGCGCCGTGCACCGCGTGATGCTCGACGTCTACCTCGACCCCCGGCTCGTGGCCGGGGAGGTCGAGGGCGTGGACCCGGTACAGGTCTGGAAGGCCCTGTTCGCCTGGGGCCGCGCGGCGGCGATCCGCATCGCGTGGCGCCGCGGCGTGCAGGAGACGACGCTGGACGCCAGCCCCTACGAGGCGGACACGTTCACCCGTGAGCGCCTCGCCGAGGTGGGCTTCGAGCACACGCGCACGTGGTGGCAGATGCGTCGCCCGGTGGACCCCTCGGAGGCCGACGTGGAGACGCTCGGTGCGCCGAAGGACGGGCTGGTCATCCGCATGGTCGACCAGAACACCTCGGGCCGCCTGCCCAACGAGGACGACCTGCGCCAGGTGCACCAGACGCTGGAGGACTCCTTCCGCGACCACTTCAACAGCCAGCCCGAGCCCTTCCTGGAGTTCGTGAGCCGGCTGCGTGAGGACCGCGCCCACCGGTGGGACCACTGGTGGATCGCCGAGCTCGAGGAGGACGGCACCCCCGCCGGGGCCGTCATCGCCGCCGCGGTGCTCGATGACGGGCCGCTCGACGAGCAGTTGCGCCGCGCCGAGGAGGGCCTCCAGCAGGCCGTCCCGGAGGCGGTGGGCAGCTACGTGGAGTACCTCGGCGTGACGCGCGCCGCCCGCGGCCGCGGCGCGGCCAAGGGCCTCCTGCACGCCGTGATCCGCGACGCCGCCGAGCGCGGGCGCCAGTTCGTGGACCTGGAGGTCGACGCGAGCTCCCCCACCAACGCACACGAGATCTACTCGGCAATGGGGTGGCGCACCAAGTACTCCACCGACACCTGGCACGCCACCCTGCAGGTCCCGCAGGGCTGAGAGGCGTCGACACCACGGTCCGGCGCACGCGATGATGTGCGCCGGACCGGTAGGTTCCCCCACGCACCCACCCACGAACCCCAAGGAGCCGGCGTGACCGACACCCGCCCCACCTATCCCAGTGACAGCACCCGCCCCACCTTCGACAGCAAGCAGCAGTTCCAGGTGAGCGAGGGCCAGCGGCGCATCGGGCTGTGCTTCGTGGGCGACGGGTCGGTGGCCGGCTACGGCGACGAGCGGGCCCTGGGCTGGGTCGGCCGCGTGATGGCCCGCACCCCCCTGGAGCACGTGGACCTGGCCGCCTACAACCTGGGCGTGGTGGGTGCCACCTCCGCCCACCTCCTGGCCCGTTGGCGCACCGAGTGCGACCCGCGCTGGGAGCAGCGCAACGAGCGCCGTCTGGTCATCGGCGTCGGTGCCGGGGACCCGGAGGCCGCGCTGACCACCGCCCGCTCGCGCCTCAACGTGGCCAACATGCTCGACGACGCGGCCACGCACGGCATCGCCACCTTCGTGGTCTCCCCCACCCCGGTGGTGGACGCGGTGGCCAACGAGAAGCTGCGCGCCATCGTGGACGCGCAGGCCGACGTGTGCGCGCGCCGCGGCGTCCCGTTCGTGGACTGCTTCACCCCGCTGCTGGGCCACCAGCAGTGGGAGGCCGAGATGCTCGCCGGCGACGGCCGCAACCCCGGCCGCACCGGCTACGGCCTGCTCGCCTGGCTCGTGCTCAACGGTGGCTGGCACCGCTGGATGCGTCTGGGCGAGTGAGTCCCCGCATCGGCCTGGCGCGTGTCTCCGGCCGCTCGATGGAGCCGGTCCTCCGGGAGGGGGACCGGCTCCTCGTGCTCCACGGGGCGCGACCCCGCCCCGGCCGGCTCGTGGTCGCCCAGCTCCCGCCCGGCCCGGCCGGCCCCCGCCCGATGGGGGTGAAGCGCGCCACCCACCGCCGAGTGGTGGACGACGACGTCCGCTGGTGGCTCGCCAGCGACAACCCGGGTGCCGGAACGGACTCGCGCACCTTCGGCCCGGTCGCGGCCGGTGCGGTGGTGGCCGTCGTCCTGGCCCGCCTCCCCCGACGGCGCCGGTGGGCCTCACACCGCCGACGGAGGGCCTGAGCCGGTTCCGCCGGTTACGCTGGGGCCCCCTCTGTGGTGGACCGACCCCGATGGTCGGGCCGCACCGCCGGAGGACCCGTGACGTCCCTCCACCCCCACGAGCAGGAGCAGACCCGTGCAGCAGGACACCACCGACGCCGCCCGCCGCGACCCCCGCGCCGAGGTGGTGGAGGACTCCCGCCCCTGGGGTCGTTTCGAGCAGTTCACCCACAACGAGCAGTCCACGGTGAAGCTCATCACCGTGCTGCCGGGCCAGCGCCTCTCCCTGCAGGTGCACGAGCACCGCGACGAGCTCTGGGTGGTGACCCATGGCCCCGTGACCGCGCAGGTGGGCGACGAGACCACCACGGTGGAGGCCGGCGGCCGTGTGTGGATCCCCCGCGGCGCCACCCACCGCCTGGGCAACCCGGGCACGCAGGACGCACAGGTGCTCGAGGTGGCCTTCGGCACCTTCGACGAGGGCGACATCGAGCGCCTGGAGGACGACTACTCCCGCGGCTGAGGCGGGTTGCCCGTCGCGGAGCCGCGCCCCGTGGCGAGGTTCGCCATGTGACGAACGCCGTAGTCCACGGCGTGGGGCGCGCCGCCCACCGTCGGCTATCTTCGGGGTGGTCCCCTCGGGGACCGCACCACCACCGACGAGAGGGAGACCGTGGCGAACGATCTGCGCAGTGACCAGACGACCCGGGACCGAGCGGTCCGCCTGACGTGGGCGGGGATCGACGCTCTCCTCTGGTTCGTCGCGACCTGGGCCGCCACCGCGCTGCGGTTCGACTTCTCGATCGGCGAGGCCCATCTGCTGGGAACGATCGGTATGGCCGCGTTGGCCGCCGCGTTCCATGTGGCCCTGGGCCTCGTCGTCGGCCCCTACGCGGTCGGCCACCAGCGGGGCTCCTTCGAAGAGGTCGCCGACCTCGCGCGGGTCACACTCATCACGATGGCTGTGCTGCTCGTGGTGGAGCTGGCCAGCCCCGGCGTGGGTGTCCCCCGCAGCGTCCCGCTCATCGCGGGCCTGGTGGCCCTGGCCGGCATGCTGGCCGTGCGCTTCGTGCTCCGTGCCCGGAACACGCGGCAGGCAGCCTCGGCCGACCGCGAGCACCGGGCCCTGATCTTCGGGGCGGGCTCCGCCGGCCGGCAGCTCGTCCGGTCGATCATCGAGGACCCCAAGGCCGCCTACACGCCGGTCGGCTTCGTCGACGACGCCCCGAGCAAGGCGAAGCTCCGGATCGACGGCGTGCGCGTCCGCGGCACGCGGCGGGACATCAAGGCCCTCGCCGAGGCCCACGACGCGAGCCACCTCATCATCGCCCTCCCCAATGCGGACTCCGAGCTCCTGCGCGAACTCACCGAGCTCGGCGACGAGGCCGGCCTGCGCACCATGGTGCTCCCCCCGGTCGCCAGCATCGCCGACGGCCGCCCGCAGGTCTCGGACCTGCGCGACATCAACCTCGCCGACCTGCTGGGCCGCCGCCCCATCGAGCTGGACCAGGCCGCCATCTCCGCCGAGCTCTCGGGCAAGGTGGTGCTGGTGACCGGCGCCGGCGGCTCCATCGGCTCCGAGCTGGCCCGCCAGATCTCCAAGTTCAAGCCGGCCAAGCTGCTGCTGCTCGAGCGCGACGAGTCCTCCCTGCAGGCCACCTCCATGAGCCTCGTCGGCCACGGCCTGCTCGACTCCGACGACCTGGTGCTCGCCGACATCCGCGACCTGCAGGGCCTGCACGCGGTCTTCCAGCGCCACCGCCCGGAGGTCGTGTTCCACGCCGCGGCGCTCAAGCACCTGCCCCTGCTGGAGGCCTACCCGCACGAGGCGTGGCTGACCAACGTCATGGGCACCCACAACGTGCTCACGGCCGCGAGCGCCGCCGGGGTGCGCACCTTCGTCAACGTCTCCACCGACAAGGCCGCCAACCCCACCAGCGTTCTCGGCTACTCCAAGCGGCTGGCCGAGCGCATCACGAGCGACTTCGCCGGCAAGGAGCCCGGCCGCTACGTCTCGGTGCGCTTCGGCAACGTCCTCGGGTCCCGCGGGTCGGTCATCCCGGCCTTCACCGCGCAGATCCGCAAGGGCGGGCCGGTGACGGTCACCCACCCGGACGTGGAGCGCTACTTCATGCTCATCCCCGAGGCCTGCCAGCTGGTGATGCAGGCCGCCGCCATCGGGCACGACGGCGAGGTGATGGTGCTCGACATGGGCACGCCGGTGAAGATCGTGGACGTGGCCAAGCGCCTCATCGCGATGTCCGGCAAGCGAGACGTCGAGATCACGTACACCGGTCTGCGCCCGGGCGAGAAGATGAGCGAGGAGCTCTTCAAGCCGGGTGACGACGCCCGCGTCACCGGCCACGAGCTGGTCTCCGCCGTGGACGTGCCGCTGCTCGACCGCGACGTGGTCCGCGACCTGGTCTTCGACGACGCGGAGTCGGCCCGGGCATACATGGACCGGGAGGCCACCTTCGACCTCGAGGTGCGCCGCACCGACGACACGCAGAGCAACGCGGTCCTCGGCGATGGGCGCACGCACCCCGAGCAGGAGGGCGCCCACCCCGCCCGCGACCTCTGACGCGCCACCCCACCCGTCGCGGTATCGCTGCCCACGTACTAGCGTGGGCAGCGACGAACACTCCCGCGAAAGGTTGTGACATGTTCTCCCGCTTTGTCGCCCCCACCCTCGAGGTCAGCGCCCACTGCGACCTGCCCTGCGGCGTCTACGACCCCGCTCAGGCCCGCATCGAGGCCGAGTCCATCAAGGGCATCATCGCCAAGGTCGACGGTGAGAAGGCCGGTGACGCCGACTTCCGCACCCGCGCCATCATCATCAAGGAGCAGCGCGCCGAGCTCGTGAAGCACCACCTCTGGGTGCTGTGGACCGACTACTTCAAGCCGCCGCACTTCGAGAAGTACCCCCAGCTGCACCAGCTGGTCAACGAGGCCACCAAGCTCGCCGGTGCCTCCGGCGCCAAGGGTGCGCTGGACGCCGAGGTGGCCGACCAGCTGCTGGCCAAGATCGACGAGATCGCCGAGATCTTCTGGGAGACCAAGAAGGAGGCCTGAGCCACTTCCTCCCCTGCCCGAGGGCGTCACCGGTCACCGGTGGCGCCCTCGGCGCGTGCGGGGTCGGTCGCTCAGTCCTCCCGCAGGCCACGCACCACCCGACGGGCGATGGCGACCACCTCGGGGTCGAACTCGTAGCCCTGCTGCATCGAGATGCGGGACATGGCGCGCTTCAGGGCCTCCGGGGTACGACGGCCACCGGCGTAGTCGTCCACGGCGTTGGCGACCTTGAGGATTCGGGCGGCCCGGGGGACATCCGCGCGGTAGGTCACGTGATCGATGAAGGGGTGCGCCTGGTGCCGCAGGGCGTCGATGACCGGCGCGTCCTCCGGCATCTCGGCGGCGATCTCCGCCGAGCGGGCCGCGATGCGCTGCTGGTCCAGGGGCGCCAGGAGGCTCGTGCTCCCGTCGGTGATGCGGGTGTTGAGGGACACCAGTCCGACGTCATGGATGAGGCCCGCCCGCCGGAGCTGGTCGCGTTCCACGGCGGAGAGGCCCAGGGAGGCGGCGATGCCCACGGCCACCTCGGCCACGCGCTGGCCGTGCCCGTCCCGGGTGTACCCACCCACGTCAGGGAGGCGTGAGAGGGCCGTGACCGTCTCCTGCGCCACGGCCAGCGCGCGGTGGCGCCCCTGCAGGGCGGCCGCGATGTTGAGCAGGGGTGCCAGGGCGAGCGGGGCGAACCACCAGCCCACCGGGGGCACCCCGGCGATGAGGGCCGCGGCGGTGGCCGCCATGCTCAGCGTGGCGAAGGCCTCGGCCGGCCGGATCGCCCGTGGTCCCCGGCGCCCGGACCCCCCGCGCCCCGCCATGAGCTCCACCACGAGGCCCGCCCCTGCCGTGAGCGCCACGAGCAGCGAGAGCCACCCCTTGGCCACGGGAGCCCACCAGATCGCCGCCACGAGGAGGCCGGTGACCGCGGAGCCCCCGAACCACCACAGCAGGTCCGGGGTGACGGATGCTCCGGGGTGCCTTCGGCGGGAGAGGGCGAGCGCTGCGGTGCTGCTGACCGCGGCGGCCACCAGCGCAGCGACCACGCCGTCCAGCCCCCCGCACGCGGCGATGGCGCTCAGGCCCACAAGGCCGATCTGGCCGGCCCTGGCCACCAGCCACATCGGCATGAGGAACCGGGGCCAGCGCCGCGCCACGAGGACCGCGGCAACGAGCACCACTGCGAGGAGGACGGCCCCGCCCTGTGCGGCGCTCACGCGGCACCCCGGACGGCGCGCGGCAGGTCGTGGCGCCACCACCCCGGTAGGTCCTCGAGGGCGACGTCGTGGCGGCGCAGCACCGGCCGTGCCTCCCGGAGGCCGTCGACGGCGCGCCGGTCGTAGCGCGTCGGGTCCGCCTCCAGCAGGTCGCAGATCTCCTCGACGGTGATGTCCGGCCGCTCGATCACCAACGCGTCGACCGCATCGGCCACCTGCAGCACCCGGAGCTCGATCGGCTGGGCACGCTCGGTGTCCATCTCGGCCCCGGCAGGCACCGGCACGTGGCTGTCCCGGATGAGGCGCGCCGCGGCATCGAGGAAGGGCAGCCCCTGCACCATGCGGGCACCCTGCTCACCGTGCCCCTGCTCGCGCTCCCCCTCCTGCGGGGGCAGGGCCACGAACCCGATGTCGTGCAGCCGTGCCGCCAGGTCGAGGCTCTCCATCTGGTGGGGGCCCAGACGGAGATGACGCCCGACCTCCTTGGCGTACTCGGCGACACGGGCACCGTGCGGTTCGAGGTACGGGTCGCTGGTCTTGGCGGCTCGCATGAGGGTGCGCAGGGCACGGGTCTGGACCGTCTCGGCCTCCTGGATGGTGGCCAGGACGGCCATGTGCACCATGAGCGGCACTGCCGCCACGAGGAGCCCCAGCCCGCGGGGGTGGATGCCCCAGGTGGCCAGGGCGAGCACCACACTGCCGAGCACCTGGTTGAAGGATCCCACCCGCAGGACAGTGGCGGCGTCACGTGCCAGAGCGGGCAGTCCGTGCCCGCGCAGGAGAGCCAGACCCGGCACGATGAGCAGGATGTTCGTCAGCAGCTGTGAGAGCGCGCCGACCACGGTGGGCCAGGCGACGTCCTGAATGGGGTGCCGGGCGTTCCCGAGGTATTCACCGCCGGCCCAGTGGAAGCCCCACCACCCCGCGCTGCTCATGATGACGAAGGTCCCCACGTTGTAGGCATGGACCTGCCACGGCTTTCTCGTCCGGGGGACCACCACCGGAGCAAGGCACGCCATGAGCGAAGCCCACGGCCCGGCGAACAGCCAGGACAGTGCCTGGACCGTGCCCATGAGCGAGTGGCCGAGGCCGAGCCACCGCGTCACGGCCGTGTACCGGTGCGCGGCAGCCGCCAGGACGACCAAGAAGACCGCCATCGGCCAGTATCTGACCTCGGGGAGCGGGACCAGGCACAAAGTCGTGGTGCCGACGACCAAAGCCGTCGGCACCACGCCCCAGAGGAGACGGTTCATGCGTTCACGCTGTCACGCAGAGAACTTCCGCAGCGCGTCCTCGACCTCGATGGAGATGTTGCTGGTCTCGATGGAGATGTTCGCGGCGCGCGCAATCGTCTCGATGGAGATGTTGGCGGCGTGCGCGACCGTCTCGATGGAGATGTTGGCCGTCTGCGCGGCGTCGGACAGGGCGGTGATGGCCTCGATGAACATGGGGATCTCCTTCAATGGGGGCGTTGAGGGGCGCCACCAGTGTGGGCACCCCTCCCAGCCTTCTCCAAGGTTCGCCCCTCTTCTTGGGCAAATCTTTACCTTCGATCCAGCGTCGGCCCAGCCTCCGGCGTGACACTCAGGGGCCGCTCAGGCCTGACGGCGCACCACCGTCACGCTGGTGTGGATGTAGGTGACGATGCGCTCGCGGAGCTCGGTCGGCGCCGGCTCGCACGCACAGGACCGGCGCACGAGCTCCTTCAGGCGCGCGTCGCGCTGGTAGGCGGCCATGCACGGCGGGCACGACTCGAGGTGCGCCTGCAGGGCCCGGCAGTCGGCGTCGGACATCTCCCCGTCGAGGTAGGCGTAGACCTTCTCGAGGTACTCGTGACACATGCGGCTCACGACGAGACCTCCTCCACCTGAGACTTCCGACCGAAGCCGCGTTCGGCTCCGTACTCGGCCAACGCCTCGCGCAGCTGCTTTCTTCCGCGGTGCAGACGCGACATCACGGTCCCGATGGGGGTGTCCATGATCTCGGCGATCTCCTTGTAGGCGAAGCCCTCCACGTCGGCCAGGTACACGGCCATGCGGAACTCGTCGCTCAGCTGCGCCAGCGCCTCGGTCACCTGGGTGTCGGCGATGTGGTCCAGCGCCTCGGTCTCGGCCGAACGCAGCCCCTTGGCCGTGTGCGACTCCGCCGCCGCCAGCTGGTAGTCCTCCACCTCGGCGGCGTCGGACTCCAGCGGCTGCCGCTGCTTCTTGCGGTAGTTGTTGATGTACGTGTTGGTGAGGATGCGGTACATCCACGCCTTGAGGTTGGTGCCCGGCTTGTACTGGTGGAAGGCCGCGAACGCCTTGGCGTAGGTCTCCTGCACCAGGTCCTCGGCGTCCGAGGGGTTGCGGGTGGTGCGCAGCGCCGCGCTGTACAGCTGGTCCAGGTGCGGCAGGGCCTCGCGCTCGAAGCGGGCAGCCTGCTCCTCGGGGGTCTCGGTGGCCACGTCCACGACGTCGTCGGCCGACCCGGCCGTGGTCGTGGCGGGCTTCTCACGGGTGGTGGGCGTCATCGCAGACCCTCCTGGAGGCTCGTCATCCGGGACATCGTAGGTCGGTGCGGCGCGCCGCGGGCCGGTGTTCGCGCTGGGCGCAGCCGGTGTGACCCACATCGCGGAGACCCGCTCCCTGACCCGACGGCCGCCGCCCCTGTCCCGGGGTACGGTGACCGGAGTCCCGAGTGCCCACCGGAAAGGCCCCCCGATGACCGAGCGCATCCACCTCTCGATGGCTGACATCTCGGATGCCGAGGAACAGGCCGTTGTCCGCGCGATCCGCTCCGGCTGGGTCGCCCCGCTGGGACCGGAGGTGGACGCCTTCGAGGCCGAGCTCGCCGAGCGGGTGGGCGCGAAGCACGCCCTCGCGCTGAGCTCCGGCACCGCGGCCCTGCACCTGGGTCTGATCCACCTGGGGGCCCGCCCCGGCACCCACGTGGTCACCAGCTCCATGACCTTCGCCGCCACCGCCAACGCGATCGCCTACACCGGCGCGACCCCGGTGTTCGTCGACTCCCAGGCGTCCGACGCGAACGTGGACCCGCAGCTCATGCTGCAGGCCGTGCGCGACCTCAAGGACCGTGGCGAGACCGTGGTCGCCGCCGTCCCGGTGGACCTCTTCGGCCGTGCCTGCGAGATGGACGTGCTCGAGGCCGGGCTGGTCGAGCTGGACGTCCCCCTGTTCTGCGACACCGCGGAATCGCTGGGCGCCCGGCTGGGCGACCGCGCCGCGGGCTCCTTCGGGCTGGCGTCGGCGTTCTCCTTCAACGGCAACAAGATCATGACCACCTCCGGCGGGGGCATGCTCGTCAGCGACGACGAGGCGCTCATCGCCCACGCGCGCAAGCTCTCGACGCAGGCCCGTGAGCCCGTCCCGTGGTACGAGCACACCGAGCACGGGTACAACTACCGACTGTCCAACATCCTGGCGGCCATCGGCCGCGCGCAGCTGGGCCGGCTGGACGACCTGATCGGCCGTCGCCGCGCCATCCGGGAGCGCTACGTGGAGACCATCGGTGCGCTCGAGGGCGTGCGGGTGCTCGGGGACCAGGACGACGCCCACTTCGACAACTGCTGGCTGACCAGCATCGTGGTGGACCGCCCCGGCTTCGACGTGGACGCGGTGCAGGGCGCCCTCTCCGGCCAGGGCATCGAGGCCCGCCACCTGTGGAAGCCGATGCACATGCAGCCGGTGTTCGCCGACACCCCGGTGGTGGGTGGCGAGGTGTGCGAGGAGCTCTTCCGCACGGGCCTGAACCTGCCGAGCAGCAGCACCATGACCGACGAGCAGCAGGAGCGCGTCATCGAGGCGCTCACGACGCTGCTGGACGCCTGAGGGGCCTCGTGAGCTACGCGCCGGTGAAGCGAGCACTCGACCTCGCGCTGACCGTTCCCGCCTTCGTAGCCTCACTGCCGGTGCAGGCCGCGGCAGCCGTGGCGATCCGCACCACTCTCGGCTCGCCGGTGTTCTTCCGCCAGACGCGGCCCGGTCTGCACGGTGAGCCGTTCGAGATGATCAAGTTCCGCACCATGCACCACGTGGACGAGGCTCGTGGCCGCGTGACCGATGCCGAGCGCATGACGAGGGTCGGGTCCTTCCTCCGTTCCACGAGCATCGACGAGCTCCCCACGCTGTGGAACATCGTCCGGGGCGACATGAGCCTCGTCGGCCCCCGCCCACTCCTGATGAAGTACCTTCCGCTCTACTCCCCCACGCAGGCCCGGCGTCACGAGGCCAAGCCCGGACTGACCGGGCTGGCCCAGGCCTCGGGGCGCAACTCCCTGACGTGGGAGGAGCGGTTCGCGCTCGACGTGGAGTACGTGGACCGCCAGAGCCTGGTGCTGGATCTCAAGATCCTTGCGCACACGGTCGGCGCGGTGCTTTGCCGTGAAGGAATCGCCGAAGACGGGCAGGCGACGATGACGGAGTTCCGTGGGAGCGGGGAGAGCGCGTGAGCCCTACTGAGATTCTCGTCTGTTCGTCCGCCGTACTGGTCCTACTCTTTCGGCGCGGTCCACGCTCGTCCGTCATGGCCTATGTCGCGGCCTACTTCGCCTTCTTCTCCTTGGGCCCCGTCGTAAACACGATGCGAGGCGAGGACATCTACGAAGGCACCGTGGTGTCAGAGGTCCCGGATGCCTGCATCGCATACCTAGTCGTACTCGTCGCCTGGCTCACTGTGGACCTGCTGGCGCGGGACTCCCAAGCCCTCCGGACGAACCCCTATTGGCGGCGCGACGACGGGACACGATGGACAGGCTACTCCGTGGCCCTCTTCATCCTGACCCTCTACGGGGGGTTCTTCGCACTCCAGCTGGCCGTCCTCAGCCCCTTTGAGAAGGCCGTGTCCGTCGGCACCGCCCCCGCGCTGCACTACCAGTATGTCCTTCTGGAGACCATCGCCCTGTCGATGCTCTTCTTCATCTGGCCGGACAAGACGGCTCGCAAGTGGTATTTCCTCAACGCGGTCGTTTTCATTGCCTATGGACTACTGTCAGCGGAACGCGACTTCATTTTCCTGATCTTCAGCCTGTTCGTCCATGCAACGACGTTCGGACTGCTGCGCTCAGCCCGATGGACACCGATCGTCGGGGGCACCTTCGCGGTCTTGGGAACATGGATCTTCGCGACGCGAGGAAATGGTGACCTCGACACGACCGGAGTGCTCAACCAGGGGTCCCTCCTCTTCGTCGACACCTACCTCTTGAGTCGCTACCCCATCAATGACACCGACGCGACCCACTCCTACTGGAACATGATCAGTGGAGGCTCGAGCTCGGGGTTCACCTCATTGAGCGACTGGTTCGTGCAGTTCTATCTCGATTCCCACGCGAAGGCGGGGTACGGCTTCTCCCTCGTGGGCGAGGCGCGCCTCAACGCGGGCCTGGTCGGCGTCTTTGTCGTCTTTGCGCTACTGGCCGTGTTCCACAAGTACCTACTCACCAAGGCCACCACGTGGCGGCCGGCACTCTTCTTCGCGCCGCTGTTCATCACCTTCCTCATGTATTCGATGCGCGGCGACCTTGACATGCTGCTCTCAACGCTCTTGTACGGAGCAGTCTTTCTCCTGGTCGTGTGGCTGACTCGCACCACGGCTCCAGCCAAGGCCGTCCCCCGCACCACGCAGCCGAGCACCGATCCTGCACCCCGGGTGCGTGCCGGAGGTGCAACAGTTGCACGTTAAGGTCGGCCCATGACCGCGGGGCAACAGCAGTTACCCCGCGGTCATGGGCCGACCTTGTCCCGCAAGAGGCCAAGCACTCGAGAGCCGCCGTACAATGCCCATCCCCTTCACGAGTCCGAGGGCATGGACAGAGCGGCCCATGTCAGACCCGAGAAGGAAGACGCACCGTGGATGGTAGGACGATGACCGAAGGAAAGACGAAGAACGGAAGAATCGAATGGATGGACGCGGTACGGGGCTTGGCCGTCCTCCTAGTGGTGTTGCTCCACGTTCCCGTCCTGCCGATGCAGCTGGGAGCCGAGCCCCCTCCATGGCTTGAGCGGTGGCAGTTCGCCCTTCAGCCGTACCGAATGCCCACCTTGCTCTTTCTTTCAGGCATGCTCTTGGAGTCCTCGCTGACGAAGGGAACCAAGCGTTACATCTCCGGAAAGCTCAAGGGGATCGTTTGGCCGTACCTGGTCTGGACCTTCGTGACGGTCGTGGCCTTCCGTGAGACGGAGGCACTCCTTGACCCGCGCACCTGGATCATCGGCTACCACCATCTCTGGTTCCTGATGGTCCTGACCGCTTGCTACGCGCTCGGTCTCCTGGCCAACTCTCTACCGGTGTGGGTCTTCCCCGCCCCCTTGGCCCTCATCGCCATCGGCGCATACACGTTCGTCCCTGATCTGGCAGTGGCGAAGCTGGTCATCCACTACGCCTGGTGGAGCAGCTTCTTCTTCCTGGGCGCCACATCGCGTCACTGGATGACGAGATGGCAGTCCACACGCGGTCTCGTGCCCGGCGTTCTCGCCGGGTTCGTTCTTCTGTGGTCGGTCTTCGTCGTGGTCGATCCAGAGGCGCGCTGGTCGCGCGGGATCCACGCCTATGCCCTCTCCGTGGGCGGTGTACTGCTTCTGATCTGGTGCGCAAGCCGTATCTCGTGGCCCCGTTGGATGCAGTGGGTGGGGAAGAACTCCATCGTGTGGTACTTGGTCCACGGCGCAGCCATCGGAGGGTGCTGGCTCTTCCTGGAGGACCTGGGCGTGACATCTTGGTGGATCGTCACCCCCATCCTGTTGGTGGTTGGTTACCTCGTCCCGCTGGCTCTTTCTCCGTTCGCGAGGACGCCGCTGTTCCGCTGGTCCAGGACCACACCACCGATCCTCACCGGGCGCAACGCGTAAGCCAGATCGCCGGGGATCTTCAGTTCACACCAAACCGCGCCGGGTCGCCACCCCTGGGCGGCTCACCGGCAGCCCTGCGGCGACGTGCAGGACCACCCAGGCCACATTCAAGGCGTGCCCACCACCGGCCTCTGCGACGGCACCGCCACGAGAAAGCCCAGCCGGATGATGGCCTGGACCAGGGCTGCCGTTGCAGCAGCAACCGCAGCTCCCGTGAGGCCGCCCCGGGCGGTGAGGAACCACGCCAGCGGTACCACCACCAGCACGGTGAGCAGGGTCGAGTACAGCTGAGCACGGAACAAGCGACGTGCAGCGAGTCCCAGATCGAACATCCATCCCACCGCGGCGAGCCCCAGCGACACGACGAGCCAGACCAGGACCGGGACGTCCACGAAGACGTCCTTCTCGTACAGCAGGCGAAGCACCGGCGCACCGAGCAGCCAAGCGACGCCTGCTGCAACAGGGGTGAGGGCCAGCAGACCTGCCGCCCAGATGGCTGTCGCCCGGACCACTGCGCGGATACCACCGCTCTCACGCAGGGAGACCAGTCGTGGCAGCAGCACCGTGGCCACGGCCCCCACCACGGTCAGCCCCGCGATCTGGATGTAGGAGATGGCCGAGTACACGGCCAGCGCCTCGGCCCCCAAGATGTCCTCGATGGCATACCGGGGGATGTTGGCCAGGAATGACGTCACCGCCGACGCGATCCCGGCAGGAGCCGCCACGAGAAGGAGTCCACGCCACGACGTGGCGGGGCTCGCCCTCCAGAAGTGCAGGGTGAGGGGTCCCAATCCCTGCTTCTGAGCCAGAACCAGAAGCCACGCCAACGCGCTGAAGGAGGCGGCGACACTGCCGCTCACAGCGATCTGAGCCGGCACACCACCAAGCAGCATGGCCCCCACCACCAACGGCGTGAGGAATCCGTTGGCGATCTGACTGAGCGCCACGGGCCCAAAGCGTTCCTGCCGTTGGAACCACGCGTAGAACACCTCCCCGATCGCGTCCAAGGCCTTCGCCACAGCAACCATGGCGACGACGAGCGTCAGGTGCCCCAGCGCCAGGGCGAGCAGAAAGACCAACCCAACTCCCACGACGGAGCACAACAGACGGAGTCGTGCATAGTCCGGGAACCGGTGGTCCATGTCTTCATCGGTGAGAGCAACGACACGCATGCTCAGGTTCGTCAGCATGAAGACAGGCGTGCACACCGCCAGGGCCCACGCGAACTGCCCCATCACCTCCAAGCCCGCCCAGCGGCTCAGTGCAACGACGAGGGCCCACTGACCCAGGTTGAAGGCAAGGCTGCCCGCGAGAGCCTGGCCCGCCTTTCCCGTCATGCGCCTCCGTTCCTCGCACGATGCTCCTGTGCGAGCGATCGGAGCGTCGCAACCCACTCCGCGAACGCCTCATCGACGCGCTCCTGGACGTACCCCTCAGCGGTCTCCAGCGAGAGCCTCGAGGACTCCTCATAGACCACCGGATCGAGCAGGCTTGCCACGGCGCGAGCGAGGCCTCGGTGGTCATCCACACCCACGAGTCGATCGGACGGCACGAGTTCCGGCACACCACCGACCGGTGTCGCTACGACAGGGAGACCGGTGGCCATGGCCTCAACAACCACCCTTGGCAGCCCCTCGGTCCGTGACGGATGCACCAAGATGTCGGCCGCCTCCATGGCCAGCCGCACCTCCGACCGACTCACGGCCCCGGTGAACTCCACCGAGTCCGTCAGACCGAGCTCACCGGCGAGTTCCTTCAGGTCCTCGTGGAGCCGACCCCCGCCCACAAGCACGAGGTGTGCCCGGACGCCGTCTTCACGCAGGTGGCCGAGGGCGCGGATCGCGATGTCGTGCCCCTTGTAGTTCGTCTCCTGCGACCCCACGGCCAGGAGACGAACCCTCTCTCCCGTCATGGCGCGAGGCTCGCTGCGCAACTTTGCACGCGGGATACGCACGTTGGGAATACCAAAAACCGGGCGGCCAAGGGCGGCCGGATAGACCGCCTGCAGGTTGCTTCGAGTCACGAACCGTGCGGCGGCAGCATGGGACACCACCCAACGGGTGACCTTGGCCGCCCCCTTGGCGGCTCGTCTGGCCACTTCCCCGGCTGCACCACTGGACAGCACGTCAAGAGGGTCACCGACCATCTCCGTCACATAGGGGACGCCACGGCAGCGAGCGCTCAAAGCTGCGAGGGTACCGATGGGGCCCGGGACACGGCAGATCACCAGATCGCTCTGCGCGACAGCCCGGTCGACGGCAAGGATCAAGGGCAGAGAAGCACGCACCAACTCGCCTGCACCGTGGTACTCGGGCAGCGGGACGAGAGCCGAGGTGCTCACGACCTCACCGCCCGTGATCTCCTCCGGGGCCGACGTACGGCCTGCAACGCGCAGCGTCCCTCCCAACGCTGCGTACCGGCCCCACTGCGAGTCGCCATTCGCACCATCGGGTGCAGTGACCCCGGCGAGCCCTCGATGAAAGTGCGCCTCCGTGAAGGCCGTGACGACCGGATCACCGGAACCCACGACGCCCTGCACGGCATCGGCCACGCTCTCCGCAGCCGAGGGTGAGTGGAACAACCGCACCATACGGTCGCGCGCAGCCACCCCCATCGCCCGCAGACGTCCCTCCACGAAGGCCTGGTGCGCTGCCCGCAGTCGGTCCGCCAAGGCTGGGACATCCCCCCGCGGGAATACCCAGCCACTTGCAGTGTCCACGGTCTCGGGCAGACCCCCGGCGTCACTGACGATGGAAGGCAGCCCGAGCGCCCCGGCCTCGCAGGCCGCCCCGTGGTTCTCGGAGAGCGAAGGGCTCACACTCACGTCAGCCGCGGCGTAGTAACTGGCCACGTCGGTGACCTTGCCGGTCCACAACAAGCCGCGTCCCGGATAGCGAGCCATCAGCTCCTGCCGGTAGACCTCTCCCTCATCGTCGAAGCCACCCCCGACGATGAGCAGGCGGACACCCTCCTGGCCAGCCGCGAACTCATCCCACGCCTCGATCAGCGTGTCGTGACCCTTCACACCGGTCGTGTACCCGGCGAGTGTCTTGGGTGCGTAGACGTAAGCCACGATGATCGCCACGAACTCGTCCTCCAGGATCCCCAGTCGACGCCGAGCCCGGCGCCGTTCTTCGGGGGTGGCAGGAACGAAGGCCTCCGCGTCCACGCCGTAGGGCACGACCGTGTGGTTCCCCGGGCGAGGACCGGCGAGCTGCTCGTACCGCCGGAAGGTGTACTCGGAACCGGAGATGAGGGTGTCGTCCAGCGCGCGCAGGAACCCCTCCAGCCGGGCGATGATGGGTGAATCAAGGTACAGCGGCCCCGCCACCATGTGGACCCTCCGCAGCGGAAGACCGATGGTGGACAAGCGTCCCGCCAGTGCCGAGGCGTAGAGGTGGTACAGCACGACGTCAGGGCACACCTGACGAACAAGGCTCCGCAACGCGAGCAGGCCCCGCAACGTCGAGAAGCGCGGCCCGAACTCGAAGTCGAATGGGCTCGGCAGGACCTCGATGCTCTCGCCGTCCAGAGCTCGGCGGAGCTTGCCGTCCCCTTCCGGTATGCACACGACGACTTCCTCCCCCCGAGCCCGCAGCGCTCGAACCTGGGGGAGGATCCACATCCCCCCTTCATTCGTCTTCAGAAGGATCAGCACGCGCATGCGCCCAGACTCCTTCAGAGCGACCTGAAGTACTCGAGCGTCTCGGCGATGCCCTGCTTCAGGGTCACGGGCTCCACGTCGGGGAACAGCGACATGAGGGAGTCGTTCATCGCCTGGGAGTGCTTTACGTCGCCCGGGCGCGGGTCCCGGTGCACGACCTCCGCGGCCTGGCCGGAGACCTCCTGAATCTGGTCGATGAGCTCCAGCAGCGTCGTGTTGGTGCCGAATGCAAGGTTCACCGGCTCGGGATTGGTCACCTTGCGCTCGGCAGCATCCAGAAGGACTCGACACACGGTGCCCACGTACGTGAAGTCGCGGGAGTTGGAGCCGTCACCGTTGACCGGCAGTGCCTCCCCCTTGAGCAGGGCGTCCAGGAAGATCGGGATGACCGCGGCGTACACGTGGCCGGCCCGCTGCCGCGGCCCGTAGACGTTGAAGAAGCGGAACGCCAAGGTGTCCATGCCGTAGGACTGCTGGAAGGCGAGGGTGTACTGCTCGGTGGCCAGCTTGGAGACGGCGTACGGGGACATCGCCCGAACCCACTCGCGCTCGTGCTTGGGCATCGCCGGGTTCATGCCGTACACCGAGCTGGACGAGGCACAGGCCACGTGCTTGACCCCTGCGTCACGCGCGGCCTCGAGCACACGCAACGTGCCGGTCGCGTTGGCCTCGTGCGTGGCACGGGGGTTCGCGATGGAGCGCGGCACGCTGCCGAGGGCGGCGAGGTGCGTCACCGACTCGACGCCCACCATGGCCGAGGCCATGAGCTCGTCGTCAAGGACCGAGCCCTCACGGAAGTCCACGTCGAGCCCGTCCAGGTTGTCCCGGTACCCAGTGGAGAGGTCATCAACGACCACCACCTGGTGCCCCTTGTCCAGGGCGAGGCGGGTGAGGTTGGAGCCGATGAACCCGGCTCCTCCAGTGATCAGAATACGCATCTTGGCTCCAGACTGGGGTTCGGGACGGCCTCCAAGGTAGCCCATCCCCGGAGAGGCGTCGGGAGGACGGCACTGATGAGACTGTGCCACCAGTCACACGCGCGGTCCCTGTCCGTCACGGACGTCTTCCGTACTCACCGCCGCCGGGGACCCCAGGCCATACGCACGAGACGTCGCACAGCACCCGGCAACTGGCGCAGCCCCTTCGCCCAGTGCTCCGGCGTGCGCCGCAGACGTTGCGCCCAACCGTTGCGCTCACCCCACAGAGGCGGGGGGACCAGCGCATAGGCCAAGAGCCTCAACCGCGGCATCACACCCGGTGTATCCCAGATGCGGGCGAGCCACATCGCTGTCCCGGTGGGCTGGTTGCTCACCACCTGCCAGTAGTAGGAGCGCCGCTCGGGGTGGAACAACTCAGGCAACCGGGTGGCCGCGGCCTGGGCCCCTCCAAGCTCGTGCACCATCGTCACGCCACGCCCGAACTCACGGCTCGTCCACCCATCGTGGACGAGCCTGGCGTCATGATCCATCGGGTTTCGCGCGGCATTCACGATCAGCACGGCACCGTGGGCACACCGCTTCGGGACTGCACAATTGCGACCGCCAAGACGTATATACTCGCGCCCCGCCCACAGGCAGCGAAAGACATCGGTCGGCGAGGCCGAGAACCCGGGAAAGTGTCGGTGCACGTCGATGGTGAGGCCCCAGAGAGGGTGCTCGAGGACGACGGCGTGGTTCGACAGATCCAGATCGTGCGCATCCCGGCCGATCGTCCAGCCGCCCCGGGTGAGCGCCTCCACGAAGCGGTCCGCCTGACCGGGCCGCACGAGGACATCCACGTCGGTGCCGATCCGGGTCCTTGCCGTGAACTGCTCGCGGGCGACCGCTCCCTTGACTGCCAGGATGTCCACTCCCGAGGAGTCCGCCACGTACTGGCACAGGGCATGAATGAGGTCAAGTCGTTCCCTGACCTCGACCTCGTGCGTAGCCACGCGGGCTCCCTCTCTCCCGAGCACTTTCCGTCGAGCATAGAGTACGTGCCGTGTCCATCTCTCGTAACAAGCGTCCGGGCGGATCGTCACAACTGGTGCTGGTCGGCGCAGGGGGTCACGCCCGCGAGGTACTGGCTCTGGTGCGAGCCGGCGTACTCCCCCCGGCTCCCGCTCACGTCCTGGGAGCGGTGGACGATGGGTCTCCGGACCCCGAGGTACTCGAGCGCATCTCACTCCGCAACCTCGGTGGCACCGAAGAGCTCGCACGCTTCCCCGGTGCCAGGTTCACCGTGGGCATCGGTTCGGGCTCGATTCGGCTGGAGTTGGCCGAGCGCGCTTTGGACGCGGGCCTGGTGGAGGCGACACTCGTGAGCGCCCAGGCCCACATCGGCCCCGACGTCCGCATGCACGAGGGGTGCGTCGTGTTCCCGTTCGCGACGGTCACCACCAACATCGAACTGGGCTCGCACACCCATGTCGGCCGCGGTGCCGCGGTCGGTCACGACAGTCAACTCGGCCCTGGGGTCACGGTGATGCCGAACGCCTCGGTCTCGGGGAACGTCACCATCGGCGCCCGCTCCACCATCGGGACCGGTGCCGCAGTGATCCAAGGGGTCGCCATCGGCTCCGACGTCATGGTGGGCGCCGGAGCCGTGGTGGTCCGCGACGTCCCCGACGGCGTGACGGTGGTGGGATCCCCCGCCCGCCCGCTTCCCACGAGGTGACGCGGGGCACTCTCACCCCACAGGACGCTGTCGGCGCGCGGCGTTAGGCTGACAACGAGTCCGTCCACGACAGAGGAGACCCTCATGGACCCCATCCGCATGATCGCCCGCCCGATGCTCGGTGGCATCTTCCTCGCCTCCGGCATGCAGCACGTGAAGAACCCGTCCTACGGCGCCGAGATCGCCCAGCAGGCCGCGGACGAGGTGCTGGAGCCCGTGGGCGTCCAGACCGATGGCGAGACCCTGATGAAGGTGCACGGCTACGTGTCCGTGGTCGCCGGTGCCGGTCTGGCCCTCGGCGTGGCCCCGCGCCTGTGCGCCCTGGCCCTGGCCGCCGACGTGACCGCCGTGAACCTCTCCACCCACCGCTTCTGGGAGCAGGACGGCGAGGAGCGTCAGGGCACGCAGATCCAGTTCATGAAGGACCTGGCCATCGCCGGTGGCCTGCTGCTGGCCTCCGTGGACACCGCCGGCAAGCCGGGTCTGGCCTGGCGCGCGCAGAACGCCGCCTCCATCGCCGGTGACCGCGCCGACCACCTGGGCACCGTGGCCGCGCTCAAGAAGGACGTGCTGGCCCTCCAGGCCGAGAACAAGGCCCTGCAGGCCAAGGCCACCGTGAGCGGCTCCGCGGGCAAGGCCACCGGCAAGGCTGCGGGCGTCACCGGCCTGCTGGGCAGCCAGGCCAAGGCCGGCAAGAAGGCCTTCGCCGCCAAGAAGCGCAAGGACTCCTTCATCGACCGTGCGCTGGACGCCGTCGAGGACTCCTACAACACTGCCAAGAAGAAGGTCGCCTGAGCACCAGGCCGATCACATGAGCACCAACCCGACGGGGCGTGCGGACCACACCGGTGGATCCGCGCGCCCCGCGGCGTACCCCGCGCCCCTCGCCCACACCCCGCTGAACGCCACCGTGACGGTTCCCGGCTCCAAGTCCTGGACCAACCGCTGGCTCGCCCTCGCCTCACTGGCCAGCGGCCCGAGCAGCCTCATTGCCCCCTTGGAGGCCCGCGACACGCGGCTCATGGTGCAGGCGCTGCGCTCCCTCGGCCACGCGGTCGCCGAGTCCACCGATGCCGACGGCACCGTCCGCTGGACCGTCTCCCCCGCCACCCGCTGGCAGGCCCCCACCGAGCCCGTGGACTGTGGCCTGGCCGGCACCGTGCTGCGCTTCCTGGTGCCGCTGGCCTCCCTGGCCGACGGCCCGGTCACCCTCACCGGCGACGAGCGCCTCGGCCACCGACCGCTGACGCCCCTGCTCGATGCCGTGCGCTCGCTGGGCATGACCGTGGAGCCCGGGTCCAATGGGTCCGTGCTCCCTCTGCGGCTCGCAGGTGCGCTCACCCAGGCCGACCCCGACGACGCCCGCGTGGAGGTGGACGCCTCGGCCTCCAGCCAGTTCGTCAGCGCCCTGCTGCTGGCCGGGTGCACCGTGCCCGGCGGGCTCACCGTGCACGCCACCGGCGACGTGCCGAGTCTCCCCCACGTGGAAATGACGCTCGCGGCCCTGCAGCACGTGGGCGTCCACACCGAGCAGCGCGACGAGCGCACCTGGTGGGTGGAGGGCCGCCGCCCCGACCCGTTCGAGGTCACCGTGGAACCGGACCTCTCCAGCGCTGCGGCCTTCCTGTGCGCCGCCGCCGTGGCCGGTGGCAGCGTCACCGTGCCCGGGTGGCCCACGCAGACCACCCAGGCCGGCGACCACGTGCGCGACCTGCTCACCCGGATGGGGGCCACCTGCACCTTCGACGAGCGGGGCCTGACCGTCACCGGTGGCGAGCTCCACGGCATCGAGGCGGACCTCTCCGCCGCCGGGGAGCTGACGCCCGTCATCGCGGCCACGGCGGCCCTGGCCGACTCCCCCAGCCGACTGACCGGCATCGGCCACCTGCGCGGCCACGAGACCGACCGCTTGGCCGCGCTGGCCACCGAGCTCAACGCCCTGGGCGGCGAGGTGAGCGAGCTGCCCGACGGCCTGGCCATCACGCCGCGCCGGTTGCACGGCGGGCTGTTCCACACCTACGCCGACCACCGTCTGGCCATGGCCGGGGCGATCCTCGGACTGCGCACCGAGGGCGTGGAGGTAGAGGACATCGCCACCACCGGCAAGACCGTGCCCGGCTTCGACCGGCTCTGGGACGCGATGGTGGGCGCCTGATGGCCCGCCGGCTCTCGGACTACAGCGAGGCCGACGTGCGCGTGCGGCCCAACAAGCGCGGCTCGCGGCCCCGCACCAAGCAGCGCCCCGCCCACGAGGACGCCACGCCCGGTCGGGTCCTGGCCGTGGACCGCGGGCGCTTCGACGTGCTCGTGGACGGCGTGCGCGTGCGGGCGATGAAGGCCCGGGAGCTGGGCCGCAAGGGCATCGTGGTGGGCGACGACGTCTCGCTGGTGGGCGACCTGTCCGGCGACCCGGACGCGCTGGCGCGCATCGTGCGCCGCGAGGCACGCACCACGCTGCTGCGCCGCACCGCCGACGACACCGACCCGGTGGAGCGCGTGCTGGTGGCCAACGTGGCCCGCATGCTCATCGTGACCGCCGCGGCGGACCCCGAGCCGCGTCCGCGCCTCATCGACCGCTGCCTGGTGGCGGCGTGGGACGCCGGCATCGAGCCCGCGCTGGTGGTGACCAAGGCCGACGTGGCCGACCCCGGCCCCCTGGTGGCGCAGTACGCCGCCCTGGACGTGCCCGCGCTGGTGGTGGCGCGGCGCGGGGACGACCCGCACGAGGGCCTCGATGCCGTGCGCGAGCTGGTCTCCGGCGGATGGTCAGTGCTCGTGGGCCACTCGGGGGTGGGCAAGTCGACCCTGGTGAACGAGCTGGTGCCCGGCGCCGGGCGCGCCACGGGCGGGGTGAACGACACCACCGGGCGCGGACGGCACACGAGCACCTCCGCGGTGGCCCTGGAGCTGCCCGACGGCGGCTGGGTGGTGGACACCCCCGGCATCCGCTCTTTCGGGCTGGCCCACGTCGATGCCGAGAATCTGGTCGGCTTCTTTCCGGACCTGGCCGGGGGCACGGAGGCGTGCCCCCGCGGCTGCCCCCACGAGGGCGTGGACGACTGCGGGCTGGACGGCTGGGTGGCGTCCGGGCAGGCAGGGGCCGGAGGGGCGGCGCGTCTTGACTCGTTGCGGAGGTTGCTGGCCGCGCGCGGCAGCGAGTGAGCCTGCGGCGGGGTCTCCCCGCCCCGTGTGCGGCCTGCTCCCCTCCACCCGAACTCCACGCTGCCGGAAAACGGTCGCTTCACCTACGTTTCCGCAACAGCGGAATGACAGCCCCCTGCTTGGGAAACGCTCGTTTCACCCCCTACGGTGCCAAAGCCTTCGCCTGACACGGCGTCACACGCACTGACAAGGAGCACCTCCCATGACCACTACCCGCCGCACCGTCCTGCGTGGCGCCGCCTGGAGCGCGCCCGTCGTCGCTGCCACGTCCACCGCCCCGGCCGTGGCCGCCAGCGAGTGCACGCCCGTCCCCGTCACCGTGGACTGGGAGTCCGCCCACTACACGCGCGTGTCGGACACCTACGGCTTCTACGAGATCCCGCTGTCCGACGGCAGCACCCTGCGCATGGAGGTGAACACCTCCTTCGTGAACATGAACCCCGGCGGGAACCCGCCCACCGACGGCCAGGGCACCTCCAACGACAACCTGCGGCTCAGCCAGTTCGTCATCGGTGGCACCGATGAGCCCGGCCTCGTGCTGCACCAGAACAACTACGGGTGCGCCCCCGGCGGGTACCAGGACGTGACCTTCACCTTCGACCGGACGATCTCCACGATCGACTTCCAGGTCACCGACATCGACGCCGTGGTCCACGACTTCTGCGACGCCGTCGGCTTCTCCACGAACCTGTCCACCACCCCGAGCAACACGCTGACCGGCCAGCAGCTCGCCGACGGGCGGTGGTGGTACCAGTCCGCCCAGACGGGTGACGCCCCCAACAGCGACGGCACGCACAACGTCCGCGCCCACGGCGAGAAGCTCACCCGATTCACCGTGACCTACGAGAACTGGGACAACGCGGACAACAACACGATGGACCGCGACCAGCGCGTGTTCCTCACCGACTTCGCCATCACGGTGCCGCCGGTCGGCTGCTGACCCGTGGGGCGCGGGGTCAGGAACCCGGCGCCGGCACCACCTGTATGTGGGGCGTGAGGCCGTCCAGGCCCGCGCCCCACACCGCGTGGTCGCCCACCAGCACCATCACCCAGCGCCCGCCCGACCAGCGCCGCCAAGCCCGCAGCATGGCCGCGGCGTCCACCTCGGCCAGCTCGGCCAAGGTGCGCGTGGTGAACTCCGGCGAGAGGCCGTCGAGCCCGAGCACCGCGGCCTCGTGGGCCACCACCTGGCCGGTCGCGTAGCGCATGGGCGCCGTGAGCAGGGCGAAGTCGCGCGCCGCGGTGGCATCCGCCTCGTCGATGCCGGCATCGACGCTCCGCAGCAGGCGCACCAGCTCGCGGGTCGCCTCGGCGGTGGCCTCGGTGGTGAAGCTACCCGAGACCATGAACTCACCCCGGCCCGCCCGCGGGCGGAAGGCCGCGCGCATGCCGTAGGTCCAACCCTTCTCCTCGCGGAGCACCTCATCGAGCAACGAGGTGGGCGAGGCACCCACGTGCACCGCCAGCGGCGCGTACGGGGCGTACCCGCCCTCGGTGTGGCGGGTGGGACCGATCCAGCCGAGCCGTACCTCGGTCTGGGCGGCACCACGACGCTCCACCACGAGCAACTCCAGCGGCGCCGCATCGCCCGCAGCCTCGGACGCAGCCGGGGCGGGCTCGGGCGCGGCCGATCCCGCGGAGCCCCCGTCCGGCACCTGCCCGGCCGGCTCCTGCCAGCCGTCCACCGCATCGCGCCAGGGGTCCACGAGGTGCTCCTGCACCGCGGCGGCCACCTCGGTGGCACCCACCGGTCCGGCCACCACCACCTGCGCACCCGCCGGGCGCACCCACGCCCGGTGGTGCGCCACCACGTCGGCCCGGGTCACGGCCTGCACGGTCTCGGCCGACCCCGCCCCCGGACGCCCGGCCCGCGCCTGCGGACCGTGCAGCAGCGCCGCGAACTCGCGGGCCGCCCGCACCGCCGGGGTGTTCATCTCCTGCGCGATGTCGAAGAGCCGCCCCCGCACCTCGCGGGCCACCGCCGCCTCGGGGAAGGTGGGCCGCGCCAGCAGCTCCGCGGCCAGCGCCAGCCCGTCGGCCACCCGCTCGGGCACCATCTCCAGACCCACCATGAGGCCGTGCTCGGTGGAGCTGATGCCCAGGTCCACCCCGGCCCGCTCGAAGGCGCGGGCCAGCTGGTCGGCCGGGAGGTCCTGTGTGCCCTCCTCGAGGGTGGCGGCCACGATGACGCCCACCCCCTCCAGCGCGCGCGGCTCGGCCGCCCACGGCATCGGCACCGTGATCTCCACGCTCACCACCGGCTGGCCGGGCAGCTCGAAGACACGCACCTGCTGCGCGCCCTCCAGGGTGTGCACGCTCGAGGCGGGGAACTCCCACGCCCCCGGCTGCTCCACGGCAGGGGCGGCGCTGCGGTCCACGGCGGTCATCGGGTCTCCTCCTGCGGCTCGAACACCAGCACCTCGAAGGCGCCCGGCTGCCACCACCGCTCGGCAGCGGCCTGCACCTGCTCGGCGGTCACCGAGCGCACGTCGTCCAACCACTCCCAGGCGCGGTGGGCCCCGCCGCGCAGGGTGGCGAAGTGACCCAGCACGTCGGCCCGCTGGTCGGCGTGCGCCAGGCTCGAGAGCCAGGCGCGCTCGGAGTCCGTGGCGACGGTGGCCATGTCGTCGGCCGTGACGCCCTCGCGAGCCACCCGGCCCATCTCCTCCACGACGGCCAGCGCCACCGCCCGCGGGTCGTTCCCCTCGGCCACGTCGGCCACCACGAAACCCGGGGACACGCCGGCCGCCGAACCCATGACGTGCCCGGAGACGCCGTGCACGGACTCCTCGCCGCGCAGCAGGCGGGCCGCCAGGCGCGAGGAGGCCAGTCCGGCCACGACGTCCATGCCCAGGGCCAGCGGCAGGTGGTCGGGGTGCTCCTCGGCCGGGGCGCGGAAGGCCACGTGCACACGCGAGGAGGGCACGGCATCGGGCACGACGGTGTGGCGCGGGCCGTCGCCGGTGAGCGGGCCGAGCGGCGCCAGCGGCGGGGTGTCGGCCGGCTCGGCCGGGGCCCGCCAGTCACCGAACCAGTGCTCGGCGCGCGCGAAGGCGTCCTCGGGCTCCACGTCGCCCACCAGCGTGAGCACCGTGGTGTCCGGACGGTAGTGCCGGGCGTGGAAGGCGTGCGCGTCCTCCAGCGAGGCCGCCATGAGGTCGTCCATGGACCCGATGGTGGGGTGGTGGTACGGGTGCCCCGCCGGGAACAGCGCGGCCTGCATGCGGTGGAAGGCGCTGCCGTAGGGCTGGTTGTCGTAGCGCTGACGCTTCTCCTCCACCACCACCGACCGCTGGGTGTCCAGCGTGGACTGGTCGAGTGCCTCGCGCAGCAGCAGGTGACGGTCGGACTCCAGCCACAGGGCCAGGTCCAGCGCGCCCGCGGGAAGGGTCTCGAAGTAGTTGGTGCGGTCCAGGGCGGTGGTGGCGTTGGCCGAGCCACCCACGGCCATGAGCCGCTCGAAGTGCTCCCCGGTGCGCACGTTGGCCGAGCCCTGGAACATGAGGTGCTCGAAGAGGTGGGCGAAGCCCGTGTGCCCCGGCGCCTCGTGGCCGGACCCGACCCTCACCCAGAGGTTCACCGCCACCACGGGGGCGGTCGCGTCGGGCTGCACCACCACGCGCAGGCCGTTGGGCAGGGTGCGTTCCACCAAGGGGAGGTCCACGGGCATGCGCGTCACCCTACGTGGCGCCGGGCACACGACGACGCTCCCCCCATCACCCGTGGGCGATGGGGGGAGCGTCCGTGGTGCGGCGGCCGGTCAGGCCTGGCGGGTGGGCGCCGGGTGGGAGGTGATCTCCTTGACCTCCGGCGAGGGGGCGCCCAGGGCGTCGGTGACCCACGCCTTGAGGGAGAGCGCACGGTTGCGCAGACCCGGCAGGTAGGCCAGGTGGATGCCCAGCCACATCAGCCACGCGGGGACGCGGGTGAGCTCGACCTTCTTGTCCGCACCCAGGTAGCCGACGGCCTTGCCGCGGGCGATGACCGCGAAGGAGCCCTTGTCGAAGTAGGAGTACGGCTCGGTGGAGTCCAGGCCCACGGTGCGGCGGGCGATGGTCTCACCGGCGTGCTTGCCGGACTGCATGGCGTTCTGGGCGACGCCCGGGGCGCCGTCGAACTTGATCATGTCGCCGACGAAGAAGATCTCCGGGTGGCCCGGGAGGGTGAGGTCGTCCTGCACCACGACGCGGCCGGCGCGGTCGGTCTCGGCACCGGCCTTGTCGGCCACGACCTTGCCGATGCCGGCGCACTGCACGCCCGCGGCCCAGATCTTGGTGTCGGCCTCGATGGTCTCCGGCTCCTGGTCCTTCACCGAGAGGGTGATGCCCTCGGCGGTGATGTCGGTGGCCATGGAGTTCAGGCGCACCTCGACGCCGAGGTCCTCGAGCTGGCGCTGCGCGGAGGCGCCCAGCTTCTGGGAGAACGGCGGCATGACCTGACCCATGCCCTCGACGAGCACGAGGCGGGCCTCACGGGTGTCGATGTGCTGGTAGCGGTCGGCCAGGGTGCGGTTGCAGATCTCGGCGAGCTGGCCGACGAGCTCCAGGCCGGTGGGGCCGGCGCCGACGACCACGAAGGTCAGGGCCTTGCGGGCGTCGTCCATGCGGCCCTCGGCGGCGGCCTTCTCGGCGCGGTCGAAGGAGTCGAAGATCAGGGAGCGCAGGTAGAGCGCGTCCTCGACGGTCTTCATGCCGGGGGCGAACTCGGCGAAGTGGTCGTTGCCGAAGTAGGACTGGCCCGCACCGGCGGCGAAGACGACCTCGTCGTAGGCGAAGCGCTGCTCGGCCCCGTTCGCGGTGGCGATGACGGCCTTGCCCTCGAGGTCGATGTCGGTGACCTCGGCCTGCACGATGGTGACGTTGTCCTGGCCCTTGAGGACCTCGCCGATGGAGGGGGCCACCTCGTTCTCGGTGATGAGGCCGGTGGCCACCTGGTACAGCATGGGCACGAACAGGAAGGTGTCGGTCTTGCTGACCAGCGTGATGTCGACGTTCGCGTCGGCCAGCGCCTGGGCGGCGGAGATGCCACCGAAGCCGGATCCGACGATCACGACGCGGCGACGACCGGTCGAGGCCGCCGGGACGGCGGTGTTCTGGGCGGACTGAACGGACACGTGGATCTCCTCGGGGATGCTGCGAGCAGGGGTGAACCGAGCGTGGTTCGCCCCTACGGTACCCACTGTCCCGGGAGTCCCGCGCACCCCCACGGCGCGGCCCGTCCCCATGCGTCGCCGGATGCCCGCGGACGCGCCCGTTCGTGCTCCGGGTGACGCACGAGTGACGGCGATCGGGTACGACGAAGGGCCCGGAAACTTCTGGTTCCGGGCCCTTCGGGCGCTTGCGATCCGTGCGGACCTCGACGCGTTGGTAGCGGGGGCAGGATTTGAACCTGCGACCTCCGGGTTATGAGCCCGGCGAGCTACCGAACTGCTCCACCCCGCGTCGGCGGAGCAATACTCTAGACGATCGGCAGCGCCGATGCAAAACGGTGTGCTGCTGCGGACTCCGGGACCGGCTGCGGGAGGATGGGGGCGTGGAACACCCCGAGACGACCCCCCGGACCGACCTGCCGCCCGAGCACCTGCTGGCCGTGGCCACCGAGACCGAGCAGCACGTGGCCGCCGACGGGTGGGGCCAGCCCGACCGCGTGTTCGCCCTCGTGCGCACCACCGACCTCGCGGCGGCCGAGCCCGCCCTGGCCGCGGCCCTGAGCGACGCGGGCATGCTCACCGCGGTGGAGCAGGAGCTGCCCGCCGGGACCGACCTGCACGACTACCTGGGCCACCTCGCCTGGCCGGCCGGCGTGCAGGGGTGCGCCCTGGCGGTCGAGCGCCGCCGTGCCGCGCAGGAGGGCAGCACCGAGACCGAGGCGGTGCGCCTGCTGGTGCTGGCCACCCGCGAGGACGAGCGCCTCACCCTGGTGCGCCTGGCGCAGCACGACAGCGACGACGCCGTGGCCGTCGCCCACCACGTGGCCGACGACCTCGAGGGCGCGCTGGCCGCGAGCCTGGAGGACTGAGCCGGGTCAGCGCCCCGCGAGGTGCTCCTCGCAGGTGGGCAGGGCGTCGGTGCTGCCCGCCGCGATCGCCTCGACCGCCCTGCGCGCCTCGGCGAAGTCGGTGACGGCCACGTCGTGCATGCCCTCGGGCACGTGGCCCACCACCTGCTCGCAGTTGTCGTCCGGGGCGAGGAACCACGTGGCCCCGGCCTCGCGGGCGCCGTGCATCTTCTGCGCGATGCCGTCGATGGGGCCCACGGTGCCGTCGGTGTCGATGGTGCCCGTTCCGGCGACGTCCTGGCCCCCGGTGAGCGGGCCCTCGGTGAGCTTGTCGTAGATACCCAGGGCCAGCATCATGCCGGCCGAGGGGCCACCCACCGAGCCCGCGTCGACGTGCACGTCCACCGGGCTCTCGGCCAGCGTGGCCAGCTGCACACCGACCACCGTGCGGCCCTCCATCTGCCGGGTGGGGACCGTGACGGTGCGCTGGGTGCCCTTGCGCTGCACCACGACCCGGACCGTGGAACCGGCACCGGCCCGCTGCACCGCCTGCTGCACCACCTGCACGGAGGTGGCCTTCGCGCCGTCCACGGACACGATGGTGTCCTCGGCCTCGAGTCGTCCCTCGGCCGGGGCGCCCGGGACCACCTGGGCCACGACCACCTTCTCGGTCACCGGCACGCCGGCAGCGCGCAGGGCCACCGTCTCGGCGCTGGACTGGGAGCCCGTCATCTGCGCGGTGCTCACCTTCTGCACCTGGTCGGCGGTCACGTCCTCGGGGAAGACGCGGCTGCGCGGCAGGATCTCGTCCTGCCCCCCGAGCCACGAGGTGCCCACCTCCCACCAGCTCAGCTCGTGGCCGGGGCCGCCGTACATGGCCACCGTGGTCATGCGCAGGGCGCCGTCGGTGGGAAAGGTCTCGTGCCCGTCCACGCGCAGCATCGGGCCGTCACCGGGGCCGTCCTCGGCGAGCACGTCGTAGGCGCCGCCGGGGGTGAACACGACGTAGGGGGCGGTGACGGCGTTGGCCACCACGATGCCCACGACGAGCAGCAGGGACAGCACGAGGCCGAGCACGGCCAGCGGGTGACGGCGGCGGGCGGGGGGCGCCTCCCCGGGGGAGGTGTCGCGGGCCGAGGTCATTGCGACATCATCGCACCGGGCCGTGGGCGCCCCGGGAAGGTCCGGGCGGCCACGGGTGTTCACCCCTCACCACGACAGGGAGGTCACGATGAGCCAGGACAACCTGCCCCAGGACGACGCGGGCGCCGACGACGAGCACACCCCCGGCGAGGGCGGCTCCGAGCAGCCCACCGACCCGATGAAGGACATGCTGCGGCAGTTCCTCGGCGACGCCGTGGACTCCCCCGAGGTGGACGAGATGCTCTCCGCGCTGGGCATGGGCGGCGCCGGGGCGGGCGCGGCGGGGGCCGGCGGCGCCGCGACCAACCCGATGGCCGCGATGATGGCGAACAACCCGGCGGCGTTCGGGGCCCTGCAGGCGCAGGTGCAGCAGATGTTCGCCGGCGGCGACGGACCGGTGAACCAGCAGCTGGCCACCGACGTGGCCCGCCGGGCCGCCGCCCAGGGGGGCGACTCCTCGGTGGGCGAGGCCGCGCAGCGCGACGCCGAGCAGGTGGGCAACGTGGCCTCGCTGTGGCTCGACGCGGCCACCGAGTTCCCCGCCGCGTCGGGGGCCGTGCAGGTGGTGAGCCGCGCGGAGTGGGTGGAGACCACCATGCCGGCGTGGGTGGAGGCGCTCACCCCGTTGGCCGAGGGCGTGAACTCGGCCGTGGCCTCCTCGCTCACCGACCGCCTGGGTGACGACCCGGAGACCCTGCGCTCGCAGCTCCCGCCGGGGATGTCGCTGCCCGGTGGCATGGACATGGAGGCCGTCATGGGCCAGATGGCGCCGATGATGGAGCGCATGTCCAGCTCGATGTTCTCGCTGCAGCTGGGCCAGGCCGCCGGGGCGCTGAGCCAGGAGGTGGTCTCCGGCACCGACGTGGGGCTGCCGCTGGTGCCCGAGGGACGGGTGCTGGTGCTGCCGACCAACGTGCGTGCCTTCGCCGAGGGGCTGGAGATCGACCCCGCCGAGGTGATGCTCTTCCTCACCGTGCGCGAGAGCGCCCGCCAGCGCCTGTACGCCGGGGCGCCGTGGGTGCGCAGCCAGGTGCTGGAGGCGGTGCGCTCCTACGCGGCGGACATGCGCCTGGACACCGACGGCATCGAGGCCAAGCTGGGCTCGGTGGACCCCACCGACCCGGAGGCGATGCAGTCGGCGCTCTCCGGCGGGCTGTTCCACCCCGAGCCCAGCGAGCGGCAGAAGGCGGCGTTGACTCGCCTGGAGACCTGGCTCGCCCTCGTGGAGGGCTGGGTGGACGTGGTGACCGACCGCGCCACCCGCGGCACCCTGCCGCACGCCGACGCCCTGGCCGAGGTGGTGCGCCGCCGCCGCGCCACGCAGGGTCCGGCCGAGAAGACCTTCGCCGGGCTGGTGGGCCTGGAGCTGCGTCCGCGGCGCCTGCGCGACGCGGCCAACCTGTTCGCGGCCATGGAGGACAAGCACGGCGCGGCCGCCCGCGACGCGGTCTGGGACCACCCCGACATCGCGCCGGACGCCGCCGCCCTGGACGACGTGCTGGGCTACGTGGAGCGCTGGGGCACCAACGAGCCCGGCGAGGCCACCGGCACCGACTTCGACGCCGAGCTGGCCAAGCTGCTGCAGGACGAGGGCGGCGACGGCGGGGCCGGGGCGCGCTGAGGCTCAGCCCTCCGGGTGCGCCCAGCCGTGGCTGACGCCCTGGAGGAAGACCATCGCCTGGTCGTACCGCGGGTAGCGGCGCACGGCGGCCTGGAAGTCCGGGCCGTGCCCGCGGTGCAGCAGGTGGGCCAGCTCGTGCACCAGCACGGCGTCCACCACCCAGTCGGGCATGGGCTGCAGGCGGTCGCTGAGCCGGATGGTGCCGCGCCCCGGGGTGCACGACCCCCAGCGCGACCGCTGGTTGGCCACCCACCGGACGTCGACCGGCACGGCCACCCCGTGGAAGTAGGTGCGGTTGAGGCGCTGCGCGCGCTGTACGAGCGAGGCGGTCGAGCTGGCGTTGCGCCGACGGCGCAGCACCCTGCCCACCAGCTCTGCCACCGCCCGCTCCTCCTCGTGGGGCGGCATGCCGGCGGGCACGGCCACGTGCACCCGGCCGTCCTGCCAGCGCGCCTGGAGGGTCTTGCGCCGCCGAGCGCTGCGGGTGACCACCACCTCGGGTGCCGGCTCGACCGCCGGCGGCGCCTCATCGGCCCACCCGTCGGGCTCCCAGCCGCCGTCCTCCGGCGCAGGCCCGTCCCAGCCGTCGCCCTCCCAGCCGGGCAGCGGCTCCCCCATCGGCTCCCCCTGGGCGGTCATCGGCCGGTGAACTCCGGGGCGCGTCGCTCGGCGGCCGCGGCGATCCCCTCGGCGAGGTCCGCGGTGGTGAGCGTGACGCCCTGGGCGAGGGCCTCCCACTGCAGGGCGTCGGCCAGCGACCGGTGGCCGCCGTCGCGCAGCGCCACCGTGGTGAGGCGCTCGGCCTGCGGCGCCGTGGAGGCCACGGCGCGGGCCATGTCCAGGGCCTCGGGGAGCACGTCCCCCGGCTCGGCCACCCGCGAGGCGAGCCCGAGCCCCACCGCCTCGTGGCCCTTCACGCGGCGCCCGGTGAGCAGCAGGTCGCGTGCCACCGGCAGCCCCACGGCCTGCGGCAGCAGCCAGGTGGAGGCCATGCCCGGGTGCAGCCCCAGGTGGGTGAACGGCATCGCGAGGGTGGCCTGCGAGGAGACGACGCGCAGGTCGCAGGCCAACGCCACCGCGAGCCCCGCCCCGATGGCGTGCCCGTTGACCGCCGCGATGGTGGGGACCTCGAGCTGGCCGAGGGACAGCCAGGTGGCGTAGAAGCGCGCCATGCGCTCGCGCAGGTCCGTGGCCGAGGCGTCCGGCTCGGCGACGATCCAGTCGAGCTGGCCGCCGGCGCAGAAGGCCGACCCGCGGCCCGTGACCACCACCGCCCGCAGGGCCCGGTGCTCGGCCAGCTGGCGCACCACGCGCGCCCACGAGTCGGTCATCTCCTCGCTCATGGCGTTGCGCTTCTGCGGCAGCGCCAGCTCGACGACCGCGACCTCGCCGGTGCCCTGCGGCAGCAGGTGCAGGGCGAGGTCGGGCAGCTCGGTGGTCTGCGCACCGGGCAGGGACAGGGGGGTCTGCTCGCTCATGGAGCGAACGCTAACCCCCTGACCCGGCCGCACCCACGGGCGCGAGGCGACGCGCTGTGGACGAGCACCCGGGGGGTTGATCTCGTCCACCACCCGGCGCGCGCTCCCGTCGGGCCTGTGGACGGAGGACCACCCGCACCCCGGCGGTGGTGTCAGGGTGCCGCCATGGTCGATCTGGTTCGCCTTCCCCACAGCCTGCGCCCCCTGGTGCGCGCCGACGGCGTCGTGCAGCTGGGCAGCCCACCCGGCCGCTGCCTGGAGGTGGACGGGCTCACCCCCGCCGAGGTGCGCTATCTCACCTCGCTGGCCGGACCGGCCTCCGAGCGCAGCGACCGGGCCGCCGCCCTGGCCGCCGGGCTCGACGAGGAGGCCCGCGAACGGCTGGTGGAGCGCCTCCGGCGGCTCGACGCCGTGCTCGACGTGAGCGACCCGCCCCGCGCCCGGGCCATGTGCGGCGCCCGCCGCGACCGGCTGCGGGCGGCCGTGCAGACGATGCAGGCCGCCGGCGGCACGGGTGGCTGGGACCGGGTGGAGGCGCGCGACCGGGCGACCGTGGTGGTGGACGACCTGGCGGGGTGGGCCGGGGACGTGGCGGTGGACCGCGTGCTGCACGGCCTGCGCGACCGGCTGCGCGAGGGCGGCGTGGGCCAGGTGCTGGGCCCGGTGGAGGCACCCCGCTGGTGGCACGGCCTGGGGGACCACGGGGCGGTGGAGTCCGCACAGCTGGTGGTGCCGGTGCTCACCACGCGCACCGCGGCGGTGGACCTGCGGCGGCTGGTGGAGACCGGCATCCCCCACCTGCCGGTGGTGGTGACGCCGGGCTGGGTGGGCATCGGGCCGCTGGCGGTCCCCGGCGCCGCGTGCGCGGAGTGCGTGGTGCGCCACGAGGTGCCACCCGAACAGCTGGCACTGGAGTGGGGCGGGCCGCAGGCCGAGAGCCCGACGCTCGAGCACCTGGCGCCGGTGGGTCAGACGCCGGTGGACCTCGTGGAGTGGGCGGTGCGGTGGGGTGCCCGCACGGCGCTGTGGGTGCTGGACACGTCGGACGGCCCGGGCACGGCGGACGGCACCGCGGAGCGGGCCACCACACGGGTGAGCGTGGTGGCCCACTCCCCGGTGCCGAGGGTGGAGCGGTTCGCGGTGCACCCGGACTGCTGGTGCACCGGTCGACGGGCCACGGCCTGAGCCGGGTCACGCCGCGACGGGGTGCTTGCGCGGGCGGCCGCGGGGGCGCTTGCGCGGCAGCACCCGACCGGAGTCGATGAGCTCGCCGCCCCACACGCCCCACGGCTCGCGGCGCTCGAGGGCGCCCTCGAGGCACAGGGTGCGCACGGGGCAGTCGAGGCACAACGCCTTGGCGTGCTCGACGCCGGCGGGGGTGTCGGCGAACCAGGTGTCGGGGTCGTTCACGAGGCACGGCAGGGGGCTGCCGGCGGCACGGGCTTCGTCGATGAGGGTCTGGTGGTGATCTGCCAGGGCCAACATGCCTGGGAGTCCTTCCGGGGTCCTGCGGATGGGTGCCCGTCGGGGCCACGCACGGCTGCGCGGCGGTGTGGGACGGGGCGGCACGCGCCGGGGGCTGCGTGCGAGGGCACCGGGGTCCGGTCGGGGGACACGGGTGCCGTGGTGGGAGCGGCCGGTGGCCGGTCCTGGGCGCGGGGCGCAGTGGGCGCCGCGACGTCGCGTCAGGCCACCAGGGGGAACGCGGTCGAGGCGGAGCGATCTCGCGTCATGCGGCCGGTGGCCGGCACGAGGTCAACACGCCCACGGGCGTCCGTGGCGGCAGCGCGGGCATCGAGTGCCACTGCGGTGCAGGTCAGGGTGTTGATCATGGTTCTCGCTCCTCCTTCCTCGATCGCGGTCAGGTACCCACCCGGCAGGAGCCGCAGACGACTCCCGGAAGGTGTGGCCCCACCCTAGAAACCCCTCCACGGCGGGGGCAACCGATTTAACGGATCCGCCCGATTCGTGACCTTTTCGAGACCTGCGGGTCGCAGGAGGGCCGGCTCAGCCCGCGGCCTCCTCGCCGAAGACCTCGTCGGCCACGGCCTGCGGGTCCTCCCCGCCGAGCACCCGCATCACCGACGGACCGAAGCGCTCCAGCTTGGCCCGCCCGATGCCGGACACGCCCGCGAGGTCGGCCACCTCGCCCGGGTCGGCGGTGGCGATCCCCTCCAGCGTCACGTCGGTGAACACCGTGAACGCCGGCTTGGAGGTGTGCAGTGCCACCGCCTTGCGCCAGGCCTTGAGCGCCTCGAAGGTGGCCACGTCGTACTCCGGCGGGCAGTCGGCGCAGCGCCCCACCTTGGCCTGGGTGGCGTTCTCCAGCGGGACCCCGCACTGCCTGCACACCGCGGGCCGGGCTCGGCGCCGCGAGCGCCCGCCGCCGGGCTCGGCCGGGGCGCGCGTGGCCACGGCCTCGGAGCCCAGCACGGACGCGGCCCCGGCGAGGAAGCGCGAGGGCTCGCGCTCGCTGCGCGCCCCGGGCCGCCCCTTGGCCCGGGAGAGCAGCAGCCGGTCCCGGGCACGGGTGATGCCGACGTAGGCCAGCCGCCGCTCCTCGTCGACGGCCTGGGGCGTGCGGGCCAGCGAGATCGGCATGAGCCCCTCGGAACACCCGATGATGAACACCACGGGCCACTCCAGCCCCTTGGCGGCGTGCAGCGAGGCCAGCGTGACCCCGTCCATGGCCGGGGCGTGCTGCTCGGCCGCGCGCCGGTCGAGCTCGGCCACGAGGTCGGCCATCCGGGCCTCGGGGGCGGCGGCCGCGAGGTCCTCGGCCACGGTGAGCAGCGCCTGCAGGGACTCCCAGCGCTCCCGCTGCGCCCCGCTGGACTGCGGCGGCTCGTGCGTCCACCCGGCCCCGGAGAGCACGTCGGCGGTGAGGCGCACCAGCGGCAGCTCGCCGTCGTCGCTGCGCACCGCGCCGCGCAGCAGGACGATGCCGGCCCGCACCTCCTGCCGGTTGAAGAAGCGCTCCCCGCCCCGCACCAGGTAGGGCACACCGGCGCGCGCCAGGGCGGTCTCCACCGCCTCGGACTGGCCGTTGGTGCGGAAGAGCACCGCCACGTCGCCCGGGGTCACCTCCCCCGATGCCGTGAGCTCCCCGATGCGCTGGGCCACCCAGCGGGCCTCGGCCTCGTCGTCGGCGTGCACGGTGAGCTCCGGCTCCGGGCCCGGCGGGCGCTGCGCGTGCAGCTCCACCCGGCCGGCCGCCGAGCGCACGTCGCCGGCGATCACCGCGTTGGCCACGCCGAGCACCTGCGGCGTGGAGCGGTAGTTGCGGTGCAGCTGCACCGAGGTGACCCCGGGGTGGCGCGTCGGGAAGTCCAGCAGGTGCTGGGGCGTGGCACCGGTGAAGGAGTAGATGGTCTGCGCCGCGTCGCCCACCACGCACACGTCGTGGCGCTCGCCGGTCCAGGCCTCGAGCAGGGCCTGCTGCACGGCGTTGACGTCCTGGTATTCGTCCACCACGAAGTGCCGGTACTGGCTGCGCACCGTGCGGGCCACGTCGGGGCGGTCACGCAGGATCGCCAGCATCGAGAGCAGCACGTCCTCGAAGTCCATGACCCCGCGGTCGCTGGCCACCTCGGCGTAGACCTCCAGCAGCCGCGCCATCGCCGAGGGGTCCAACCCGCCGGCCGAGCGCTCCAGGCGCCGGGCCTCGGCGGCGTAGGTGGCCGGGGTGAGCAGCGAGACCTTGGCCCACTCCACCTCGGCGGCCAGGTCGCGCACGGCGGTGCGGTCGACCTCCAGACGCAGTCGGCTGGCGGCCTCGGCCACCAGCGGCGCCTTGGAGTTGATGATCTGCGGCGGCGCGCCGCCCACCACGTGCGGGTGGAAGTACTGCAGCTGGCGCAGCGCCGCGGCGTGGAAGGTGCGCGCCTGCACGCCCGGCACGCCGAGCGCGCGCAGGCGGGTGCGCATCTCCCCGGCCGCACGCGCGGTGAACGTGACCGCCAGCACCTGCTGGGCCGGGAAGGCCCCGGCGTGCACGCCGTAGGCGATGCGGTGGGTGATGGCGCGCGTCTTGCCGGTGCCCGCACCGGCAAGCACCCGCATCGCGCCCACGGGGGTGGCCGCCACCTGCCGCTGCTCGGGGTCGAGCCCCTCGAGGATGCGCTCGGGGTCAGTCACGCACGGACCCCCGCACCTCGTCGCGCACCGGCAGCGGGCCGCCGTACCACTGCTCGATGAGGCGGCGGGCGATGGAGAACGGCCCCGGCAGGCCCACCTCGCGCGCGGCGAGCGCGGCGGCCAGGCCTTCCCGGGACACCCAGCGGGCCTCGGCGATCTCGTCGTGCTCCAGCGCCGTGGCGGGCACCTCGTCAGGCTGCGCCCCGGCCCGGGCGGTGAAGCCCACCATGAGCGAGGCCGGGAAGGGCCACGGCTGGGACCCCGCGTAGGTCACGTCCGACACCTGCACCGACACCTCCTCGTACACCTCGCGCGCCACGGCCTGCTCGAGCGTCTCGCCGGGCTCCACGAAACCGGCGAGCACCGACAACCTCCCCTCCGGCCAGTGGCGGCCCCGAGCCAGCAGCAGCCGGTCGCGGTCGTCGACCACGGCCATGATCACCGCGGCGTCCGTGCGCGGGAAGTGCAGGCGCCCGCCCTCCTCGCGGCGCACCCAGCCGGAGGAGACCACCTCGGTCTCCGCGCCGGTCTCCGGGGAGAAGCGGTGCCGCTGGTGCCAACGCGCCAGGGCGACGGCCGTCATCGCCGCCTCGCGGTCCTCCTCGCCCAACGCGCTCCCCACCACCTTGAGGTCGGCCCAGGAGGCCCCCTCGGGCAGCTGCACCGCGTCCTCGTCGGCCACCACCACGGCCACCAGCGGGCCGTCGGCACCCCGGCCCAGGAAGACCTCGACGCCGTCGGCCACCCCGTCGGCGTCCAGGTCCGGCAGCTCGCCGGCCGGGGAGGTGCGCCACAGCACCGCCGCCGGGCTGCCGGTCACCGCCACGTCCCCCTCGAGGGTCACCCAGAGACGCCGGTGGGGTGCCTCACGCCCCCACGCCGGCTCCCCCGCCGCGCTCCCCCGCAACCACGCGGCCCGCTGCAACGCGGGCTCGTTCCGGGCGGACGACGCGGGCGGTGTGGGAGGGCTGGACACACCCGCAGCCTATGCGGCCGCACTTAGGGTGTGCGCATGGATCCGGCGCCGTACCTCGCCCTCGTCGTGGCCCTGGCGGTCGTGTGCCAGTGGGTCGCGTGGCGCTGGAAGGTGCCCTCCCTGCTGGTGCTGCTGCTGTGCGGCTTCGCCCTGGGACGGGTGGAGTCCCCCGACACCGTGCTGGGGCAGACCATGCTCTTCAGCGGCGTGAAGCTGGCCGTCGGCATCATCCTCTTCGAGGGGGCGCTCGGGTTGCGCCTGCGCCAGGTGCCCGACCTCGGCAAGCCCATCCTGCGGCTGTGCACGTGGACGGTGCTCATCACCTGGGTGCTCGTCACCCTGCTGGCCTGGGGGCTCGGGTTCGACCTGCGGGCCGCGCTGCTCGTGGGCGCCATCCTCACCGTCACCGGCCCCACCGTCATCAACCCCATCCTGCGCACCCTGCGCCCCACCCGGCGCGTCTCCCAGCTGCTGCGCTGGGAGGGCATCGTGGTGGACCCCATCGGCGCCATCCTCGGCGTGCTGGTGCTGCAGGTGGTGACCGCCACCGGCCGGGCCGGCCCCTGGGCCGACGCGGCGCTCACCCTGGTGCGCGCGGTGGGCGTGGCCGTGCTGCTCACCGTGCTGGTGGGCTGGCTGCTCACGTGGATGATGCGCGAGGACCTCATCCCGGACTACCTGCAGGGCGTCACCTTCCTGGCCGCCGCGCTGGGCTCGATGACGGCGAGCAACACCGTGCAGCCCGAGTCCGGTCTGCTCACGGTGACCCTGCTGGGCATCCTGCTGGCCAACCAGACCGACCTGCACATCCAGCACATCATCGAGTTCAAGGAGAACCTGCAGGTGCTCTTCGTGGGCGCCCTGTTCATCGTGCTGGCCGGACGGGTGGAGCCCGCGCAGCTGGTGGAGGTGGCCCCCGTGGCGGCCGTCTTCGTGCTCGGGCTGGTGGTCATCCGCGTCGTCGCCATCGGGGTGGGCCTGCGCGGCACCGACGTGACCCGGGCGGAGCGGACGCTGCTCATGTCGATGGCGCCGCGCGGCATCGTGGCGGCGGCCGTCACCTCGATCTTCGCGCTGGAGTTCGGCCACGCCGCCGACCACGCCATCAGCCTCGGCGAGGCCGCCCGCGAGGACGGCGACGCCGCCCTGGCCGCCGCGCTGTTCGAGCGCGCCACCGACCTGCACGCCCTCTCGGTGGAGGTGGACCGCCTGGTGCCGCTGGTGTTCATCGTCATCGTCTCCACCGTGGCCCTGTACGGCCTGGGGGTGGGCCGGCTGGCCGAGCGGCTCGGACTGGCCACCGCGAGCCCCCGCGGGGTGCTCTTCTCCGGCGCCGCGCCGTGGGTGGTGCCGGCCGCCAAGCGCCTGCGCGAGCTGGGGGTGCCGTCGGTGATCGTGGCTCGCGAGCGCGCGGACCTGCGGGCCGCCCGCATGTCCGGCCTGCGCACGGAGGCCGCCAGCATCATCAGCGAGTACGCGGTGGAGGACATGGACCTGGCCGGCATCCGCTCGATGGTGTGCGCCACCCGCGACGACGACACCAACGCCATCGCCGCCGGGGAGTTCTCCCACGTGCTGGGGCGCAGCCACGTGTACACCCTCAAGCGCCACGAGGACACCGAGCGCGCCCGGCAGGCCACCGCCGGCCACCTGGTGGGCAACATCGCGTTCTCCCCGCCGATGGACTACGACGAGCTGCTGCAGCGCACCCGCAACGACCACAAGGTGACCTCCACCGAGCTCACCGAGGAGTACGGCTCGGACGACTTCTGGAACGACCACCCCGAGGCCGTGGTGCTCTTCGTGCACTCCGAGGAGACCACCCGGGTGGCCTCCGGCAAGCGGCAGTCCGGCGAGGCGGGGAACACCTTCGTGGCCCTGGTGCCGGTCGGCGCTGACGGCACGCCGGCCACCGGCCCGGTGCCGACCACCACCGGCGCGCACCCCGCGGTGGTGTGAGGCGGACGTGAGAAGGTGGGCGCCGATCTCCGGGAGGTGCAGGTGAAGAAACCGGTTCGCCCCACGTGGGCACGCATGGCGGCGTGGTCGGTGGCCGCCGTCCCCTCGATCGCACCCCGCGGGGTGGCGTGGGTGGACTCCGGGGGCGCGGACCACGAGGTGGCCCAGGTGGTGGACGCCGACGACCGGCGCTGGTCGGTGCGCCGCACCGACACCGACGCCACGCCCGGTGAGCGGCTCGCCGAGACACTGCCGACGGACCTGCGCGGTGCACCCCCGGCCGTGGCCGGCAGGACGATGCTGGGCGACGGCTCCACCGTCAGCGTGCGGCCGTGGGTGGCCGGGCGCTCCCTGCGCTGGGTGATGGTGCGCCCGGGCGACGCCGTGGTGGAGCACTTCGCGGCCTTCCTCGCCGCGCTGCACGGCACGGACCCCGCAGCGCTCGGCGACGCCGCCGAGGTGCCGACCGCGGAGGACCTGCGCATCGAGCGCCTTGATCTGCTGGACCGTGCCGCCTCGACCGGTGTGGTGCCGCCGCGTCTGCTCTCCCGGTGGGAGGAGTCCCTCGAGGACACCGAGCTGTGGGTCGTGCAGCCCTGTGTGGTGCACGGACGCCTCGTGGACGAGCACGTGCTGGTGACCGCCGACCACGACCTGGCCGCCGTCATGGGCTGGTCCGGGGTGCACGTGGGCGACCCCGCGGAGGACTTCGCCGTGGTGAGCCGGTCGGCCACCCCGGACGTGCTGGGGGCCGTGCGCAGCCGATACGCCGAGCTGCTGGGCCGCACCGACGAGCGGCTGCTCGAGCGCGCCCACCTGGTGGCCGAGATGCGCGACCTGCCGCGGCTGGTGGTGGCGCACACCCGCGGGGACTCGGCGACCGTGGCCGACATCGAGGCCGAGCTGGCGCACCGCTCGCGGCTGCTCGCCGAGGCTGAGGAGCTCGACGCCTGGGAGTGAGGCCGGGCTGGCGGGGGTGGTCCGCCGCGGCACCCCCGTCCTCGCCGGCCTCAGGCCTCCTCGCCTGCGCGCAGCAGGCCCACGAGGCGTTCGAGTTCCGCGCCCGCGGGCAGGGTCGGGCGCAGCGTGACGCCGTTGCCGGCGTGGAAGAAGGCACCCCCCACCACGGCCGGGTCGAGCCCCTGCCAGGCGGCGAACGCCTGCCGGTAGCAGGCCAGCTGCACCGCGGCCACGGCCGCCTGCTGCCCACCGGGCGCGGACGAGGTCTTCCAGTCCACCACCACCCACTCCAGGCCCTCGGCCCGTTCGGCGGGTGAGGCCGGGAAGATCGCGTCGGCACGCCCGCGGACGGTCAGGCCCGCCACGGTGGTCTGCAGCGGCAGCTCCACCCAGCGCGGCACGCGGTCGGCCCACTCGCTGGCCCGGAAGTTCTCCCGCAGACGCTTCAGCTCGTCGCCGGTCCCGGCCGGGGCGTCGCCACGGTCGCCCTCGGCCGCGTCGGCCCACAGCGCCTCCTCCTCGTCCTGCGTCACGTCGAACAGCTGCGCCGGCGCCCACTGGGACTCCACCCACGCGTGGAAGTCCGTGCCCCGCCGCGCCGCCCGGGCAGGCGGCGTGGGCACGGGACGCGCGAGGAAGCGCCGGGCCTGCGGGTCGCGGGCGACGGCCACCAGGGCGCTGGTGCTCACGTGGCTCGGCACCGCGGGGCCGGGCCGGTCGACGGCGTCCCGCTCGGCGAGCAGCAGACGCACGTCCTCACGGAAGGCCAGCAGGTCGGCCCGGGTGGCGTCGTCGATGCCGTCCCAGCCCGGCTCCGCCCCCGGGCGGGTGGCCAGGGCGGTGCCGACCTCGGCGGCGGCCGCCGCGTGCGCGTGGTGCACCAGGTCGTCGGCGTGCTCACGCGGCCACGGCGCGGTCACCGGCTCGGCCCGCACCGGGTTCTCCGGCACCGGGTCGGTCGGAGGCATCGGCGCCCAGGCACCCACGGCGCACCGGTCGAGCACCTCGGTGAGGAAGTCGCTCGTGGGCGTGGGGGCGGCAGACTCCCCCCAGACCGATGCCGTGAGGTGCAGCCAGGAGCGCGCCCGGGTGACGCTCACGTAGGCCAGGCGCCGTTCCTCCTCGAGGGCGCGCGCCCCGTTGGCCCGGCCGAAGTCCTCCATCGCGGCGTCGAAGTCCGCCTTGTCCGCATCGGGCGGGAGGGTCCAGACCGGCAGGGACGGGGAGTCGCCGCGCAGCGCGAAGGGCAGCTGGCCGCTGGCCGGGGCCCACCAGGCGCTGTCGGTGGCCGGCCGCGCCACCCACTCGTCGTCCACGGCGCGCACGGTGCCGGTGCCGCTGGGGAAGGTGCCGGCCACCAGCCCGGGCACCCACACGGCATCCCACTCCAGGCCCTTGGAGGCGTGCACGGTGAGCACCTGCACGGCGTCAGGGTCCACCTCCACCGCGCCGGGCTCCAGCGCGCCGTCGTGCTCCTCGGCGGCGTCGAGCCAAGCCATGAGCGCCGAGAGGCTCGGCTCGCGGGTGCCGGCCTCGGCGAAGGTGGCCACGTGCTCGTGGAAGGCATCCAGGTGCGCCCGCGCCCGCCACACCGGCAGGTCAACCCGCGAGGCGAGCTCCACGTCCACGCCGAGGGCCTGCTCGGCCACCAGCGCCAGCTCGCCCACCCCGCGGTGCTGCGCGCCCAGGCACTGCGTCACGGCCTCGGCGAGCACGGCCAGCCGAGACCGGGCGGTCTCCCCGACGTGCTCGCCCTCCGGCCCGGTCCAGTCGGGGTCCACGGGGGTGAGCACGGCATCGAGCAGGGTGACCTGCGTCTGCAGCTGGTCGCGCCGCTCGGCCAGCCCCTCGTCACCGCGGGGGCGGGTGTTCCAGCGGCGCTCGAGCTCCCGACGCCAGGCGTGCAGGCCCACCAGGTCGGCCGCCCCGAGGCGGGTGGCCGGGCCGGTGAGCAGGCGCACCAGGTGGTCGCCGCGGGTCGGGTCGTCCACCACCGCCAGCAGGGCGCGCACGTCGGCCACCTCGGGCACCAGGAGCAACCCGCCCAGACCCACCACCTCGTAGGGCAACCCGGCGGCCTCCAACGCCTCGGTGACCAGTGGGAACCACGACCGCTTGCGGCAGAGCACCGCGGCCGAGGCCTCCCCGGGACGCCAGTGCCGGCCCAGCCAGGCCGCCCCCTCGGCGGCCTCCTGCGCCGGTGTGGTGCTGCGTACCGCGCTCACCACCGACTCCCCGTGGTGGCCGGGGCGGGGCGAGAGCTCGGGCAGGTCGAGGCGACTGGCCGCCCGCAGCGGCGCCGCCACGGCGTTGGCCACCTCGAGCACCTGCGGGGAGTTGCGCCAGCTCACCGAGAGCGAACGCTGCGTGGCACCGAAGGCCTCCACGAAGGACTCCATGGTGCGCGCCGAGGCCCCCCGGAAGCCGTAGATGGACTGGTGCGGGTCGCCCACGGCGGTGACGCTCACCCCGGCGTGGCCGGCGAACACCCCGCGCACCACCTGCAGCTGCGCCTCGGTGGTGTCCTGGAACTCGTCCAGCAGCACCGCCCGGCTGCGGGCCCGCTCCACCCGACCCACGGCCCGGTGGCCGCCGGCGAGCAGCGCCGAGAGCCGCGTCTGGTCGGAGAACTCGATGACCTGCCGCTCGGCCTTGACCTCCTGCCAGCGCTGCACCAGCGGCACCAGCGCGCGGCGGGCGGCGAGCGTCGCGCGCGCCCTGGTCACCGCGGCCGCCTCCTTGCCGCCCCGCACCGGGGCCACGGTGTCCAGCAGCGCATCGATGCGGTCGAGCTCGGCCTCCACCTGCGCGCCGGTCACGAGGTGGTCGCCCATCTGCCCGGCCAGGGTGCGCACGCCCTGCACCACCGACCCGATGGAGGTCAGCCCCTCGGGCAGGTCGCCCGGCCAGGCGGTGGCCAGGTCGGTGACGCCCTGCCACGCCTCCACCTCCGAGAGCACACGGGCACCGGGCTCCACGCCCACCCGCAGGCCGTGCTCGGCCACGATGCCGCCGCTCCACGCGTTGTACGTGGAGACCACCGGCGGCTGCAGCTCCTCCTCCCCGAGCACCCCGGCCCGGGCGAGCGCCTCGAGCCGCGCGCCGAGCCGTTCGGAGAGCTCCGCGGCGGCCTTGCGGGTGAAGGTCAGGCCGAGCACCTGGTCGGGCCGCACCACGCGGTTGGCCACGAGCCACACCACGCGGGCGGCCATGGTCTCGGTCTTGCCCGACCCGGCACCGGCCACCACGAGCTGCGCCGGCGCCGTGCACTCGATGACGGCGGCCTGCTCCGGAGTGGGCCGGTGCTGGCCGAGTACGTCGGCGAGGTCGGCGGCGCTCCAGCGCCGGCCGGCCGGCCGCGCTCCGGACCCCTGCGCCGGGTCGGTGGTGCCGGTGGGCTCGCTCATGCGACCTCCTTGCCCTCGGGGCGGGCCGGGCAGCTGGACCGGACGGGGCAGTGCCGGCAGGCCTCCCCCACCGTGGCGACGTGGCGGGCCTGCACCATCCCCACGCCGGCCTCGGCCACCCGGGCACGGTGGTCCACCGGCCCGTCGGCGAGGGCCGGCTGACGCCGGTCGATGGTGCTCACCTTCTCGCCGGAGTCCAGCTGCACCAGGGAGGCACCGCCGGAGTGGTCACCGGCCTCGAAGGCCCCCGCCTCCACGGCCACTTGGTAGGCGCCGAGCTGGGCGTTGTCCGGCAGGTCCTTGGGCGAGCCCACGTGGCCGGTCTTGAGGTCGGCCACGTGCAGCGCCCCGCTGCCGGGGTGACGTTCCAGCCGGTCCACCCGACCGGTGAGGCGCACCCCCTCGGCCTCCACGCGCAGCGCCAGCTCGGTCCCCACGAGCTCGCGCCCGCACTCGCGGCGGTAGACGTCGTAGCGGCGCAGCCACTGGGCCATGCGCTCCCCTTCCCGGCGCGACCACCACACCTCCGGCGAGCCGAGCTCCTCCCGCCGGCGTGCGGCCTCGGCCCGCAGCTCCTCCAGCGGGGCCTCGGGGTGCTCGGCCAGCAGGTCGTGGAGCAGCGTTCCGATCTCCTGCGCGCGACCGGGCGGGGTGCTGCCGCCGTGGGTGGTGAGGAACCACTTGAGGCCGCAGTCCTGCCAGGTGCCCAGTGAGGAGGGGCGCACCACCGGCAGCGTGCCGGGTGCCCAGGGGGCCTCGGCGGAAGACACCTGGCGCAGTGCCCACCACGCCTCGGGGTGGGCGTGGGGCACCTCGGCCCGCACCAGGGCGGCGAGCTCGGCGGCCCACGCAGCACGGGCCCCGGGGTCGGTGCGGGCCGTACCGGCACCCGCGGGTTCGTCGGCCTCGGGCACGGCGCCCGCGGCGTGCAGGAGCTCGCGCCGGGCGTGCGCCACCTGGTGGCGCAGGTCCACCGGCACCGACCACGGCGCGAACTCGCGCTGCTCCACCCCCTCGGGCAGCGGGTCCACGAGGTCGAGGAAGGGCGAGGGGGTCTCCTCGGCGTCCCGCACCGCCGTGACCACGAGGCGCCGGGTGGCCCGGGTGCAGGCCACGAGGAACTGCCGTAGCTCGTCGTGGCGCACGGCTGCCAGCTCCTCGGCGATGCCGCCGGTGCGCCCCTCGACCAGCTCCACCAGCCGCGAGGACCCCACGAGCGATCCGCGCAGCCGCAGGTCCGGCCACACCCCGGTCTGCACACCGACCACGGCCACCACCTCCCACTCCCGCCCGGCGGCGGCCTGCGGGGTGAGCACCTGCACGGCCTCCCGCTCCCGCCCCAGCACGAGGGAGTCGCGCGCCACCTGCGAGGAACGCATCCGCTCGGTGAACACCTCCGGCCCGGCGCCGGGGTGCCGCTCGACGAACTGCTCGGCCGCGGCGAAGAGCCCCAGCACGGCGTCGAGGTCGCGGTCGGCGCGCTGCCCGGCCGCCCCGCCGGCCAGGGCCTGCCGCTGCCAGGAGGCCGAGACCCCCAGCCCGTCCCACACCGCCCAGAGCACCGTCTCGGCATCGACCCCGACCGCCCAGCCGCGTCCACCGGCGGCCCGCGGCGCAGCGGCCACCCCCGCCTGCAGGGCGGTGGCCAGCCGGCGCAGGGCGCCGGTCTCCGCACCGCGCCGCTCCCAGGGGTGGGCCGGGTCGGTCACCGCGGCCACGAGCAACTCCCCGCTCGTGGCGCGTGAGTCGGTGCCCGCCTCGGCCCGCAGCACCCGCCGCAGCCGCCGCACCGAGGAGCTGTCCAGGCCCCCCACCGGCGAGGTGAGCCAGCGCGTCACCCGCGCCTCGTCCACCACGGGTGCCGCCGGGTCGTCGGTGCCCTGCCGCGCGAGGTCGAGCGCCGCGTCCACGAGGTCGAGCACCGTGGACACCACCGGCTGGCTGCCCGCGGGCTGCCCGCCGCCGGAGACCTGCACCGGCACCCCGGCCCGCTCCAGGGCCCGTCGCACCTGCTCGGTGCGCCCGCGCCCGCGCGCCAGCACGGCCATGCGGCGCCAGGGCACGCCACCCATCACGTGCTCACGACGCAGCAGGGTGGCCACCTGCGCGAGCTCCGCGTGCGCGCTGGGCAGCACGAGCGCCTCGGCCCGCTCGCCGTCGTCCCCCTCCTGCGCCGGTGCGGGACGCCGGTGCGCCACCGCCGTGGCCCCGATGCGGGCGGTCACCCGGTCGGCCACGGCGCGCAGCACCGGCCCGTGCCGGACCGAACGCCCCAGCACCTCCGGCTCCGGGTCACCCGCCCACTCCACGAAGGCCCCCGGGCGGGCACCCCGGAAGCCCTGCACGGCGGCGTCCGGGTCGCCCACCAGCACCCACCGCGCGTCCGGCGCCCGTACGGCCAGGGCGTCCAGCAGCGCCTGCGTCCCGGCCGTGAGCTCCTGCGCGTCGTCCACGAGCACCAGCCGCAGCGGCTCGGCCACCACCTGCGCCAGCGCGTCGTCCACCACCAGCAGGTCCGCGGCGGCGGCCACCACCCACGCCGCGTCCACCGCCTGGTGGTCGGCGAGCGCCGTGACCTGCTCGTACTCCCGCATCAGGCCCGCCGCGGCGCGCCACAACCCCGACGTGCCGCACTCCCCCTGCTGGTCGTCCAGCGCGGCGAGCTCCCCGGCGGTGACCCCGTGCTCCACCGCACGCATGAACAGGTCCCGCACCTGGTCGCGGAAGCCCTGCGTGCCCACCGCCGCCCGCACCTCCTCGGGCCAGCCTGCGGCGGCGAAGGCCGCGTCGTCACCGGCCACGCCGGCCAGCAGGTCGGCCAGCACCGCGTCCTGGTCGGCGCCCGTGAGCAGGCTCGGCGGCTCGGCCCCGGTGAGCCGCGCGTGGTGGCTGAGCACGGAGAACCCGAAGGCCTGGTGCGAGTAGACGGGCATGCCGGTGGCACCCCGCTGCCAGCGCTCCTCGAGCCGCTCGCGCAGCATCGATGCCGTGAGACGCGAGGGCGCCAGCACGAGCACCTCCGAGAGGTCTCCCCCGCCCTCGAGGTGGGCCAGGACCTCCTCGACCACCCGGGTGGAGCGGCCGGTGCCGGGGGCACCGAGCACGAGGTGGGCGCGGGGCGAGGGGGTCATGCCCCCATCGGACCACGGGCCACCGACAACCTCCGGCCCGGGCCGACTCACCAGACGGGCAGCTCGGGGTCGACCTCGCGCGCCCACTGCGTGAGGCCGCCGTCCAGGAGGAAGACCCCGCCGAAGCCCTGCGCGTGCAGCTGGCGCGCGGCCTCGGCCGAGCGGCGCCCGTTGCGGCAGTAGACCACCACGTTGTCGTGCGGCCCGAAGACCTCCTTGGCCTTCCCCTCGCGCACCTCGTCCAGCGACAGGTGGAAGGAGCCGTCCAGGGCCACCACCTCGCGCTCGTGCTCCCCGCGCACGTCGAGCAGCACGAAGGGCTCGAACTCCTCCCGGTTCTGCATCATCTGCTGGAGCGTCGAGGCGTCGAGCTCCGGCGGCTGCCACAGCTCGTCGGCCGGCGGCAGCGTGATGCCGCCGGTGTGCGCCCAAGCCCGCTCGCTGGAGGCCGCGGGACGGCACACGGGGCACTGCGGGTCGGCGGCGCGGCGGTCGTCCGTCCACTGCTGGGTGAGGGTGTCCACCTGCAGGATCCAGCCCAGCAGCGGCTCGCCGAGAGCCAGCAGCAGCTTGAGCGCCTCGGTGGCCATGACCATGCCCACCTGGCCGGTCACCGGGCCGAACACGCCGGACTCGGTGAACGACAGCGCCGAGGAGCTCGGCGGCTCGATGTCCGGGGTGCACTCCGAGCAGGGCCCGTGCGGCGCCCACCAGGTGGCCACTCGCCCGCTGAACTGCTCGACGGCGCCCCACACGTGGGGCACGGCCAGCTCCGCCGCGGTGCGGGCGATGACGCGGCGCGCCTCGGGCGTGTCGGTGCAGTCGACGATGACGTCGTAGCGCTCCAGCAGCCCCAGGGCGTTCTCCGCCGTGACGTAGCCGTCCACCATCCGCACGGCCACCCGGTCGTTGATGCGGTGCACGCCCGCGGCCGCCGCCTCCACCTTCGGCCGTCCCACCCACTCGGTGCCGAAGATGGGCTTGCGCTGCAGATTGGAGAGCTCCACCGGGTCCACGTCCACCACGAGCAGCTCCCCCACGCCGGCCCCGGCGAGGTACTCCAGCACCGGGGAGGCCAAGCCACCCAGACCCACCACGGCCACCCGGGCGGCCGACCAGCGGCGCTGCCCCACCATGCCGATGCCGGGGGTGGCGATGTTGCGGGCGTAGCGCTGCACCGTGGCGCGGTCGAACTCGGGGGCCATGTCGGCCAGGGGGGTGCCGGGGCCGGCCATCCGCCGCTCGGGCGGGGTCGACGGGGCGGTCTGGTCGGGGGCGACGGTGGACATGGCCTCCACCCTAGGCGTCAGGGCGCCGGAGCACACGACATACGCTGGGGCAGGACCCATCCCCCGAGGTGAAGACGAGGTTTGAGCATGGACATCCGCATCGGCATCCGCGAGGTCGCCCGCGAGGTCACGATCGACGTCGACCAGCCCGCCGCCGAGGTGCGCGCAGCCGTGCAGGCCGCCCTCGAGGGCAGCACCCCGGTGCTGGAGCTCACCGACGCCCAGGGCCGCTCCGTGATGGTGCCCAGCGCCCAGATCGGCTACGTGGACCTCGGCAGCGAGGACCGTGGCCGCGTGGGCTTCGGCACCGCCTGAGCCCCCACCGCCCGACGCCGCGCCCCTCCCCCGGTGGCGCGGCGTCGTCGTGCACCGGCCCCAGGTGCCGCGGTGCCCCTAGGATGGCCCGGACACCCGGTGCCCGGTCGGCACACCGTGAACGGGGCGCGACGCCCCCGGTCCGCAGCAGCGCACACCGCGCGCGGACACCCAGAGAGACCTCCGATCGGCCCGCAGACAGCGCCTCCGGCGCCCGATCAGGAGATCCATGAGCGACAAGACCTTCGCCGACTTCGGCATCCACCCCGAGATCGCCGCCGCCCTGGAAGAGGCCGGCATCACCACGCCCTTCCCCATCCAGGCCATGACGCTGCCGGTGGCCCTGGACCGCCAGGACATCATCGGCCAGGCCAAGACCGGCACCGGCAAGACGCTCGGCTTCGGGGTGCCGATGGTGCACCACGTGGTCTCGCCGCAGGACCCGGGCTTCGACGCCCTCGACCAGCCCGGGGCACCGCAGGCCCTGGCCGTGGCCCCCACCCGCGAGCTGGCCCTGCAGGTGGCCAGCGACCTGGAGCGCGCGGCCGCCCAGCGCGGCATCCGCGTGCTCACCGTGTACGGCGGCCGGGCCTACGAGCCGCAGATCGAGGCGCTGGAGCGCGGTGTGGAGATCGTGGTGGGCACCCCGGGCCGCCTCATCGACCTGTGCGAGCGCGGCCACCTGACGCTGGCCCACGCCCGCACCGTGGTGCTCGACGAGGCCGACGAGATGCTCGACCTGGGCTTCCTGCCGGACGTGGAGAAGCTGCTCTCCCTCACGCCGGCCGGCCGCCAGACGATGCTGTTCTCCGCCACCATGCCCGGCGCCGTGGTGGCCATGGCACGCCGCTACATGAACCAGCCCACCCACATCCGGGCCATGGAGGAGGTGCCCGGCGCGGGCGCCATCGTGGAGGCGATCGACCAGTTCGTCTACCGCGCCCACGCCATGGACAAGGTGGAGATGCTGGCCCGCCTGCTGCAGTCGAAGGGCCGCGGCCTGTCGATCGTGTTCACCCGCACCAAGCGCACCGCCGCCAAGGTGGCCGAGCAGCTCGTGGAGCGCGGCTTCGCGGCGGCGGCCATCCACGGCGACCTCGGCCAGGGGGCCCGCGAGCAGGCCCTGCGCGCCTTCCGCACCGGCAAGGTGGACGTGCTCGTGGCCACCGACGTGGCAGCCCGCGGCATCGACGTGGACGACGTCACCCACGTGGTGAACTACCAGTGCCCCGAGGACGAGAAGACCTACCTGCACCGCATCGGCCGCACCGGGCGCGCGGGCAAGCGGGGCACGGCCGTGACCCTGGTGGACTGGGACGACCTGCACCGCTGGGCGCTCATCAACCGGGCGCTCGACCTGGGCGCCCCGGAGCCGGCGGAGACCTACTCCACCTCCCCGCACTTCTACGCCGACCTGCAGATCCCCACCGACGTCACCGGTGAGCTCCCGGACGCCCAGCGCACCCGCGCGGGCCTGGACGCCGAGCGCCTCGACGAGGCGGGGGACCTGAAGTCCGCCCGGAAGCCCGAGGGCGGACGCGGTGGCCGAGGCGGGCGCGGCGGCTCGGGCGGGCGTGGCCGGCGAGGCGGCCAGGGCGGCCGTGGCCGCGGCGGTCGGGGCCGCGGCGGTCGGGGCGAGCAGCGCAACGCCTCGGGGGGCGACGCCCGCACCACCCCGGTGTCCGAGTCCCCCGAGGGCGGGGCGCGCCGGCCGCGTCGTCGCCGTCGCACCCGCGGCGGGTCCGCCTCCTCCGAGGGCTGAGGCCCAGCGGCGCAGGGCCCGGCCTCAGCGGCGGAGGAACTCCTCCCACACCTCCAGCGGGGTCGTGTTCTCCGCCAGGAGGTTGGGCTTGCCCGTGCCGTGGTAGTCGCTGGACCCCAGCGGGACCAGACCGAGCGACTCGGCCCACCCGGCGGCGCGGCGCCGTTCCTCGGCGTCGTGCTCGCGGTGGCGCACCTCGAGGCCGGCCAGCCCCAGGTCCACCAGCTCCTCCACCTCCTCGCGGGTGACGTTGCGGCCGCGCGACCCGGTGAGCGGGTGCGCGAGGGCCACGACGCCCCCGGAGGCCTCGGCGGCCCGCAGCACGTCCGCGGCGTCGGGCACCGGGTGGTGCAGGTGATAGCGCCCGCCGCGCCGCAGCGGTCCGGCGAAGGCCTCGTCACGGTCCCGGACCACCCCGGCGGCCACGAGCGCGTCGGCGATGTGGGGGCGCCCCGGCGTGGCGCCCGGCGGCACGTGCGCCCACACCTGCTCGGTGGTCCACCCGGTGTCCTCGGCCACCAGCTGCGCCATCCGGTCCATGCGTCGGTGGCGCCCCTCCACGGTCGCGCGCAGCAGCGCCACCAGGGCGGGACTGTCAGCGGGCACCCGGTGCACCAGCAGGTGCACGGGCACCGGCCGGTCGGGGCGCGGCACCTGCGCGCTCACCTCGATGCCGGGGTGCACCCGGATGCCGTACCGCTGGCCGGCCGCCAGCGCCTCGGACCAGCCGGCGGTGGTGTCGTGGTCGGTGAGCGCCACCGCCCCGAGCCCCAGCTCGGCGGCGCGGCGGACCACCTCGGCGGGTGGCTGCGTGCCGTCCGAGGCGGTGGAGTGGGTGTGCGGGTCGACCTGCCCGCCGAGGCCGCTCACGTCTCCACCACGCGGCTGGCCTTGCGCTCCGAGCGGCTCATGCCCGCCAGCGCACGGTGCGCCCACGTGCCCAGACTGACCCCGGCGGCCAGGGCCAGGCCGCTGGCCACGGCGCTGAGCAGCTCCTGCAGCCCGGCGAAGTAGGTGGCGGGGTCGTTGTCCATGAGCTTGAACAGCCCGCGGTAGACCGCCCCACCCGGCAGGAAGGGCGCGATGACGGCCGTGGTGAGCGCCAGCGAGGGCACGTGCAGGCCGCCGGCCAGCCAGTGGGCCAGGAAGCTCACCATGGCCACCGCCAGCATCACGCGCGTCTCGTAGGTGAACCCGCCCACCTGGAGCGCCCAGAAGAGCAGGAACGCGGTGCCGCCCAGGGCCGCGGAGAGGAAGGCGGCGCGCAGTGAGGCGTAGGTGGCGATGGCCGAGAAGAAGCAGAACACCGTGGAGCTGATGACCAGGGTGGCCAGGTCCTCCGAGAGGTAGGACCGCGTGAGCACCGTCATTCCGATGCCCGCCCGCCGCGCCGCGTCGAGCACCAGGGAGACGCCGATGGCGACGCCGGCGGTCATGACCACCACCTCCAGGGCCCGCGCCCCGGCGGTGACGTAGTACCCGTCGAGGGCGTCCTGCGCGGTGCCCACCACGCCGAGGCCGGCCAGCAGCACGATGATGCCGGCGGCCACGATGAGCGAGGGGTACTGGTCGCCCGGCGGGTCGAGCCCGATGCCCCACAGGTGGAGGTCCTCGCGTTCCACCACGTAGATGGCCACCGCCACCATCGTCGGGATGGCGGACGCCACGATCTGGGCGAAGAAGGGCGGCAGCCCCCACCGGCCCAGGCGGGCCAGCACCTGGTCGATGGCCAGGGTGGAGAAGAAGGTGAGCACCCAGGTGACCTGGTCGGCGCCGAGCAGCGCGGAGATGGCCGCACCCATCATCGCCAGGGCCACGCTGGCCACCCACGGCCGGTAGGGGCGGGGCGCGTGGAGGATCTCCTCCAGCCGGGACGAGGCCGACTCCAGCTCCCCGGGGTGCTCGGCCAGGTCGTTGACGAAGGCCTGGAGCCGCTCCACGGCCATGAAGTCGTAGGTGCGGGCGCGCACCACGCGCATCACCGACAGGGGGTCCTCCCCCATGCCGCGGTGGATGCTCACCGTGATGGAGGTGAAGGTGATGTCCACGTGGGCCGAGCGCACGCCGAAGGCGGAGGTGAGGCGCAGCACGGTGGCCACGACGTCGGCGGCGGGGGTGCCGGCACCGAGCAGGGCCTCACCGGTGCGCAGCGAGAGGTCGATGATCTGGCGGCCGCGGCGCTCGTCGAGGTCGCGGTCGCCGGACTCCACCATCGGCACCGGCGAGGCGGAGCTGGGGCGGACCACGTCGGCCAGCCGGATGACGCGGCGTCGCGTGCTGCCGCGTACCGTGCCGGGCGCCAGCTGCTGCTGCACCCCGGGCGCCAGGGCGACGTCCTCGGAGAGGCCGGTGGTGAGGTTGGTGGTCGGCGCCACGCCCGGCGGGACCGGGCCCTCCCCCTCGGTGCCGCCGGGGGCGGTGGTGGTCGGGGCACCGGTCTGGACGGGGTTCAGGACCGTGGTGGCCGCGGGCTGCGGAGCGGTCTCGGACTGCGCACCCCGGGCCACCGACGACAACGAACGGGGCGTACGCGAGGGAGACACGCGGGACACTCTCACCCGGAGGGGGCTTCGGAGACAAGTTCCGTCGCACCCCGTGGACGTGGGCACCGAAGAGGGGCCCGGGGCCGAGTTCGGCACCGGTGCCGAACTCGGCCTGACACGGCATCGAGAACCGCACCGGTGCCGAACTCGACTGTCGAGTTCAGCACCGGTGCGGAGGTGGGTTGGGGTGTCCGGTCGAGAACGGCACCGGTGCCGTTCTCGGCGCCGGGGTCGGCCACCGTGTGCAGCGTGGTGCATGACACACTGGCCGGGTGAGTGAAGAGCAGCCGAAGCAGGACCACCGCAGCCGTCCGGACTCCGAGAACTTCCGCGCGTTCATCGCCGCGGACTGGGCCGAGCGCGACCTCTCCGGGGTGCGCCCGCTGGAGGCCGCCCAGTACGCCGCGCCCCGCCGCACCGCCCTGGCCGAGAAGTTCCCCGAGCAGACCCTCGTGGTGCCCGCCGGCGGCCTCAAGGTGCGCTCCAACGACACCGACTACGTGTTCCGCCCGCACTCGGCCTTCGCCCACCTCACCGGCCTGGGCGCCGACCGCGAGCCGGACGCCGTCCTGGTGATCCGCACCGGCGAGGCCGGCAGCGAGCCCGAGGCGGTCTTCTACTTCCGGCCGATGGCGGCCCGTGACTCCGAGGAGTTCTTCGCCGACTCCCGCTACGGCGAGTTCTGGGTGGGCCCGCGCCCGGTGGAGGAGGACATCCGCCGCGAGCTCGGCCTGGACGCCCGCCACGTGGACCGTCTGGAGGCCGACCTGGCCGCCGACGCCGACCGCCTGCGCGTGGTGCCGGACGCCGACCGCGACGTGACCGAGCTGGTGCGCCGGGTGCGCGGCGACGCCGCCGACGACGCCTCGGCCACCGAGCGCGACGACGAGCTCGCCCACGCCTGCTCCGTGCTGCGCCTGGTCAAGGACGACTGGGAGGCCGACCAGATGCGCGAGGCCGTCCGGGCCACCGGGCGTGCCTTCGACGCCGTCATCGAGAACCTCGACGAGGCGGTGCGGCGTGGCCGCGGCGAGCGCTGGGTGGAGGGCGTCTTCGGCCTGCACGCCCGCCACGCCGGCAACGGGGTGGGGTACGACTCCATCGTGGCCTCCGGCGACCACGCCAACACGCTGCACTGGATCCGCAACACCGGCGACCTGGACCCGAACGAACTGCTGCTGCTGGACGCCGGCGTGGAGCTGGACTCCCTGTTCACCGCCGACGTGACGCGCACGCTGCCCATCGGCGGCACCTTCACCGACGCCCAGCGCAAGGTCTACGACGCGGTGTACGCCGCGCAGGAGGCCGGCATCGCCGCGGTGAAGCCGGGCAACAAGTTCGGCGACGTGCACGCCGCGGCCATCCGCGTGATCGCCGAGCACCTGCACGAGTGGGGCCTGCTCCCCGAGGGCGTGTCCGTGGAGGACACCCTCGCCCCCGAGGGCCAGTACCACCGCCGCTGGATGGTGCACGGCACGAGCCACCACCTGGGCATCGACGTGCACGACTGCGCGCTGGCCCGCCGCGAGGAGTACATGGGCGCCGAGCTGGTGCCGGGCATGTGCCTGACCGTGGAGCCGGGCCTGTACTTCAAGGCCGACGACCTCAAGGTGCCCGAGGAGTTCCGCGGCATCGGCGTGCGCATCGAGGACGACGTGCTGGTCACCGGAGACGGCTGCGAGAACCTCTCGGGCTTCATGCCCCGCACCTCGGCGGACGTCGAGGCGTGGATGAAGCGCCTGCGCGGCTGAGCCACGCACCGCCGGAGGGCCGGGTGGGGCATGTCCCCGCCCGGCCCTCCTCGCGTCGCGGGGTGGGGCCGGACGTAGGCTGGCGGGCATGCCGACCGCTGCGAGGGACAGCTCCGTGAGGGCCTGCGTCCTCACGGTCTCCGACCGGGTCTCCCGCGGGGAGCGCGAGGACCGCTCCGGGCCGCTCACCCGCGACCTGCTCACGTCCGGGCTGGGGGACCTGCTCGAGGGGGTGGACCTGCGCGTGGTGCCCGACGGCGAGGACCCCGTCCGCGAGGCCGTGGCCGCCGCCCTGCGCGAGGGGGCCCGCCTCGTGGTGACCACCGGCGGCACCGGCGTCTCGCCGCGTGACCGCACCCCCGAGGGCACCGCTCCCCTGCTGGACCGCGAGCTGCCCGGGGTGGCCGCCGCCCTGCACGCCGCCGGCGCCGAGGCCGGCCCGCACGCCCTGCTGACCCGCGGCCTGGTGGGCGTCGTCGACGCCGGGCCCGGTTCCCCCGGCGCGCTGGTGGCCAACCTGCCCGGCAGCACCGGCGGCGTGCGCGACGGCCTGGCGGTGCTCCTGCCGCTGGTGCCCCACGTGCTCGACCAGCTCACCGGAGGTGACCACGCATGAGCGACCCGGCCATCGTCCACACGGCCGTCACCGACGAGCCGCTGGACGCCGACGCCCTGGAGGCCGCGGTGCTCGACCCCACGCACGGCGCCGTGACGCGCTTCGTGGGCCGGGTGCGCGACCACGACCCGGAAGCCGTCGGCGAGGTGGTGGCCCTGGACTACAGCAGCCACCCCGACGCACCCGCCGTGCTGCGCCGCATCACCACCGAGGTGCTCCGGGAGCATGACGCCGGCGGCGTGACCCGGGTGGCGGTGGCGCACCGCACCGGGCACCTGGAGGTCGGCGACGTCGCCATCGTGGTGGCCGTGGCCTCCGCGCACCGCGCCCCCACCTTCGCCGTCTGCTCGGCGCTGGTGGAGGCCGTGAAGGCCGGACTGCCGGTGTGGAAGCACCAGCACGAGGCCGACGGGCGGGCCGTGTGGTCCGGGCTCGGGCTCGACGCCCGGGACGCTCCGCTGGACGACGCGCCACCGACCGAGGGCTCGCGGGCCGGCGCCGCGGAGGGGTCCTCGTGACCGGGCTCGTGGACCGCTTCGGCCGGGTGCACACCGACCTGCGCATCTCCCTCATCGACAAGTGCAACCTGCGCTGCACCTACTGCCTGCCCGCCGAGGGCGTGCCCTGGCTGCCCAAGGACGAGCTGCTGACGCGCGAGGAGATCCGCGCCGTGGCGGCAGTGGCCGTGGAGTGCGGCATCACCGAGATCCGCCTCACCGGCGGGGAGCCGCTGCTGCGCCGCGACCTCACCGAGCTCGTGGGCGACCTGGCCACCCTCGAGGGCGAGGACGGGCCGGTGGAGCTCTCACTCACCACCAACGGCATCGGGCTGGACAAGGTGGCCCCCGCCCTGGCCGAGGCCGGGCTGGCGCGGGTCAACGTCAGCCTCGACACCCTGGACCCGGCGCTCTTCCACCGGATGACGCGCCGCGACCGGCACGCCGACGTGCTGGCCGGCATCGACGCCGCGCTGGCGGCCGACCTGCGACCGGTGAAGGTCAACACCGTGCTCATGCGCGACCAGAACGACCACGAGGCCGCCGACCTGCTCGCCTGGGCGGTCGAGCGCGGGGTGGAGCTCCGCTTCATCGAGCAGATGCCGCTGGACGCCGGGCACACGTGGACCCGCGAGGGCATGGTGACCCGCGAGGAGGTGGTGGCCGCGCTGTCCGAGCGCTTCGAGCTCACGGAGCTGCCCGGCCGCGGCGCGGCCCCGGCCGAGCGTTTCCTCGTGGACGGCGGGCCGGCCACCGTGGGCGTCATCGCCTCGGTGACCGCCCCCTTCTGCGGGGCCTGCGACCGTCTGCGCCTCACGGCCGACGGGCAGCTGCGCTCGTGCCTCTTCGCCCGCTCGGAGACCGACCTGCGCGGACCGTTGCGCGACGGCGCCACCTCCGAGGAGCTGGCCGCGCTCTTCCGCGAGGCGACGCTCGGCAAGCAGCCGGGGCACGGGATCGACGACCCGGGTTTCCTGCAACCGCCGCGGCCGATGAGCGCCATCGGCGGCTGAGCAGCCGGACGGGTTCGAGCCGGGGGGTCAGCCCCGCTCGGCGAGCTCCCAGCGCCAGAGGTGGCCGGGGCACTCGGCGCCCACCTCGCTCGGCCCCCGGCCACCGCGTGACGCGCGGTCACAACCGCTCGCAGACCCTGCAGATCCGTCTGAACCCCGAGGAGCTCGAGGCCCTCGTGCTCTCGGTGGCCTGAGCGGACGGCCCCGGTCAGCCGCCGGCGAAGGGCGGCAGCACGTCAACCAACGCGCCCTCACGCACGGGGGTCGAGGGGTCGTCGACCCGCATCCCGTCCACGAGCACCGCGCACCGGCCCACCACGCGCCCCAGGCGCTCCCCGTGGCGGGCGGTCGCATCGGCCAGCAGCTCACCCAGCGTGGCGCCGGCGTACTCGCCCTCGGCGCAACCGGCGGCCTCCCCGGCGGCTGCGAACCAGCGCACCCGGGCCGTCACCGTGCACCGTCCCGGGTCACCTCGGTGAGCGGCCCCTCCTGGGCCAGCCGCTCGATGCGAGCCGTGGCCTCCTCGAGCGTCAGGGCCGGGTCGTGCTCCAGTGCGCGCCCCACCAGGTAGGTGGTCACCGGCACCAGCGGGCGCTCCACCCTGCGGGCCACCACGGTGGCGATGCGGTGCAGGGTCGGCACGTCCACGTGCCCGGGCGGCAGCCCGAGCCCGTCGGCGGCGCGGGCGGCCCAGGCGTCCCACCGGTCGGGGTCCTCGGCCAGGTCGTGCGATCGGCGGTCGCTCATGCGTCTCCTCCGGGTGTGAGGCGCGCCGTCCAGCGCGCGTGGTCCTCCCAGGTGTCCACGTCCTCGACGTCGCGCTCGTCGGGCAGGTCCACCGGGTGCAGGTCGAGCTCCCCCACCAGCTGCCGCACCGAGCGGTCGGTCGGGTCGCCCAGCGCCTCGGCGGCGCGCAGCAGCGCTTCGCGCCGGTAGAGCGCGGCCAGCCACTGCCGGTGCCCGCCGGCGTCCACCGGCGCGAAGCCGTCGGCCCCGCCGAGCCCGCCACCGTCCACGTCGGCCAGCACCTCGGCCACCCCGGCGGCCTGCAGCAGCAGCGGCACCACCCGGGCCAGGCCGGGCGCGTCGGTGGCCAGCACCAGCACCCACGGGGCGGGGTCCCCGGCAGCGGCCAGTGCGTGCAACCCCGCCACGATGCCGGCGGCGGGCCCCGAGCGCGGCGGCTCCTCCACCGTGCGCAGCACCCCCTCGGGCACGTCCACGTCACCCACCACCACGGTGCGAGTGGCACCGGTGGTGGCCGTGAGCACGCGGTCGAGCAGGCGCTCGCCGGCCAGGTCCACGTCGGCCTTGGAGACCCCGCCGAGCCGCTCGCCCGCGCCGCCGGCCAGCACTACGGCGTCGTGCACGAGTCCGCCCAGCGGCTGCGCAGGCGCCTCCGCGGGGGTGGCGCGCGGCGCGCGTGTCGCCGGGCTCACGCCTGCTCCTCGCGCACCCAGGTGCCGCTGCGGCCACCCTCCTTGCGCACCAGGCGCACGTCCGCCAGGTGGGCCGAGCGGTCGGTGCCCTTGACCATGTCGATCACCGACAGCGCGGCCACGCTCACGCTGGTGAGCGCCTCCATCTCCACCCCGGTGCGGTCGGCGGTGCGCACGGTGGCCTCCACCTCCACGCCGTCGTCCACGAGCTGCAGGTCCACCACCACGCCGTGCACGCCGATGACGTGGGCCAGCGGCAGCAGGTCCGGGGTGCGCTTGGCCGCGGCGATGCCGGCGATGCGGGCCACCGCCAGCACGTCGCCCTTGGGCACCGTGCCGTCGCGCAGCATCGACACCACCTCCGGCGCGCAGACCACCCTGCCGCGGGCGGTGGCGGCGCGGACGGTGGGCTCCTTGGCGGTCACGTCCACCATCCGGGCCTGCCCGGCGGCGTCGAGGTGGGTGAAGCGGGGCTCGGTCATCGGATGCTCCTCAGGGTCAGCAGGTCGCCGGCGGTCACGTGGGTGGTGTCCTCGGGCACCTCCACCACGGCGTCGGCCAGAGCCAGGGCGGTCACCATGTGCGATGCCGAACCGCGCCGGTGGGCGGGCACGGCCACCCGGCGGCCGGTGGCGTCGGTGGAGGTCACCACCGGCAGCACCTGGCGGCGCCCGGGCGGGCAGTCCCAGTCGGCCCCGGCCACCGCCACCTGCGGCACCGGGTCCGGCAGGCCCAGCAGCACACGCACCGCGGGGCGCACGAACATCTCGAAGGACACCGCCGCGGAGAGCGGGTTTCCCGGCACGGCCACCAGCGGCGTGCCGGCCCAGACGGCGTGGCCCTGCGGCTTGCCCGGCTGCATGCGCACGTGCACGAAGCGCCCGGCCACCCCACGCGCCCCGGCCTGCGCGGACCCGTCCCCCAGCACGATGCGGGTGACGTCGTGGTCGCCCACGCTCACCCCGCCGCTCAGCAGCAGCAGGTCGCACCGGGTGGCCAGCTCGTCGAGGCGGGCGGCGAAGGACTCGGCGTCGTCGGGCACCACCGGGCCGGTCACCACCTCGGCGCCTGCTCCCGCAGCGAGCGCCGCCAGGTGCACGGCGTTGCTCTCGTGCACCTGCCCCCGGCCCAGCGGTCGACCAGCGGGCACCAGCTCGTCACCGGTGGCCACCACGCCCACCACCGGGCGGCGGCGCACGCACACGGTGGCCACCCCGGCCCCGGCCAGGGCACCCAGCGCCCCGGGGGTCAGCAGCGTGCCCGCGGGCAACACCTCGTCGCCGGCGGCCAGGTCCTCACCGGCGTGGCGCACGTGCGCACCGACCCCACCGCGGGGCGCGGACACCACGCGCACCCGCTCGGTGGGCCCGGACACACGCTCCAGCTGCTCCACCGGCACCACGGTGTCGGTGTCGGTGGGCACCGGCGCCCCGGTCATGATCCGCACGCACTCACCGGGCCCCACCGCGGGGTCGTCCGGGCACCCCGCGGGCACCTCGCCCACCACCACGAGCACCACGCCGGCGCCGTCCTCGCCCTGTCCGGCACCGAGCAGCGGCCCCAGGTCGGCGCCGCGCACGGCGATGCCGTCCATGGCCGAGTTGGCGAGCGGTGGCACGGCCCCCGCCGCCCGGGCCGGCTCGGCCAGCACCCGCCCGGCAGCGTCCGGGACCGCCACCTCCTCGGGGCCGGTGGGTCCGGGAAGCAGGGCGAGCACCTCGGCGCGGTACTCCTCCACGGTCAGCACCTCGCGGCGGGTGGTGGTCACTCGGCTCCCATCGGGTCGTTCACGGCGGTCAGTAGCGCGGCAGGTCGGGGTCCACCTCGCGGGACCACGCGATCATGCCACCGTCGAGCACCGCCAGCTCCTCGACGCCGTGCTCGGCCAGGTGGCGCGCCGCGGCGCGGGCCCGCACTCCACCCTTGCAGACCAGCACCACCGGCCGCTCCCCCGCCCCGGCGGCCCGCAGGCGCTCCACGGCGGGAACGGGGTCGTCGGCGAGATCGCTCAGGGCCAGGTGCACGGCCCCGGGCACCTGCCCGAAGGCCAGCTCCCCGACCGCGCGCACGTCCACCACCAGCGGCGGGGCGTCCCCGGCCAACCGGTCGGCCAGCACCGCGGGCGAGACCAGCGGCCACTCGCGCGCCCGGTCCGGCCCCGGCTGGTCCGCGGCGCCCGTCGCCCCGTCCGCCGCACCGCCCCCGGCCACGGGGATCTCGTGCGTCCGCATCGTCGCGGCGTCCACGAAGAGCACCCGCCCCAGCAACGGCTCCCCGGTGCCGGTCACGAGCTTCACCACCTCGAGCGCCATCGTCGAGCCGACCACACCGCACAGCGCCCCCACGATGCCGGCGTCCCCGCACGCCGGCACGGTGGTGGGGTCCGGCGGGCTCGGGAAGAGGTCGCGCAGGGTCACACCGCCCACCGGCACCTCCCCCATCGTGCGGGGCGCGGCCCAGAAGGTGCTCACCTGCGCCCGGGTGGCCATGAGCGCCGCCCACACGTGCGGTACGCCCAGCTCGCGGCACGCGGCGTCGAGGGTGTAGCGCGTGGGGAAGTTGTCCGTGCCGTCCACCACCAGGTCGTGCCCCGCCAGCAGCGCGGCGGCGTTGCCCGGCTCCAGGCGCTCGCGCACCCCGGCCAGGGTGGTGACACCGCCCATGCGCCGCAGGGCGTCCAGGGCGCTGTCCACCTTGGGGCGCCCCACGTCATCGGTGCCGTGGAGCACCTGGCGCTGCAGGTTGCTGGTCTCCACGAGGTCGTCGTCGTAGAGCGTCACGTGCCCCACCCCGGCGGCCACGAGGTATTGCAGCACCGGGCAGCCCAGCCCTCCGGCACCCACCACGGCCACGCGGGCCGCGCGCAGCCGGCGTTGCCCCACCGGGCCCAGGTCCGGCAGCAGCACGTGGCGGGCCCAGCGCTCCAACTCGGCCCGCGACAGGTCCGGCCCCGGCTCCACCAGGGGGGCGAGCCGGGGCGGGGCGGGACGGGACGTCACGCCAGGGGGCCCTGCTCCCCCGTTGCGGTGCGGTGGGAACCGTCATCCGGCCGGGCCCGGCCGGCCTGCTCGGCGCGGGCGGCGTCCACCGCCTCGCCGTAGGTGCGCAGCGGACCGGTGTGCACCGGCGCCGGGGCGCCCAGGCCGAGCATCTCGCGCGCCGCGGCCACCTGCGGCGCCTCGGCGAGCACCTCGTAGCTCGTGGCCACCACCGCGGTCACCGAGGTGAAGTCGCGGCGGCCCTGCGTCATCGCGTAGCCGATAGCGGCCCACACCAGGCCGAAGGCGGCGCCGGCTCCCAGCGTGGTGACCATGACCGCCAGGATCGGGTCCTCGGTGAGCAGCGACATCACCAGGCCCACGAAGGCGCCCAGCCACAGGCCGCTGAGCAGGCCGCCGGCGAGCACACGCCCCCAGGTGAGTCGACCCGTCACGCGCTCCACCTGCTTGAGGTCGGTGCCCACGATGGCCAGCTGGTCCACCGGGAAGCCCTCGTCGCTGAGGTGGTCCACGGCGCCCTGCGCCTCGGCGTAGTCGGAGTAGGTGGCCACCGACCGGGGGTCGGAGAGCTCGAGCAGCGAGCGGCCGGCACCCAGTGCCCCGGGACCGCGCATTCCAGTCGGTGTGGTCATGCCCACAGTGTGACGCCTCGGGCTGGGGGTTCGCTGGGAGGCCGCTGGGCGCCCTCTCGCCGGGCCTCGGCCCACGGCCCCCACCCTCTACCCTGTGCCCGTGAGTGCACCCCGCGTCTTCGTCTCCCGCCTCATCGGCCTCGGCGTCTTCGACCCCCTCGGAGACCGGGTCGGTCAGGTCCGCGACGTCGTCGTGCAGCACTCCAGCCAGCGCCGGCTCACCCGCGTCATCGGCGTGGTCGTGGAGGTGGCCGGCCGCCGGCGCGTCTTCCTCCCGATGACGCGCGTCACCAGCATCGACGCCGGACAGGTCATCACCACCGGCCTGCTCAATATCCGCCGCTTCGAGCGCCGGCCGCGCGAGGTGCTCGTGCAGGCCGAGCTGTTCGACCGGCGGGTCGTGGTGGCCGACGACGACGAGCGCTTCGAGGCCACGGTCGAGGACATCGGCATCAACCAGCAGCGCAACCGCGACTGGCACGTCACCAAGGTGTTCGTGCGCAAGACCCCGCCGCCCTCGCGCCGCCACCGCCTCAGCCTGCGCCGCCGCGGCGAGACCCTCGTGGTGGACGTGGACGCCGTGAGCGGCCTGCACACCGAGGACGCCGCCCAGGGCGCCGACCGCCTGGTGGAGAGCTTCGACGACCTCAAGCCCGCCGACGTGGCCGACGCCCTGCAGGAGCTCACCCCCAAGCGGCGCCGCGAGGTGGCCGAGGCCCTGCCCGACGAGAAGCTCGCCGACGTGCTGGAGGAGCTGCCCGAGGAGGACCGCGTCGCCATCGTGGCCGACCTGGCCACCGACCGCGCCGCCGACGTGCTCGAGGCCATGCAGCCCGACGACGCCGCCGACCTGCTCGGCGAGCTGCCCGAGGGCACCGCCGCCATCCTGCTGGGCGCCATGGAGCCCGAGGAGGCCGAGCCGCTGCGCACGCTGCTCACCTACGACGAGGACACCGCCGGCGGCATGATGACCACCGAGCCGGTGGTGCTGGGCGCCGACAGCTCCATCGCCGAGGCCCTGGCCACCGTGCGACGCTCCGAGCTGCACCCGGCGCTGGCCGCCATGGTCTTCGTCTGCCGCGCCCCCTTGGAGGTGCCCACCGGCAAGCTGCTGGGCGTGGTGCACCTGCAGCGGATGCTGCGCGAACCCCCGCACGAGGCGATCGGCGCCATCGTCGACAGCGACATCGACCCGCTGCACGTTGACGCCAGCCTCGGCGAGGTCACCCGCACGATGGCGAACTACAACATGATCTCGCTGCCGGTGGTGGACGAGGACCGGCGCCTGCTGGGCGCCGTCACGGTGGACGACGTGCTCGACCACATCCTCCCGGACGACTGGCGCGAGGACCGCGACACCGAGGCCCCCGACGTCTCGGCCGCCCTGGACGAGGTCGAGGAGCAGGAGGTGACCCGTGGCCGCTGACATGGACCGTGAGGAGCGCGCGAGCCGCCTGCGCGAGCTGCGCGAGCGCCGGGCGCGCCGTCAGGCCGCCGGTGAGGGGAGCACCACCCGCCCCCGGACGGCCGCGGCCAAGACCGGCACGCTGAAGACCGTCGACCGGCTGGAGTCCTCCGGCGGACTGTCCACCCCGCAGACCTCCCAGCGCCGGCGCCTGCCGCGCGTGGGCATGGACTCCGAGGCCTTCGGCCGGGCCAGCGAGGCGTTCGCGCGCTTCATGGGCACGCCGCAGTTCCTGCTGTACATGACGCTCTTCGTGGGGGCGTGGCTGGCGTGGAACACCTTCATGCCGGTCAGCGCGCAGTTCGACCCGCGCGAGCTCAACTACACGCTGCTCACCCTGATCCTGTCGCTGCAGGCCTCCTACGCCGCGCCGCTCATCCTGCTGGCCCAGAACCGGCAGGACGACCGCGACCGCGTGAGCATCGAGCAGGACCGCGCCCGCGACGAGCGCAACCTGGCCGACACCGAGTACATCACCCGCGAGGTGGCCTCGCTGCGCCTCACCGTGGGCGAGATGGCCAGCCGCGACTTCGTCCGCTCCGAGCTGCGCGACCTGCTGGAGGACCTCCTCGAGGAGCTCGACGAGCGGCAGCACGACCGGGAGCAGGGCGAGCAGCCCGACCCGCGCGACGAGCCGGACGACGGGCGCTCCCCCTCGCGTGCGGGGGCCACGAGGCACCGCACGTACGATGGAGGACATGCCCACCCCTGATCCCACTGCCATCCAGCATGCCCTGAGCACGGTCCAGGACCCGGAGATCCGCCGCCCCATCACCGAGCTCGGGATGGTCGAGGAGGTCCTCACCGCGAAGGACGACCCGGGCCGCGTGCTCGTGCGCGTGCTGCTCACCGTGGCCGGCTGCCCGCTGAAGTCCACCATCGAGAAGGACGTCAAGGAGGCCGTCGGCGGCGTGGAGGGCGTCACCGCCGTGGACGTGGAGATGGGCGTCATGAACGACGAGCAGCGGGCCGCCCTCAAGCAGGGCCTGCGCGGCGGCCAGGCCGAGCGCGAGATCCCCTTCCAGCGCCCGGACAACATGACCCGCGTCTACGCCGTGGCCTCCGGCAAGGGCGGCGTCGGCAAGTCCTCGGTCACGGTCAACCTCGCCGCCTCGATGGCCACCCAGGGCCTCAAGGTGGGCGTGGTGGACGCCGACATCTACGGCTTCTCCGTGCCCCGCATGCTCGGCGTGGAGCGCCAGCCCACCCAGGTGGACGAGATGATCATGCCCCCGGTGGCGCACGACGTGAAGGTCATCTCCATCGGCATGTTCGTGCCCGGCAACCAGCCGGTGGTCTGGCGCGGCCCGATGCTGCACCGCGCGCTGCAGCAGTTCCTCTCCGACGTGTTCTGGGGCGACCTCGACGTGCTCCTGCTCGACCTGCCGCCGGGCACCGGTGACATCGCGATCTCCGTGGCCCAGATGCTGCCGGGCTCGGAGCTGCTCGTGGTGACCACCCCGCAGCAGGCCGCCGCCGAGGTGGCCGAGCGCGCCGGCGCCATCGCCCTGCAGACCAAGCAGCGCGTGGCCGGCGTCATCGAGAACATGTCCTGGCTCGAGATGCCCGACGGCACGCGCCAGGAGCTGTTCGGCTCCGGCGGCGGCCGCACCGTGGCCGAGTCCCTGGGCCGCACCATCGGCGGCGAGGTGCCGCTGCTGGGCCAGGTGCCGCTGGACACGCGACTGCGCGAGGGCGGCGACGCCGGCACCCCGGTGGTCCTGGCGGCCCCGGACAGCCCCGCCGGCGCCGCGCTCAACGACATCGCCTCCGGCCTGGCGCAGCGTGCGCGGGGCCTCTCGGGGCGCAAGCTGGGCATCAGTCCGGTCTGACCCCGACCACGTCAGAGGGCCCGGGACGCTGCGTGCGTCCCGGGCCCTCTGCGCGTGGCCACCCCGCGGTGCGCGGCCGGGCGGCGCCTCAGGTGGCGTCGGGGTCGAAGGGGGTGGGCACCAGCGGGTCGTAGGTGTGCGGGTTGCCCCAGCGGGGCGTGGGAGCTCCACCGCGCTGCTCGACGGCACCGGTGGAGCTGGCCACCCCGGTGGTCTCGCCGGCCGGCGTGGAGGTCGGGTCCTTGAGCGGGTTCAGCTCGTCGACCAGGGGCTGGTAGTCCTCCATGAGCGCCTCGCGGACGATGCGGCGCGGGTTGTACTGGCGGGGGTCCCACTTGCGCCAGTCGAGGTCCACGTCGTCGCCCACCTGCTCGCGCAGGTCGCCCTTGGCCTGGTTGGCCATGTCGCGGGCCTGGCGGACCCAGCGGCGGAGGTTGTCCATGGCGGCCGGCAGGCGGTCGGGACCGATGATGACCAGGACCGCGACCATGATCAGCAGGAGCTCCCACTGGGACATCCCGAAGATGTTCACGATCCTGCTCCTGTCGTCGTCCGTGCGTCACGGGCCCCGTCGGGCCCCCGGTGGCCGTCCCGCCCGGCGGGTGGCCAGGGGACAGTGTGCCAGCCCGCCGTCACGGGGCCACAGCCAGCGCCACCCCCGCCCCCACCGGCAGCAGCAGGGCGTCGGAGTCCCGCTCGCGCCACTCCTCCAGCACGTGGCGCACCAGCAGCGTGCCCGGGTCCCGGTCCACGGGGTCAGCCAGGCGGCCGCCGAGGCCGGCACCCACCATCGCCAGGAGCCCCCCGGGCCGCACGACGCGGCGCGCCTGCTCCACCTGGTCGGCCAGGTCGGGCGCGGGGGCGTCCACCACCACGAGGTCGTACGCGGCGTCGCGCAGGCGCGTCATCACCTCGCCGGGACGCCCGGGCATGATCCGCCAGCGGTGCTGGGGCACCCCGGCCGTGGTGGTGGCACGGCGGGTGAGCGCGGCGCGGGGCTCGTCGTCGATGCAGGTGAGCGCCCCGTCGGTGGGCATGCCCTGGAGGATCCACAGCGGCAGCGCGCCGCCCATCGTGGTGGCGGTCACCGCGGAGCGCGCCGCGGCGGTGCGCGCCACGAGGCGCAGCACGGCCCCCTCGGCGGCCACGTCCCCACCACCCGCCTGGGTGCGCGCCACGTCCGCGGCGTCGGCGGCGCCCACCGGCTCGGCGGGCCAGCGGGCGGCGTACGCGGCCAGCGCGACCTGCTCACGGTTCATGGGGCCACACTATGCGGCCGCAGACGCCGGTGGGCCCTCCCCCGCATCGGGAGAGGGCCCACCGGGTGGGGGGCGCGCAGGTCAGGCGCCGACGCAGTCATTGATGACCGCGCCCAGCTCCTTGGCCTCGTCGGGCGTCATCTCGACCACGAGACGGCCACCGCCCTCCAGGGGCATGCGCAGGACGATGCCGCGGCCCTCCTTGGTCATCTCCAGGGGGCCGTCACCGGTGCGGGGCTTCATGGCAGCCATGCCTCTACCTTTCGTCGTCGTGCCGGACGCGCGGACCGGGCCCGGCACAGGGTGGGCCTGCTCGTGCAGGTCCGCTGGTCGCAGCGACCATTATCGCCCATCGGCGGCACTGCTCGGCGCGAGAGGGGGCCCGACGGGCGGATCGTCACCGCATCGCAACACTCGCACCACCTCCCCACGGGTGCCGGCCGGGTGGCAGGCTACGGGCAGCCGACCCGACAGGAGCACACCGTGAACGACAACCCCCGCCCCGTCCTGCTCGACCTCACCGACGGCGTGGCCACCGTGACCCTCAACCGCCCCGAGGCGATGAACGCCCTCGACGTGGCCACCAAGGAGGCCCTGCTCTCCACCCTGCGCGAGGTGGCCGAGGACCCCGCCGCGCGCGTCGTGGTGCTCACCGGCGCCGGTGACCGCGCCTTCTGCGTGGGGCAGGACCTCAAGGAGCACATCGGGCTGCTCGAGGACGGCACCGCCTGGGACACGGTGCCGCAGCACTACAACCCCATCGTCACCGCGCTGGCCGAGATGCCCAAGCCCGTCGTCGCCCGCATCAACGGGGCGTGCGCCGGGGCCGGCGCGGCGTTCGCCATGGCCTGCGACGTGCGCGTGATGGCCGCCGAGGCCCAGGTCACCTTCGCCTTCGCCGGCATCGGGCTCTCCTGCGACTCCGGCACCAGCTGGCACCTGCCCCGCCTGGTGGGGCCGCAGCGGGCCGCCGAGCTGCTCCTCATGGGGGGCCGTGTGTCCGCCCAGGAGGCCCTCGCGATGGGGCTCGTGGGCACCGTGGTGCCGGCGGCGGAGTTGGACGCCACCGTGGCCGAGCTGGCGGGGCGCCTGGCCCAGGGGCCGACCGTGGCCTACGCCGCCATCAAGGCCTCGCTGCGCACCGCCCAGGGCACGGACCTGCCCGGCGCGCTGGCCTTCGAGGCCGAGCAGATGCGCCGCACCGGCAGCAGCCGCGACCACCGGGCCGCGGTGGAGGCCTTCCTGGCCAAGGAGAGGCCCGTCTTCGCCGGCGAGTGACCCCCGCACCGCCCCGGGCACGCAGGAGGGCCCGCTCCACGGGGCGGGCCCTCCTGCGTGCGTGTCCGGCGCCTCGGCTCAGGCCCGGCGGGAGGACGCCTCCGCGGCCTCGATGGCGCGCTTGACCGCCTTGTTCACCGCGCGCTCGGCCGCGCCGTCGCCCCCCATACCCGAGGGGCGCACGGACTCGCGCCACGAGATGCGGCACCCCCGCGGGTGCGGGGTCATCGTCACGTCGCACCAGCCGGCCACCCGGGAACCCACCCGGCGCAGCGAGAACGCGGCGGGGCCCCCGGCCGGCGGCGTCCAGCGCGTCACCTTGAACTCGTCCCGGGCCGAGCCCAGCCCCACGGGCGTGCGCGCCTCGAACGCCCAGCCGATCCCCACCGGGCCCGGCGCGGTGGTGGTCACCTTGTAGGGGCTGTAGGCGCTGCGGGGCGCGAACTCGGTGAGCAGCGGCCAGACCGCCTCCACCGGCGCGCTCGCGAAGCGCTCCACCTCAAACGACTTCACGGGTGTTCCTCTCTGCTCCAGGCCCCACCCGGTGTGCGACGAGGGTGGAGGCAGGGACACCTTGCCACGGTGTGGGCCGCTTCACGCGGTCGGGGGCGTGCGGCGCGCCGCCTCGAGCGCCCGGTCGCGCGCCTCCAGCTCCTCGGCCATGCGGCGCAGGGCGTCATCGACCTCGGCCATGCGGTAGCCCCGCAGGGCCACCGGCAGCCGCAGGCCCTCCACGTCCTGGGCGTGCAGCGGGCCGTCCGGCAGGTGCACGGCGGCGTCGGCCGGCAGCTCCGGGGAGAGGGCCCCCTCCCCCGCGGGCAGGCGCCCGACGGCCAGCGCGGCCACCCAGGCCACGACGCAGACGAGCAGGACGATGACGACGACCTCCATGGCGCAGATCATGGCACGCCGCGGGCGCCGCCGGCCTCACTCCGCGGGACGTCCCCGGCGGGCGGCCCCGGGGTGCTGCACCACGTGGCGGACCGCGTCGGCCGGGTCGTCGGTGAGGTACAGCAGGTCGGTGTCCTGCGGGGAGACCATGCCGCGCTCCACGAGGACGTCGCGGATCCAGTCCAGCAGCGGCTGCCAGAAGTCCACCCCGATGAGCACGATCGGGAAGTGGGTCACCTTGCCGGTCTGCACCAGGGTGAGCGCCTCGAAGAGCTCGTCGAGCGTGCCGAAGCCGCCCGGCAGCACGATGAAGCCGCTGGCGTACTTGACGAACATCGTCTTGCGCACGAAGAAGTAGCGGAAGTTCACGCCCAGGTCGACGTACTCGTTGAGCCCGGTCTCGAAGGGCAGCTCGATGCCCAGGCCCACGCTGTCACCCTCGGCCTCGGCCGCGCCCCGGTTGGCGGCCTCCATGGTGCCCGGCCCGCCCCCGGTGATGACGGCGAACCCGGCCTCCACGAGCAGGCGCCCCACCTCCAGCCCGAAGGCGTAGGCCGGCGAGTCGGGTGTGGCCCGCGCGGAGCCGAAGACGCTCACGGCCGGGCCGAGCTCGGCCAGCGCCCCGAAGCCCTCCACGAACTCGGCCTGGATGCGCATGACGCGCCACGGGTCGGTGTGCACGAAGGCCCCCAGGCCGTCGTTGCGCAGCAGGCGCTCGTCAGTGGTCTCCGACGGCACGCGCCGGCCCCGCAGGCGTACCGGACCCTTGTAGTAGCTGGACTTCCGCGATGTGGTCACCGGGCCACCGTAACCATCGGCACCGACGACCTCCCGACGACCTGCCACCGCCCCGGGACGCAGCACGCCCCCGGCCGCGCGGCCGGGGGCGTGCTCGTGGTGCGCGGTGCGTCGCGCGTCAGGCGGTCGGGTAGTCGCGCTGCGCGGACCCGGTGTAGATCTGGCGCGGACGGCCGATCTTGGTGTGCGGGTCGTTGATCATCTCGCGGTACTGGGCGATCCAGCCCGGCAGGCGCCCGATGGCGAAGAGCACCGTGAACATGTCGGTCGGGAAGCCCATGGCCTGGTAGATGAGGCCGGTGTAGAAGTCCACGTTCGGGTACAGCTTGCGCTGCACGAAGTACTCGTCCTCGAGAGCGACCTTCTCCAGCTGCATGGCGATCTCGAGCTGCTCGTCGCCGGCTCCCAGGTGCTCCAGCACCTCGTCGGCGGTCTTCTTGACGATGGCCGCGCGCGGGTCGTAGTTCTTGTAGACACGGTGGCCGAAGCCCATGAGCTTGACCCCGTCCTCCTTGTTCTTGACCTTGCGGACGAACTCGTCCACGCCGCCCTCGGACTTCTGGATGCCCTCGAGCATCTCCAGCACGGCCTGGTTGGCGCCACCGTGCAGCGGGCCCCACAGGGCCTGCACGCCGGCGGAGACCGAGCCGTAGAGGTTGGTGTTGGCCGAGCCCACCAGGCGCACCGTGGAGGTGGAGCAGTTCTGCTCGTGGTCGGCGTGCAGCACGAAGAGCATGTCCAGCGCACGGACCATGCGCTCGTCGAGCTCGTAGTTGCCGTCGGCGTCCGCGAAGGTCATGCGGAGGAAGTTCTCCACCACCGTCAGGTCGGTGTCGGCCTGCATCGGGCCGAGGCCCTGACGGTTGCGGTAGGCGTTGGCGGCCAGCACCGGCACCTGGCCCATGAGGCGGCGGGCGGCGTTCTCCAGCTGCTCGGGGTCGAAGGGGTCCAGGTTCTCGGTGTCGTAGGTGCACAGCGCCGAGATGGCCGAGGAGAGCACCGGCATCGGGTGGGCGTCGGTGGGGAAGGAGTGGAAGAAGTCCTTCATGCCCTCGGGCATGACCGCCTTGGCGCGCACGTCGCGGCGGAAGGTGTCCAGCTCCTCGGCGGACGGCAGCTCGCCGTCCATGAGCAGCTTGGCGACCTCCATGAACTCGGACTTCTCGGCCAGCTGCTCGATGGGGTACCCGCGGTAGCGCAGGATGCCCTCGTCGCCGTCGATGAAGGTGATGGCCGACGAGCAGGAGGCGGTGTTCACGAAGCCCACGTCGAGCGTGACGTTGCCGGTCTCCTTGCGCAGGGCGGAGATGTCGTAGCCGTTGTCGCCCTCGACGGACTCGACGAAGGGGAACTCCAGGGTCGTGCCCTCGTGGGTGAAGGTGGCGGGTGCCTTGTCGGCGGTCATGGTCTTCCTCTCGGCGGGCCGGCCTGTGGCCAGCAGTCAGAACGGGGGGCACCGCGCAGCGGCGCCCGTCGCGTCAGGTCAGTGGTCGCCCTGGGGCGGCAGGGCGGAGACCACCGGGTGGTCCTTGGGGATCACGCCCATCTTGGCAGCGCCTCCGGGGGCACCGAGGTCGTCGAAGAACTCGACGTTCGCCTTGTAGTAGTCGGCCCACTCGTCGGGCAGGTCGTCCTCGTAGTAGATGGCCTCCACAGGGCAGACCGGCTCGCACGCACCACAGTCCACGCACTCGTCGGGGTGGATGTAGAGCGACCGCTCCCCCTCGTAGATGCAGTCGACGGGGCACTCGTCGATGCAGGCCTTGTCCTTGACGTCGACACACGGCAGGGCGATGACGTAGGTCACGCTTTCTTCCTCCTGGCAGCTCGGCACGGCGGGCACGCAGGCCACCTCCGGCCCTTCATCCTAAGTGCACTCGCACCGGCCCACCGCCCACGGGGGCCCACGCCACTCAGCCGGCGGACGGCGAGGGCCCTGCCCCCGGCTCCCCGGAGGGCGAGGACGACGGGCTCGGCGACGCCCCACCCTCGGGGCGCCCGTCCTGCTCTGCGGCCTCCTGTTCGGCCTGCTGGTCGGCCCGTGCCTCGCGCTCGGCCCGGTCCCGGGCGTCCTGCGCCTTGTCGGCCTTCCGCTCCGAGAAGGGGCGGTAGTCCCACGAGGGCGGCACGGTGGACCCGGAGAACTCGGGCGAGGCCGGGTTGGTGCACCACACCTCGTCACTGGGCTCGTAGTGCGTGTCCACCGTCTCGGTGCGCGCCGGGCCGTCGAAGCCCTGCACCGGCTCCAGGCGGCGCTCCACGGTGACGTCGAAGCCCTTCACCCCGTGCTGGCTGATGCAGGTGGAGCTGTTGCTCCAGTACTTCCGGGGCTCCACCACGTGCTGGCGCTCCCGGGTGGTCGACTCCACGTCGTACTGCCTCACGCCGTACAGGGTGAGGGTCAGGTCCTGCCCCTCCACCCGGGTCCGCAGCAGCACCGGGGCCGGGGTGTCGTTGGTCCACCGGTTGTCGATGGAGGGGTACCACAGGGTGGCCTCGCGCCCCTCGGGGTAGCGGGCGATGTAGTAGCTGTGGGGCTTGTGCTCGTCCAACTGCACCCCGGCCTCGAAGGCCACGTTGTAGACGGCGGTGGAGACCTGCGAGAGCCCGCCGCCGACGGCGTTGGAGAGCGTCCCGTCGCTGATGACGTGCGCCTCGCGGTAGCCCTTCTCCTCGGTGGGCTCCCCCATCACCCGCACCAGGCTGAACTGGTCGCCGGCCGCCACGACGGTGCCGTCCAGCTGCCGGGCCAGCGTGCGGATGTTGTGGGTCCGGGCCGCGTTCTCCTGCCCGCCGGGCAACCGGGTGGTGAAGGTGCCCATGCGGTCGGTCCGCCAGCCCTGGCCGTCCTTGGCCGGCTGCACCACGTGCACGCCGACCGGGGCACGGCGCTCCTGGGCCCGCACGGCGTCGCGGACCGCCTTCTCCACGTCGCCCACGGAGACCTGGCGCCCGGCGCGCCCCGGCTCCACCCGGGCACCCTCCCCCGCGGTCACCAGCCGGGCGTCGCGGGCCGGCCGGTCGGCCAGCGGGTGGCCCGCGTCGAGTTCCTCCACCCAGCGCGAGGCGTCGACCTCCAGGGAGGGGCGTCCGCCCTCCCCGCCGACGGACAGCATCGAGGCGAGGACCTCGCGCGAGAGCACGACCGGCTGCTCGTGGGGCGGGGCGTCCTCCTGCGGGGCGTCGCCCGAGGGCGAGGCCGTCGGGTCGGGCGACGGCTCGGCCGCGTCCGGGGTGGCCACGAGGGTCACCGGGCCGGACAGGGCCGGGCCGAGCACGCGGTCGGCGAACTCCCGCACCTGCCGCGTGGTCACGGCAGGCCGCTGCTCCCGGATCCGCGCGTCCACCCGGCGCGTGGCGGGCCAGGCGTCACCCACCGCCTCGGCGGTCCCGCGCACGTCGAGCCCCCGGCCGGTGCGCGCCTCGGTCACCACGGTCTCGGTGCCCTCCAGGCGCACCGAGGCGTCCCGGGCCGGGGTGCCCACCTCCTGGGAGAGCCGCCCCAGCCGCTCCCGCAGGCGGGACTCGTCCACCGTGACCACCCAGTCGCGGTGCACCTCGCCGGTGGCGCGCACCCACAGGTCGCGCGGGTCCCAGGTGCGTCCCGTGGTGCCCTCGAGGCTGGCGTCCACGTCGTGGCCCAGGCCCAGCTCGGAGGCGGCGATGCGGTGCGGGCGACCGTCGACGACCACTGTCATCGGCTCCCGGTCCAGGCGGTCGGCCTCCTCCTGCAGGGTCCGGTGGGCACGCTCGTGCGACAGGCGGCTCACGTCCGTGCCGCCGACGACGAGCTGGCGCGGCGTGGTGCGCCCCACCACCAGCACGAGCGCGAGGTAGACCACGGCGAGCAGGCCGACCAGCAGGAAGACGGTGGAGGCCACGCCCTGCCAGCGGGTTCCCTGCCCGCGCGGCGCGGGCGCCGTCACCGGGTGCCCCGCATGCGGCCGCGGTGGAAGAGCAGCGGGTCGGTGTCGTCGACCCCGTCCGCGCGCCCGTCGCCCACACCCTCCACGAGGCCGACGAAGAGCGTGTGGTCACCCAGCACGACGTGGTGCACCACGCGGCACTCGGCCGTGGCGAGTGCCTCGGTGAGCAGGGGCAGTCCGGTCATCGGACCAGAGTAGGTCGGCACCCGGTCGAGCTGGCCCACCACCGGGCGGCCGGGCGTGGACAGCCACTCCCCGTGGCGGCGGGCGGAGGCCGGCAGCACGTTCACGGCGAACACCCCCGAGGCGTGCACGGCCTCGCCGAAGCGCGCCGCGTTGTCCACGAGGATCCCCAGCAGCACCGGGTGCAGGGAGACCGGCACCACGGCGTTGGCGGTCATGGCGTGCACCCCGGACCCCCAGCGGGTGGTGAGGACCGTCACCCCGGTGGGCAGCGCGGACATCGCGGCCCGGAAGGCGTCCCGGTCGGCCATGGGGCCGGCCAGCGGGGCCCGCAGGTCGCTGTCGCCGGTCACGACCCGCCCCGATGCCGGGTCGAGCCGCGAGTAGCCCTCGGCCGGGGCCGCCCGATGTGCCACGAGGTTGGTCATGGCCCACCACCCGTCGTGCTCGGTCACCTGGGTGGCGTGGGCACGGCGGGCGGCGGAGACGGCCGCCAGGCTCGAGGGGGTGCCGTGCACCTCGTGCGTGACGTCCTCGTCGGGGCGCACCCCACTGGCCCAGGCGTCGACCTCGCGGGGGTGCTCGGGGTCCGGTCCCTCCGGGCGGGGCACGACGACGCCCTCGGTGGGCCGGCCCCGGAAGGAGCCGGTGGGCTCCACGGGGTCCACGTGGTCGGCCACCCAGCGGCGCCCCTCGGCCTCCCAGGACCGTGGGGTCACGGCGGCGTACAGCTCGGGACGGGTCTCGGCCGGCAGGGAGCGCACGGCGGCCACGGTGGCGCGGTGCACGGCCACGTGGTCGGGGTGGCCGTAGCCCCCGGTCTCGTCGTAGGTGAGCACGATGCGGGCGCCGGTGCGCTCGACCTCCTCGCGGACCAGCGCCGCCAGCGCGGACCGGTCGGCGTTCACCAGGGCCCGCGGGTGGGCGGCCTCGGGGCTGCCGGCCATGCCCGAGTCGCGGAAGAGCGCCGCCGCCGGGTCGGGCCGACCCGGCTCCTCGCCCAGCACCCGCACCTGCACGCCCAGTGCCTCCGCCGCCGCCGCCAGCTCACCGCGGCGGTGCGGCGCGAGCGCCTCGGTGCCCTCCAGGTGCTGGAGTCCCGGCACCATCACCTCGCCGTGGTCCCCCAGGGTGCAGGTGAGCACGTGCACCGGGTGGCCCCGCTCGGCCAGGGTGGCCAGGGCCACACCGGTGGCGAGGGTCTCGTCGTCGGGGTGTGCGTGGACCGCCAGGACCGGGAGATCGGCGGGCGTCGGGTGCTGCATGGGGCAACCGTAGGCGTCCCGGGCACGGCCGTTCACCTCACGGTCATGTGCTGCGGCTATGTTGCACCCATGCAGATGGAACTGCGCGAGTACATCGACCGCCTCTCCGCGGAGGGCTACACCGTCCGGGACGACCAGGGGTCGGACCCCGACCTCATCGATCCGGGCGGCAAGGCGGTCGAGACCTGGCGGGAGAACTACCCGTACGACGAGCGCATGACGCGCGAGGACTACGACGTCGAGAAGTACCTGCTGCAGGTCGAGCTCATCAAGTTCCAGAACTGGACGCAGAAGTCCGGCTCGCGCCACATCCTCGTGTTCGAGGGCCGCGACGCCGCCGGCAAGGGCGGCACCATCAAGCGCTTCATGGAGCACCTCAACCCACGCTTCGCCCGCGTGGTGGCGCTCAACAAGCCCAGCGAGCGCGAGCGCGGCGAGTGGTACTTCCAGCGCTACGTCAACCACTTCCCCACCGCCGGCGAGATCGTCTTCTTCGACCGCTCCTGGTACAACCGCGCCGGCGTGGAGCGTGTCATGAACTTCACCAACGGCCCCGACTACGAGCAGTTCATGCAGCAGGCGCCGCAGCTGGAGAAGATGATCACCGACGCCGGCACCACCCTCACCAAGTTCTGGTTCTCGGTCACCGCGCACGAGCAGCGCACCCGCTTCGCCATCCGCCAGATCGACCCGGTGCGCCGCTGGAAGCTCTCCCCCATGGACCTCGCCTCCCTGGACAAGTGGGACTCCTACACCGCGGCCAAGGAGGACATGTTCGCCCGCACCGACACCGACTGGGCGCCGTGGATCACCATCAAGTCCAACGACAAGAAGCGCGGGCGCATCAACGCCATGCGCTACTTCCTCAGCCAGTTCGAGTACGAGGGCAAGGACCACGACATCGTCGGCGAGCCCGACCCGCAGATCGTGCGCCGCGCCAAGGACACCATCGGCGACTGACCGCGCGGGCCGGCCCCGGTCGACACGCCGCGGAGGTGCCGGACACCGGGGCCAACGGCTAGGGTCGCGAGGTCCCCACCCCCGCCCGGAAGGACCCATGTCCCCCTCCGCAGGACCGTCCACGCCCACCCGAGCCGTCCGGGGCCCCCACCCCGACGGCGCCCCCGGACGCTGGACCGGCGCCGACACGGCGTGGGTGATCAGTCTCTTCGGCACGGCGGTGGGGGCCGGCATCCTCTTCCTACCGCTCAACGCCGGCTCCACCTCGCTGGCCCCGCTGGTGGTGGGCACCCTGCTCATCGGGCCGATGACCTACTTCGCGCACCGGGCCCTCTCACGCCTCATCTGCGCCGCCCCGGAGAAGGGCAAGGACATCACCGAGCTCGCCCGCGGCTACTTCGGCGAGGTGCCGGGCACCCTGGTGACGGTGCTGTACTGGCTGTGCTTCTACCCCATCGTGCTCATCTACGCGGTGGCGCTCACCAACACCGTGGACGACTTCATGGTCCACCAGCTGGGCTTGGCCTCCCCGCCGCGGTGGCTGCTCTCGCTGGTGCTGGTGGGCCTGATGATGGCGGCGGTCCTCACCAGCCAGAAGCTGGTGATGGCCGTCACCCAGGCCCTGGTGTACCCGCTCATCGCCCTGCTGGCGGTCTCCACGCTGCTGCTCGTGCCGCACTGGCGCCCCGGGGCCTTCCAGTGGATGCCCGAGGGCGACTTCGGCACCACGCTGTGGATGCTGGTGCCCACGCTGGTGTTCGCGTTCAACCACTCGGCGGCCATCTCGCAGTTCTCGCTGAGCATGCAGACCGAGCAGGGTGACCGCGCCGCCGCCAAGGCCTCCCAGATCCTGCGACGCACCGCCACGCTGCTCACCGTGTTCACCATGGCCTTCGTCTGGTCCAGCGTGCTCGCCCTGGGGCCCGACGGCCTGGAGCGCGCGGAGGGCTCCAACCTCTCGGTGCTGTCCTACCTGGCCAAGGAGATGGACAACGCGTTCTTCCTGTGGGCCGGCCCGATCATCGCCGTGGCGGCCATCGCGTCCTCCTTCTTCGGCCACTACCTCGGTGCCGCGGAGGGCGGGCGCGGCCTCGTGCGCGCCCTGGTGGACCGGCGCGAGCGGATCGGCGACCGGACGCTGGACCTGGGCATCGCGGGGGTCTACGGCCTCACCGCGTGGCTGGCGGCCGTGCTCAACCCGACCATCCTGGACATCATCGAGGCGCTCTCGGGCCCGGTCATGGCGGCCTACCTGTACCTCATGCCGATCGTGGCCATTCACACGGTGCCGGCGCTGAAGCCCTTCCGCCACCGCGTGGCAGCGCACTCGTTCGTGGTGGTGATGGGCCTGGTGGCCGTGAGCGCCGCCGCCTACGCCGTGCCGAAGGCCCTCCAGCCGTACCTCTAGGACCTGCCCTCGCCGGCGCCACCCCCGGCCCCCGGAGGGTGACGGGTCACAACTCGGTTGCGATCGGTGGACGGGCCGGGCGGCGGCGGGCGCCCCGTGCCGGCCCGCGGTTACATTCCGCGCCATGACCTCTGACTCCCCCTCGCGCAGCCGCTGGTTCGGACTGCTGCCCCGCATCGTCCTGGCGATCGTGCTGGGCATCCTCGTCGGCCGGATCGCCCCCGAGGCACTCACCCGCACGGTGGCCACCTTCAACGGCCTGTTCAGCAACTTCCTCGGCTTCGTGATCCCGCTGATCATCCTGGGCCTCATCGCCCCGGCCATCGGCGAGCTCGGCCGCGGCGCCGGCAAGTGGCTGGCCCTCACCGCCGCCCTGGCCTATGGCTCCACCCTGTTCGCCGGTTTCCTCGGCTACGCCGTGAGCTCGGCCGTGCTGCCGGACCTGCTGCGCGGCCGCTCGACCCCCCAGCTGGGCAACCCGGAGGACGCGCTGCTGGCACCGTGGTTCGAGATCGAGATGGACCCGGCCTTCGGCGTCATGACCGCCCTGCTGCTGGCCTTCACCGTCGGCGTCGGCATGACCATGATCAAGGGCGACACCCTGCAGCGCGGCTTCGAGGAGTTCCGCGAGATCGTCAACAAGGTCATCAGCGGCATCATCATCCCGCTGCTGCCGGTCTACATCTTCGGCGTCTTCCTGAACATGACCGCCGCGGGCGAGGTGTGGAACGTCATCACCACCTTCTCCGGCGTGATCCTCCTGGTCTTCGCGCTCACCGTGGCGCTGCTGCTCATGCAGTTCGGCGTGGCCGGCGCCGTGTCGGGGCGCAACCCGCTGGTGCTGCTCAAGAACATGCTCCCGGCCTACGCCACCGCCCTGGGCACCTCCTCGTCGGCGGCCACCATCCCGGTGACCCTGCGCCAGAGCCTGAAGAACGGCGTCTCCGAGCCGGTGGCCTCCTTCGTGGTGCCACTGTGCGCCACCATCCACCTGGCCGGCTCCACGGTGAAGCTCACCTGCTTCTCCATGGCCGTGATGATGCTCTCGGGCATGGAGGTGCACCCCGGCACGATGGTCGGCTTCATCCTGCTGCTGGGCATCATGATGATCGCCGCCCCCGGTGTGCCCGGTGGTGCGGTCATGGCCGCCGTGGCGCTCATGGAGAGCAACCTCGGCTTCAACGAGGCCCAGGTGGGCCTGATGATCGCCACCTACATCGCCATCGACTCCTTCGGCACGGCCACCAACGTCACCGGCGACGGCGCCATCGCGCAGGTCGTGGACCGTCTGGCCCGCAACCGCGGCTTCGGTCGCCACGGCCAGGAGGAGACCGCGCGCGACGAGGCGACCACCGGCGTCAGCCCCGCTGCGGGTGTGGCCGCCACCCGCACGGCCTGACGCACCACATGCCGGAGGCCGGCACCCCCTAGGGGGTGCCGGCCTCCGGCATGCGCGGGCCTGCTCAGGCGTTCTTCGCGCGGCGCGCCTCGCGGCCGCGGGCCACCTGGTCGAGCACCACCTTGCGGATGCGCACGGCCTCCGGCGTGACCTCCACGCACTCGTCCTCGCGGCAGAACTCCAGCGACTGCTCCAGGCTCATCGCGCGCGGCGGGGCCAGGCGCTCCAGCACCTCGGCACCGGCGGAGCGCACGTTCGTGAGCTTCTTCTCCTTGGTGATGTTCACGTCCATGTCATCGGCGCGCGAGTTCTCGCCGACGATCATGCCCTCGTACACCTCGGTGGTGGGGTGGATGAAGAGGGTGCCGCGCTCCTGCAGGTTGAACATGGCGTAGGAGGTGGCGTTGCCGGCCCGGTCGGCCACCAGCGAGCCCGCGATGCGCGTGCGGATCTCGCCGAACCACGGCTCGTAGCCGTCGAAGATGTGGTGGGCGATGCCGGTGCCGCGCGTCTCGGTGAGGAACTCGGTGCGGAAGCCGATGAGGCCGCGGCTCGGCACGCGGAACTCCATGCGCACCCAGCCGGTGCCGTGGTTGCTCATCTCCTCCATGCGGCCCTTGCGGTTGGCCATCACCTGGGTGATCGTGCCGAGGAACTCCTCCGGGGCGTCGATGGTCAGGGCCTCGACCGGCTCGTGCACCTTGCCGTCGATCTCCTTGGTGACCACCTGCGGCTTGCCGACCGTGAGCTCGTAACCCTCGCGACGCATCTGCTCCACGAGGATGGCCAGCGCCAGCTCGCCGCGGCCCTGCACCTCCCACGCGTCGGGACGGTCGGTCGGCAGGATGCGCAGCGACACGTTACCGATGAGCTCGGAGTCGAGGCGGTCCTTCACCAGGCGGGCGGTGACCTTGCTGCCCTTCACCTTGCCGGCCAGCGGCGAGGTGTTGGTGCCGATGGTCATGGAGATGGCCGGCTCGTCCACGTGGATGAGCGGCAGCGCCACCGGGTTCTCCGGATCGGCCAGGGTCTCGCCGATCATCACCTCGGCGATGCCGGCCACGGCCACGATGTCGCCCGGGCCGGCGGACTCGGCCGGCTGGCGCTCCAGCCCCTCGGTGACGAGCAGCTCGGACAGGCGCACGTTGGAGACGCTGCCGTCGCGCTTCATCCACGCCACGGTCTGGCCCTTGCGCAGGGTGCCGTTCTTGATGCGCAACAGGGCCAGGCGGCCGAGGAAGTTGGACGAGTCGAGGTTGGTGACGTGGGCCTGCAGCGGGGCCTCGTCGTCGTACACCGGGGCCGGCACGGTCTCCAGGATGGTGCGGAAGAGCGGCTCGAGGTCCTCGTTCTCCGGCAGCACCCCGTCGCCCGGGGCCTCCAGGGAGGCGCGACCGGCCTTGCCGGAGGCGTAGACGATCGGGAAGTCGATCTGCTCCTCCTCGGCACCCAGGTCCATGAAGAGCTCGTAGACCTCGTCGATGACGGCCGCGCAGCGGGCGTCCGGGCGGTCCACCTTGTTGATGACCAGGATCACCGGCATCTTGGCCTCGAGGGCCTTGCGGAGCACGAAGCGCGTCTGGGGCAGCGGGCCCTCGGAGGCGTCCACGAGGAGCACCACACCGTCCACCATCGACAGGCCGCGCTCCACCTCGCCACCGAAGTCGGCGTGGCCGGGGGTGTCGATGATGTTGATGACCACGCCGTCCTCGCCCACCCCCTCGAGGTCCTGGGCGGCCGGGCCGCGGTAGTGCACCGCGGTGTTCTTGGCGAGGATGGTGATGCCCTTCTCCCGCTCGAGGTCGCCGGAGTCCATCGCCCGCTCGTCGACCTTGGAGTGCTCGCCGAACACCCCCGACTGGTGGAGCATGGCGTCGACCAGCGTGGTCTTTCCGTGGTCGACGTGGGCAACGATGGCGACATTGCGCCGGTCAGCGCGGGAGGTCTGCGTCATAACCTCCAGTATCCCCCCGATCGCGGTCGCTCGCCCCACCCCCGGGATGTCGCGCAGGTCACGAATTGGTGTCAATCGGATTGCGACTTGCCCAAGATGTGGCCCGCTGCGCGCCCGACGCCTAGCGTCTGATCCACACACGGCCGCCCCCGCGGCCCCGGGTCGCGCAGGTCACACGCCCTGCGCGAGACACGTGAGGAGAGCCCATGAGCACCCACCGCAAGTCCGCGGCCGTCGCAGCCGCCGTCTGCGCCGCCGCACTCACCCTGTCCGGGTGTGCGGAGTCCCAGCGCGACAAGGGGGGTGAGGGCTCCGGCGGGGGTGAACAGGCCGCCGGCGGCACGCTGACCTTCGGCGCGGCCGGCGAGCCCAAGCTCTTCGACCCCTTCTACGCCACCGACGGCGAGACCTTCCGCATCACCCGCCAGGTCTTCGAGGGGCTGCTGGAGATCGAGCCCGGCACCGCCAAGGTGGGCCCGGGGCTGGCCACCAAGTGGGAGTCCAACGACGACGGCACCCAGTGGACCTTCACCCTCAAGGAGGGGGTGACGTTCCACGACGGCACCCCCTTCAACGCCGAGGCCGTGTGCAAGAACTTCGAGCGCATGTACAACCAGACCGGTGCCGGCCAGAGCCCGTCGGTCTCCGCCTACTGGCAGGACACCATGGGCGGCTTCGCCGACGGCAAGGTCGACTCCCTCTACAAGGGCTGCAAGGCCCCCGAGGACAACAAGGCCGTGGTGACCATCACCGAGCCCACGTCCAAGTTCCCCACCATGCTGACGCTCTCCTCGCTGGCCATGCAGTCCCCCACGGCCATGGACAAGTACAAGGCCAACGACGTGAAGGCCCAGGGCGAGGGCTTCGCCTACCCGGAGTACGCCACCAAGCACCCGACCGGCACCGGCCCGTTCACCTTCGCCGGCTACGACCGCGCCAACAAGACCATCAAGCTGAAGCGCAACGAGGACTACCACGGTGACAAGGCCAAGCTCGACGAGCTGATCTTCAAGGTCATCCCCGACGAGTCCACCCGCAAGCAGGAGCTCAAGGCCGGGTCCATCGACGGCTACGACCTGCCCAACCCCATCGACTGGAAGTCGCTGGAGGACGAGGGCAACCAGGTCATGAAGCGCGACCCCTTCAACATCCTCTACCTGGGCCTCAACGCCAAGGAGAACCCGAAGCTCAAGGACCCGAAGGTGCGCCGGGCCATCGCCATGGCCATCAACAAGGAGCAGCTGGTCAAGAGCCAGATGCCCGAGGGCGCCAGCGTGGCCACGCAGTTCATGCCCGACACCGTGAAGGGATACAACTCCGAGGTCGAGGCGATCCCGCACGACACCGAGGGCGCCAAGAAGCTGCTCAAGGAGGCCGGCGCCGAGGACCTGACCCTCGAGGTGTGGTGGCCGTCCGAGGTGTCCCGCCCCTACATGCCGGACCCCCAGAAGATCTTCGAGGCCATCCAGGGTGACCTCGAGGCGGCCGGCATCACCGTCAAGGCGAGCTCCAAGCCGTGGAACGGTGGCTACCTCGACGGCGTGGACACCGGCAAGGCGCAGGCCTACCTGCTGGGCTGGACCGGCGACTACGACTCCCCGGACAACTTCATCGGCACCTTCTTCGGCACCACCGACAACCGCTTCGCCACCGGCGAGTACCCGTGGGGCAAGAAGCTGGCCACCGACCTGAAGAAGGCCGACGCCATCGTGGACGACGCCGAGCGGGAGAAGCGCTACCAGGAGCTCAACGCCGAGCTGATGGACGAGCAGCACCTGCCCGCCGTGCCGCTCACCCACTCGCCGCCCGCCCTCGTGGTGAGCTCCAAGGTGCAGGGCCTCGTGGCCTCCCCGCTCACCGCCGAGCGCTTCGCCTCCGCCTCGCTCTCGGAGTGAGCCACCCGGGGGCCGTGCACCTCGGCCCCCGCCGACCGGCGCCCGGGGCGTCACCCTGACGCCCCGGGCGCACCCGTACCCCGGACCACCCCGACAGGAGTGCGCCTGTGATCCGCTTCATCGCGCGCCGTCTGCTCCAGATGGTGCTCGTCCTGGTCGTCCTGAGCGTCCTGCTCTTCTTCTGGCTGCGCTCGCTCCCCGGCGGCGCCGTGTCCGCCCTGCTGGGCGACCGCGGCACCCCGGAGGCCCGCAAGGCCCTCGAGGCACAGCTCGGCCTGGACCAACCCCTGCCCCTGCAGTACGTCGCCTTCCTCAAGCGCTGCCTCTCCGGCGACTTCGGCGTCTCCACCGGCCTCGTGCCCGGCACGCCCGTCACCGAGATCCTCGTGCAGCGCGCCCCGGCCACCATCGAGCTGACCGTCGTGGCCATCACCCTGGCCTGCCTGGCCGGCATCCCCCTGGGCTACCTCGCGGCCCGTCGCCGCGGTGGCCTGTTCGACAACCTCTCGGTGGTCAGCTCGCTGGTGGGTGTGGCCGTGCCGGTGTTCTTCCTGGCCTTCGTGCTCAAGTGGATCTTCGCCACCGAGCTCGGCTGGCTGCCGGTCTCCGGCCGCCAGGACCCGAGCCTGCACGCCACGCACATCACCAACTTCTTCGTGCTCGACGGGCTCATGACCCGCGAGTGGGACGCCGCCTGGGACGCCCTGCTGCACCTCGTGCTGCCCGGCCTGGCCCTGGCCTCCATCCCGTTCGCCGTGATCTTCCGCATCACGCGCGCCTCGGTGCTGGACGTCCTCGACGAGGACTACGTGCGCACCGCGCAGTCCAAGGGCCTGGCCTCCCGCGTGATCCGCGGCCGCCACGTGATGCGCAACGCGCTCATCCCCGTGGTGACGGTCATCGGCCTGCAGATCGGTGCGCTCCTGGCCGGTGCCGTGCTCACCGAGACGGTCTTCTCCATCGCCGGCATCGGCGAGGCGCTGGCCATCTCCTTCCGCCAGCGCGACTACCCGATGCTGCAGCTGCTCGTCATGGTGGCCGCCGCCGTGTACGTGCTCGTGAACCTGATCGTCGACATCCTCTACGCGGTCATCGACCCGCGCGTCCGGACGAGGTGACGCCATGACCCAGCCGAATCCCAGTGCCCTGGTCGACCAGTCCGTCCGCGAGGCGGGCACCGTCGACGACGCCAAGGGCGAGTCCCTGTGGATGGGCGCCTGGCGGCGCCTGCGCACCAACGTCGCCTTCCTCATCGGTCTGGCGATCGTGGTGGCCTTCCTGCTGCTCGCGCTCGTGGCCCCGTGGGTCGCCCCGCACGACCCCATCGCCGGGGTGATGCTCGACTCGGTGACCCCCTCCACCCCCATCCCCGAGGCCGCCCCCGGGCACCCGCTCGGCGGCGACAACAGCGGGCGCGACCTGCTGAGCCGCCTCATCGTGGGCAGCCAGCAGACGCTCATGGTGGGCGTGCTGGCCACCGCCGGCGGCCTGCTCGGCGGCCTCGTCCTGGGCACCCTGGCCGGTGCCTTCGGTGGCTGGGTGGACGCGCTGGTCATGCGTGTGGTGGACGTGATGCTCTCGATCCCGTCCATCCTCATGGCCTTCTCCGTGGCCGCCCTGTTCTCGCAGCCGACGCTCAAGACGGTGATCCTCGCCATCGCCATCGTGCAGGTGCCGATCTTCGCCCGCCTGCTGCGCGGCTCGATGCTGGCCCAGCGCGACGGCGACCACATCCTGGCCGCGCGGGCCGCGGGCGTGAAGTTCGGGCCCATCGTGTTCCGGCACATGATCCCCAACGCGCTCGGCCCGGTGATCGTGCAGACCACCCTGGTCATGGCCACGTCCATCATCGACGCCGCAGCGCTGAGCTTCCTGGGCGTCGGTGCCGCCGACACCCGCCGGCCCGAGTGGGGCCAGATGCTCGGTGAGGCCCAGGAATTCATCGACTCCTACCCGCACATGGCCGTCTACCCGGCCCTCTGCATCATCGTCGTGGCCCTCGGGTTCACGCTGATGGGCGAGGCGCTGCGTGAGGCCCTCGATCCGAAGAGCCGGAGGTGACGCGCATGGCGACCCCCGCCACCCGCCCGTCCGCCCACCCGTCCGACCGTCCGAGCCGCCCCGGCGAGCCGCTGCTCTCCGTGCGGGACCTCACCGTGGAGTTCCACCGTCGCGGACGTGAGCCGTTCACGGCCGTGGACGGCGTCTCGTTCGACGTGCACCCCGGCCAGACGGTGGGCCTGGTCGGCGAGTCCGGCTGCGGCAAGTCGGTGACCTCGCTGGCCGTCATGGGCCTGCTGCCCGAGCGCGGCACGAAGGTCTCCGGCCAGGTGCTCTTCGAGGGCACCGACCTGCTGCCGCTGGGCTACGACAGGATGCGCGACCGCCGCGGACGCGACCTGGCCATGATCTTCCAGGACCCGCTGAGCTCGCTGAACCCGGTGGTGCCGATCGGCCTGCAGGTCAGCGAGGTCATCGAGCGCCACAAGGGACTGAAGCGCAAGGAGGCGATGGCGCAGGCCAAGGTGATGCTCGACAAGGTGGGCATCCCCGACCCGGACCGGCGCCTCAAGGAGTACCCGCACCAGCTGTCCGGCGGCATGCGCCAGCGCGCGCTCATCGCCATGGCGCTGGCCTGCGAGCCGCGGCTCCTCATCGCCGACGAGCCCACCACCGCCCTGGACGTGACCATCCAGGCGCAGATCCTGCAGCTGCTCAAGGACCTCGTGCGCGACTCCGGCACGGCGCTCATCATGATCACGCACGACATGGGCGTGGTCGCCGGGCTGTGCGACGAGGTGAACGTGCTCTACGGCGGCCGCGTCGTGGAGCGCGGCGAGCGGCACCCGCTGTTCGCCCACCCCCGCCACCCGTACACCACCGGGCTGCTGGGCTCCATCCCCAGCCTCGAGGGGGATCGCGGCGCCGAGCTGACGCCGGTGCCCGGGTCCGTGGTGGACAACCTGCCGTGGACCAGCGCGTGCGCCTTCGCGCCACGCTGCAGCCAGCCGGTGGAGCTGTGCACCCGGCAGAGCCCCGAGCTCGTGGCCGACGACGCGGTCGCCGACGACCGCCGGCTGCGCTGCTTCAACCCCGTCCAGGAGGCGCGATGAGCACCAGCATCGACGAGTTCGACGGCACCGTGGCCGCCGGTGAGGACACCCGTGTCCCCGCCGGGGCCGGGAACGCGGGGCGCACCGGGCAGGACGACCTGCTGGTGGACGTGCGCGACCTCAAGGTGCACTTCCCCATCAAGCGCGGCATCGTGTTCGACCGCACCGTGGGCCACGTCAAGGCGGTGGACGGCATGAGCCTGACCATCCGCCGCGGTGAGACCTACGGGTTGGTCGGCGAGTCCGGCTGCGGCAAGTCCACCTTCGGGCGGGCGCTGCTGCAGCTGGAGCCGATCACCGACGGCTCCGTGCACTTCGCCGGACGCGACCTCACCGAGTACAAGGGCGAGGAGCTGCGCAGGCAGCGCCGCCACATGCAGATGGTGTTCCAGGACCCCTACGGCTCGCTGGACCCGCGGCAGACGGTGGAGTCCCTGCTCTGGGAGGGCATGAGCGCCCACGGCATGACCAAGGACAAGGCGGCGGCCCGCCAGAAGCTCAAGGACCTCCTCCGCGAGGTGGGGCTGCCGGCCAGCGCGCTGGGCAAGTACCCGCACGAGTTCTCCGGCGGACAGCGCCAGCGCATCGGCATCGCCCGGGCGCTCTCGCTGGACCCCGAGCTCATCGTGGCCGACGAGCCCGTCTCCGCCCTCGACGTCTCGGTGCAGGCGCAGGTCATCAACCTGCTGCGCACGGTGCAGCGCGAGCGCGGGCTGACCTACCTGGTGATCGCCCACGACCTCGCCGTGGTGCGGCACATCTCCGACACCGTGGGCGTCATGTACCTCGGCGGGCTGGTGGAGGAGGCCGACGCCGAGGAGCTCTACGCCGAGCCGCTGCACCCGTACACGCGGGCGCTGATGTCGGCCGTGCCGGTGCCGGACCCGGTGGTGGAGGACAGCCGCGAGCAGATCCTGCTCTCCGGCGACCTGCCCTCCCCCGCCGACCCGCCCTCGGGCTGCCGCTTCCGCACCCGGTGCCCGTTCGTGCAGGAGGACCGCTGCTCCACCGAGCGGCCCGCGCTGCGCACCGTGGACCTGCCGGGCGTCTCGGCCTCGCACACGGTGGCCTGCCACCACGTGGAGCGGATCGTCCACGGGGAGATCCAGCCGCGGCGGGTGGAGGCCGAGGTGGTGCAGCAGGCCGCCGACGCCGGGCTCACCGCCCGCGACACCGTGGCCTGACGCCGGCCGCCCACCGCACGGCCCAGAGGGCCGGGACCCCCGTCGCACAGGGGTCCCGGCCCTCTGGGCGTAGGGTCGGCGCATGACGAACCCCCGCATCCTGGTGGTGCAGCACGAGGACAACTGCCCGGTCGGCCTGCTCGGCGAGGTGTGGACCTCGCGCGGCATCGAGCTCGACGTCATCCGCGCCTGGGAGGGCTGGCCGCAGGACGCCTCGGTGCGCCTGGGGGCCGCCGACGGCCTGCTCGTGCTCGGTGGCGAGATGGGCGCCCACGACGACGACCGCTTCGCCTGGCTGACCCCCACCAAGCAGTTGCTGCTCACCGCCGAGGAGGCCGGCGTCCCGCAGCTGGGCACCTGCCTGGGCCACCAGCTCATGGCCGTTGCCCACGGCGGGCGCGTGGCCCCCAACCCGCACGGCCACGCCACCGGTCTGGCCACCGTGGAGCTCACCCCCGCCGGGGAGCAGGACCCCGCCACCGCCCCGTTCGGCGGCGAGCAGGTGGTGATGTGGAACAACGACGTGGTCACCGAGCTGCCGACAGCGGCCACGGTGCTGGCCACCTCCCCCGACGGGACGGTCGGTGCCGCCCGCTACGGCCGCCACGGCATCGGCTTCCAGGGGCACCCCGAGGCGGGTCCGGTGGTCTTCAACGCCTGGACCGTGGACAAGCCGAGCGCCGAGCAGGTGCGTGAGGACGGCATCGACGTGGCCGAGGCCGCGCGCCGCGTGGGCGAGGCGGGCGACCGGTTGCGTGCCACGTGGACGCCGCTGGCGCACTGGTTCGCCGACCAGGTGGAGGAGCGGGCGGCCAGCCGCGCCTGAGTCCCCGTCCCCGCCACGACGCGCCGCGGCCCCCTCCCAGCACCGGGAGGGGGCCGCGGCGTGCAGGGGTGCCGCTCAGTGCGTGAGGACGGCGACCGGGCAGTGGGCCTCGGCGAGCACGCCCTGGCTCACCGAGCCGAGCAGGGCGCCGGCCACGCCGCCGCGGCCGCGGGAACCGACGACCACGAGGTCGGCCTCGGCGGACGCCTCGGTGAGCGCGGTGACGGGGCGACCGTGCAGGGCCGTGACCTCCACCTGCACGTCGGCCAGCGCCGGCTCGTCGGCGCGGACCTGGTCCACCTGCGCCTGCACCGACTTCTCGAGGTCGGCCACGATGTCCTTCCACTCCTGGGAGTCCGGCTCGGTGACCACGTAGCCGTTGACCACGGCCATGTTCCAGGTGGTGACGGCGCGGACCCGCTGGCCCCAGTTGGAGGCCGCGTGCATCGCGAAGCGCAGGGCCTTGGTGGAGTCGCGCGAGCCGTCCACGCCCACCACGAGCAGGCCCTTCTCCGGGGGCACGCCCTCGGGCCCCACGACGATGACGGGGCAGCGCGCGTGCATCGCGACGGTGAGGCTGGTGGAGCCCAGCAGGAAGCGGGTGAGGCCGTGCTTGCGGGCGGTGCCCACCACGATGAGCTGGGCGTGCTCCTCGGCCTCCAGGAGGGCCTGGGAGCCGGTGTTCCACGGGGCGCTGAAGGTGAGCTCCGGGGCCCGGTCGAGCGAGGCGAGGATGTCCTCGACGTGCTGGCGCACCTCGGCCCCCTCGTCCACCTCGTCGCCGGCCTGGGTGAGCAGCGGGGCGTCCATGCCGAAGCCGACCGGCGCATAGGCGGTGGCCATGGTCTCCTGGGCGTGGACGGCGTGCAGCCCCACCCCGCGGCGCAGGGCGGAGCGGGCGGCCCACTCCACGACCGCGCGGTCGCGGTCGGTGCCGTCGACACCCACGACGACGGCGTTCTGCGGGACGGTGCTGGCTCGGTGCTCGGTCATGGTGCCTCCCTGTTGTGTACCGCCAGCCTATGCCGCGGCAGCCCGCGGCCACGAGGGGGTCCGGCGGGTCACGCGGCGTGCATTCCCGCGGGCCGGCGAAACCCTTCTCACCCCATATGTGGTGACGCCCGATGTGACTCGATCATGACCCCTCGTTATGGTCGAGGGAGCCAGATCGCACGATGACCCCGCCCCCGACCCCTGGAGAGTGCATGTCCCTCGTCGTCCAGAAGTACGGCGGGTCCTCCGTGGCAGACGCCGAGAGCATCCGGCGCGTCGCCCGGCGGATCGCCGCCACCCGGGCCGCCGGACACGACGTCGCCGTCGTCGTCTCGGCCATGGGAGACACCACCGACGAACTGCTCGACCTCAGCCGCGAGATCACCGACTCCCCCAGCCAGCGCGAGCTCGACCAGCTGCTCACCTCCGGCGAGCAGATCTCCATCGCCCTGCTGGCCATGGCCCTGCACGAGATGGACGTGGCCGCCACGAGCTTCACCGGCCGGCAGGCCGGGCTGCGCACCACCGACGCCTTCGGCTCGGCCCGCATCACCGAGATCGACGCCAGCCGGCTGCGCACCAGCCTGGATGCCGGGCAGGTCGCCATCGTCGCCGGCTTCCAGGGCTGGACCGCCGACGAGCACACCACCACCCTGGGCCGCGGTGGCTCCGACACCACCGCCGTGGCCGTGGCCGCCGCGCTCGAGGCGGACGTGTGCGAGATCTACTCCGACGTGGACGGCATGTTCACCGCCGACCCGCGCATCGTGCCCACCGCGCACCGCATCGGGTGGATGGGCTACGCCGACGCCACCGAGCTGGCCGCCCACGGCGCCAAGATCCTGCACCTGCGCGCCGTCGAGTTCGCCCAGCGCCACGACGTGCCCCTGCACGTCCGCTCCAGCTTCACCGACCAACCCGGCACCTGGGTCAGCGCCTCCCGCGACCAGGTGCCCGCCGACCACCTCGACCCCCAGGAGGACCCCGTGGAGGAACCCCTCATCCAGGGCGTGGCCCACACGCACGACCAGGCCATGCTCACCGTCGTCAACGTGCCGGACAAGCCTGGCCGCGCCGCCTCGATCCTCGCCGCCATCTCCGAGGTGGTCTCCGTGATCGACGTGCTGGGCCAGACCCACACCGCCCGCGAGAACGGCCTGTGCGACTTCTCGTTCTCCCTGCCGGCCGACGACGCGCAGCGCGCCCGGGAAGCCCTGGAGGCCCAGCAGGACGCGCTGGAGTTCGCCCACGTGGCCGTGGACGAGAACGTGGGCAAGGTCTCGGTGAGCGGCCACGGCGTGCGCTCCCACGCCGAGGTGCCCGCGATGCTGCTCAAGGCCCTGGCCGACGCCGGCATCACGGTGAACATGTTCACCACCTCCGAGGCCCGCATCTCCGTGGTCGTGGCCGACGACCAGGTGGAGGACGCCGCCCGCGCGATCCACACCGCGTTCGGGCTCGACAGCGACCAGACGGCCGTGGTGCACGCCGGCACCGGTCGGTGAGGAGGACGACCCCCATGGACTCGACCCAGAACGACACCGCCCCCACCATCGCCGTCGTCGGCGCCACCGGCCAGGTCGGCACCGTGATGCTGCGCCTGCTCACCGAGCGGAAGGTGCCCGTGGGCACCCTGCGCCTGTTCGCCTCGGCCCGCTCGGCCGGCAAGCAGGTGGAGTGGACCGACGGCACCGGCGCCACCCGCACCCTCACCGTGGAGGACGTGGCCGCCACCCCCACCGAGGAGCTGCGCGGCATCGACATCGCGCTGTTCTCCGCCGGCGGGGGCACCTCCCGCGAGCACTCCCCCCGCTTCGCCGAGGCCGGTGCCGTGGTCATCGACAACTCGTCGGCCTTCCGCGGCGACCCCGAGGTGCCGCTGGTGGTCAGCGAGGTGAACCCCGAGGCGGCGAAGGACCGCCCCAAGGGCATCGTCGCCAACCCCAACTGCACCACCATGGCCGCGATGCCGGTGCTCAAGGTGCTGCACGACGAGGCCGGGCTGGAGGCCCTGCAGGTGGCCACCTACCAGGCCGTGTCCGGCTCCGGGCTGGCCGGCGTGGACGAGCTCGCCGGCCAGGTGCGCGCCGCCACCGGCGCCGGGGAGGGCGCCCTCGAGCAGCTGGTGCACGACGGCTCCGCCCTGGACGGCACCCTGCCCGCGACCTCGACCTACCCGCGCACCATCGCGTTCAACGCCCTGGCCATGGCCGGCGACCTCGTGGACGACGGGTCCGGCGAGACCTCCGAGGAGCAGAAGCTGCGCCACGAGTCGCGCAAGATCCTCGGCATCGAGGACCTGGCCGTGAGCGGCACCTGCGTGCGCGTCCCGGTGTTCACCGGCCACGCCCTGGCCGTGCACGCCCGCTTCTCCCGCGAGCTCACCCCCGAGCGCGCGCTGGAGCTGCTGGCCGAGGCGCCCGGCGTGACCGTGGCCGAGGTCCCCGCCCCGCTGGAGGCCGCGGGCCGCGACGACGTGCTGGTGGGCCGCGTGCGCACCGACCAGTCCGTCGAGGGTGGCCGGGGCCTGGTGCTCTTCGTGGCCGGTGACAACCTGCGCAAGGGCGCCGCCCTCAACGCCGTGCAGGTGGCCGAGGTGCTGCTGGAGCAGGGGGTGGGCGCGTGAGCGAGCTGATCCTGCGCCGCCCCACGATGGACGACGGCGCCGCCATGTGGCGCATCGCCCGCGACTCCGGCGTGCTGGACCTCAACACCTCCTACGCCTACCTGCTCATGGCCCACGACTTCGGCGCCACGAGCACCGTGGCCGAGGCCGACGGGCAGGTGGTGGGCTACGTGATGTCCTACCTGCGCCCCGCCGCACCGGACACGCTCTTCGTGTGGCAGGTGGGCGTGGACGCCTCGCAGCGTGGGCAGGGGGTGGCCGGGCGGATGCTGCAGGCCACCGTGGAGGCCACCGGCGCCACCGCCCTGGAGACCACCGTCACGGCCGACAACGACGCCTCCAACGCGCTGTTCGCCGGGTTCGCCCGCCGCCACGGCGCCACCGAGGAGGTGACGGAGTTCATCACCCCGGCCCATTTCCCGACCGACGACGTGCACGACGCCGAGCTGCTGCACCGCATCGCGCCACTGGACCCGGCGGCCGCTGCACCCGGGCGCACCCCCTGAGCGCCCGACCACCCGCTGGACGCCCGACCGACTTCCCAGGAGGGACGACATGACCCAGACGACCCCGAGCACGAACTCCCCGAGCACCACCACCCCGCACACCGCGGGGGACACCAGCATCTTCGAGGCGCGCGAGTCCTCCGTGCGCTCCTACTGCCGCCAGTGGCCGGTGGTCTTCACCACCGCCCGCGGCGCCGAGCAGCACACCGAGACCGGCGAGACCTACCTGGACTTCTTCGCCGGCGCCGGCGCCCTCAACTACGGGCACAACGACCCGGCGCTCAAGGGCGCGCTCATGGAGCACCTCTCGCAGGACGTGGTGATCCACTCCATGGACATGCACACCCCGGCCAAGCGCCGCTTCCTGGAGGCCCTCACCCGCACCGTGCTGGAGCCCCGCGGCATGGACCACAAGGTGCTCTTCCCCGGCCCCACCGGCACCAACACCGTGGAGGCCGCCCTCAAGGCCGTGCGCAAGGCCACCGGCCGCACCGAGGTGGTGTCCTTCACCAACGGCTTCCACGGCATGACCCTGGGCTCGCTGTCGGTGACCGCCAACAAGATGAAGCGCGCCGGCGCCGGTGTGCCGCTCACCGACGTGACGCAGGTGGCCTACGACGGGCACGAGGGCGCCGCCTCGGCGGACCTGGCCGACCTCGAGGCGCTGGACGCCGCGTGGGCGCAGGCCGGGGACGACCTGCCCGCCGGCGCCATCGTGGAGCTCGTCCAGGGCGAGGGCGGCCTGAACGCCGCGTCCATGGAGTGGGTGCAGCAGCTGGCCGAGGTGTGCGCCAAGCACGACGTGAAGCTCATCGTGGACGACGTGCAGGCCGGCTGCGGCCGCACCGGCACGTTCTTCTCGTTCGAGCCGGCCGGAATCACCCCGGACGTGGTGTGCCTGTCCAAGTCCCTCTCCGGCCTGGGTCTGCCGCTGGCGGTGACCTTGGTGCGCCCGGAGCTGGACCAGTGGGAGCCCGGCGAGCACAACGGCACCTTCCGCGGGTTCACCCCCGCCTTCGTGACCGCCGCGGCGGCCCTGGAGACCTACTGGGCCGACGACGCGTTCGCCGCCGGGGTGCGCGCCACCGCCGAGCGCCTGCACGCCGGCCTGGCCGAGCTGGCCGGCAAGGCCTCCGGCGAGGCCGAGGTGCGCGGGCGCGGGCTGATGTGCGGCATCGCGTTCGCCGACACCGAGGCCGCGGAGAAGATCGCCGCCGCTGCGTTCGAGCGCGGGCTGATGGTGGAGACCTCCGGCCCCGCCAGCGAGGTGGTCAAGCTGCTGCCGCCGCTGAACGTCACCGAGGAGCAGGTGGACCGCGCACTGGCCGTGCTGGCCGAGTCCGTGGCCGCCGTGGGGGCCTGAGCGCCCCACCCCCTGACGCGGGCGCCGGGACACCTCCGGCGCCCGCCCCCATCGACCGACCTGACCCGACCCCCTGACCCGACCGACACGACGAAGGAGACGAGCATGAAGGTCATCCACCTCGAGGAGCTCAACGGCACCGAGAACGACGTCGAGCACGGCAACTGGCGCTCCCGCCGGTTCTTCCTGGCCGACGAGGGCGTGGGTTTCTCGTTCCACCAGACGATCCTCAAGGCCGGTACGAGCACCGACATGTGGTACGCCAACCACATCGAGGCCGTGTACGTCTACAAGGGCAAGGGCACGCTCACCAACCGGGAGACCGGCGAGGAGTTCGAGCTGCGCCCGGACACGATGTACCTGCTCAACGACCACGACAAGCACACCGTGACCGTGGAGGAGGACATCCACTGCGTGTGCACCTTCAACCCGCCGGTGACCGGCCGTGAGGTGCACGACGAGCACGGCGTGTACCCGCTGCTGGACGCCGAGGGCAACCGCCTGGACACCCCGCAGGGCTGACTGGACGGACCCCGGGGCACGTCCCCGAGCCCGACCGATCGGGCACCGCGGCAGGTGCCGTGGTGCCCGATCGGTCGTTCCCGCCGAGAGGAAGAACACCACAGACCACCCGACCGCGTGATGCGAGGAGGCACACCGTGACGACCACCCCGAACCACACGACCCGCACCGCCGCCGACAGCCGCACCGACCACTACCCCACCCGCCTGGCCGACCGCCCCGCCGTGCTGGAGCGCCGCGACCCGGTCGTCGCCGGCGGACCCCAGGACGGCCCCTTCGAGGGGGACGAGCTGGAGCAGGTCGAGCAGCGGGGCTACACCCAGGTGCCGGACCTGTTCACGCCTGCGGAGATCGAGCGGATGCGCACCGAGCTGGACGAGCTCTCCCGCAACCCGGAGGTGCTGGCCGACGAGCGCACCATTACCGAGGCGGCCTCGGGGCAGCTGCGCTCGGTCTTCGAGGTGCACCGCACCAACGAGCTGTTCCGCTCCGTGGCGCACGACCCGCGGCTGGTGCGCCGCGCACAGCAGGTGCTGGGCGGGCCGGTGACCATCCACCAGAGCCGGGTGAACTTCAAGCCCGGTTTCGGCGGGGCGCCGTTCTCCTGGCACTCGGACTTCGAGACCTGGCACGCGGAGGACGGCATGCCCTCGCCGCGCGCGATCAGCGTCTCCATCGCCCTGACGGACAACCACCCGTACAACGGGCCGCTGATGATCATGCCGGGTTCGCACCGTCGTTACGTCTCCTGCGTCGGGGAGACGCCGCGGGACAACTACAAGTCCTCGCTGGTGGCCCAGGGCGCCGGTACGCCGGACCCGGACGTGCTGACGCGCATGTACGACGAGTTCGGCATCGACGTGCTCACCGGCCGGGCCGGGAGCGCGACCTGGTTCGACTCGAACTGCATGCACGCGTCCAACGGCAACGTCACCCCGGCGCCGCGGTCGAACGTGTTCATCGTGTTCACGGCGGCGGACAACGCCTGCGGTGAGCCCTACGCCGCCCCGGCCCCGCGGCCGGAGTTCCTCGGAGCCCGCGAGCACCGTGAGGTGCTGCAGGCGGACTGAGCCGGCTGACCGGGCTGGTGGCCGGGTGAGGGCGCCGCGGCCCGGTGGGCGGGCTGGCCCGGCCACATGGCCCGGCATCGTGCTGGCCAGCCTAGCCAGCGCCCGCCCTCATGACGCGTGGGTGGGGTGACCGTGACAGATCGCCCCACCCACGCGTCGTGCGCGTCCGGCAGGCGCTCTGTCAGGCGCGGCGCGAGGCAGCCAGCGCCGTGAGCTCCTCCAGCTCGCCGAGGGTGGTGCGCAGCGTGGTCACCAGCTCCTCCGGGGCGGTGAAGGTGCCGTCCGGCGAGAAGGCCGTGAACACGTTGACGCCGGCCTGGTTGCGGGCCTGCAGCATCGAGGCGTTGGCCACCACCGCGCGCACGCCGTTGGCGGCGCCGTAGCCGACGAAACCGATGGCCTTGTGGCGCCACTCCACGAACAGCACGTCGAAGGCGTTCTTGAACGCTGCCGGGATGGAGTGGTTGTACTCGGCGGTCACGAACAGGTAGCCGTCGAAGGGGGCGATGGTACGGGCCCAGGCCGCGGTGGCGGGGTTCTCGTACTGGCCGTTGGCCGCACCGGGGACGGTGGGCTCGGAGAGCAGCGGGAGGTCGAACCCGGCCAGGTCGACGAGCTCGTACTCCACGCCCTCGGCGGCCTCGCCGGCCTGCACGCGGGCGGTGGCCTGCTCGGCGACCCAGCGACCGACGGCCTCGCCCTTGCGGCCGGGGCGGGTGGATCCGATGACGACGGCGATGCGCATGACTCTCCAGGAGTGGGGGGGCGGGGTCGGCCCCGGCGGACGCACCGGACCGGTGACCTGTCCCCCATCATGCCGGGACCCCGCCCCGAGTTCCGCACCGGTGCGCATCTGGGCCTGCCGCCGCTCCGAGAACCGCACCGGTGCGCATCTGGGCCTGCCGCCGCTCCGACTTCAGCACCGGTGCCGAACTCGACTGTCGAGAACCGCACCGGTGCCGATGTGGGGCCACCGCCCCATCGAGAACCGCACCGGTGCGGAACTGGCTGATCGGGGACGACCGTGGGCACCGCATCGGGCGGCCAACTAGGCTGGGGCACCAGTACGCCACCCGTACCGCCCCACTCGCACGCACCGCGCCCCGTGGTGCCGCGTGCCCACGGAGCGGGGCGGGACCACCCGAGACGAGGGAGAACACGACAGATGGCCACCATCAGCTGGACCCGGACGGACGAGGCGCCGCTCCTGGCGACCTACTCGCTCAAGCCGATCGTCGAGGCGTTCGCCGGAGCCGCCGGCATCGACGTGGAGACCCGTGACATCTCGCTGGCCGCCCGCATCCTGGCCCAGTTCCCCGAGCAGCTGACCGAGGACCAGCGCGTCGAGGACGCCCTGGGCAACCTGGGCGAGCTGGCGACGACGCCGCAGGCCAACATCATCAAGCTCCCGAACATCTCCGCCTCGGTCCCGCAGCTCAAGGAGGCCGTCGCCGAGCTGCAGGGCCAGGGCTACGCGATCCCGGACTACCCCGAGGACCCGCAGACCGACGAGGAGCGCGCCGTCCGCGCCAAGTACGACGCGGTCAAGGGATCGGCCGTCAACCCGGTGCTGCGCGAGGGCAACTCCGACCGCCGCGCCCCGCAGGCCGTCAAGAACTTCGCCCGCAAGCACCCGCACTCCATGGGTGAGTGGTCGGCCGACTCCCGCACCCGCGTGGCCACCATGGGCGAAGACGACTTCGCCAGCCACGAGAAGTCCGTGGTCATCGACGGCGACGACTCCCTGACCATCCAGCTGGTCACCGACTCCGGTGAGACCACCGTCCTCAAGGAGGGCGTGAAGGTGCTCGACGGCGAGGTCGTGGACGCCACCTTCATGGACGTCGCCCGCCTCAACAGCTTCCTCGCCGAGCAGGTGCAGATCGCCAAGGACGAGGACCTGCTCTTCTCGGTGCACCTGAAGGCCACGATGATGAAGGTCTCCGACCCGATCATCTTCGGCCACGCCGTACGGGCCTTCCTGCCCGAGGTGTTCGCCGAGCACGGCGAGGCCCTGCGCGCCGCCGGCCTGTCCCCCAACGACGGCCTCGCCGCCATCCTGGCCGGCCTGGACCAGCTGCCGGGCGACACCGGCGCCGCCGTGAAGGCCATGGTCGAGAAGGGCCTGGACGAGGGCCCGGACCTGGCGATGGTCAACTCGCACAAGGGCATCACCAACCTGCACGTGCCCAGCGACGTCATCATCGACGCCTCCATGCCGGCGATGATCCGCACCAGCGGCCAGATGTGGAACAAGGACGACGCCCAGCAGGACACGCTGGCCGTCATCCCGGACTCCTCCTACGCCGGCGTCTACCAGACCGTCATCGAGGACTGCCAGGAGAACGGGGCCTTCGACCCCACCACGATGGGCTCGGTGGCGAACGTCGGCCTGATGGCCAAGAAGGCCGAGGAGTACGGCTCCCACGACAAGACCTTCGAGGTGCCCGCCGCCGGCACCGTGCAGGTCGTCGACTCCTCCGGTGAGGTGCTGATGCAGCACAAGGTCTCGGCCGGTGACATCTGGCGTGCCTGCCAGACCAAGGACGAGCCGATCCGCGACTGGGTGAAGCTCGCCGTCGCCCGGGCCCGCGCCTCGCAGACCCCGGCCGTCTTCTGGCTGGACGCCGAGCGGGCCCACGACTCCCAGCTCATCGCCAAGGTGGAGAAGTACCTCAAGGACCACGACACCGAGGGGCTGGACATCCGCATCATGTCCCCGGAGGACGCGACCCAGTTCTCGCTGGACCGCATCCGCAAGGGCGAGGACACCATCAGCGTCACCGGCAACGTGCTGCGCGACTACAACACCGACCTCTTCCCGATCCTGGAGCTGGGCACCAGCGCCAAGATGCTGTCGGTGGTGCCGCTGATGAACGGCGGTGGCCTGTTCGAGACGGGCGCCGGCGGCTCGGCCCCGAAGCACGTCGACCAGCTGACCTCCGAGAACCACCTGCGCTGGGACTCCCTGGGCGAGTTCCTGGCCCTGGCCGAGAGCCTGGACCACGTGGCCTCGCACGAGGACAACCGCAAGGCGCAGGTGCTGGCCGACGCGCTCGGCCGCGCCACCGAGACGCTGCTCAACGAGGGCCGCTCGCCCAGCCGCAAGGTCGGCGAGATCGACAACCGCGGCAGCCACTTCTACCTGGCCCTGTACTGGGCCAAGGAGCTGGCGGCCCAGTCGGACGACGCCGAGCTGGCCAAGAAGTTTGCCCCGCTGGCCGAGCAGCTGGGCGCCCAGGAGGAGGCCATCGCCGGTGAGCTGCTCGCCGCGCAGGGCTCCGCGGCGGACCTCGGTGGCTACTACCACCCGGACGACGCGAAGACGACGGCCGTGATGCGCCCGTCGAAGACCTTCAACGAGATCGTGGACGGCTTCACCGCCTGACCGATGCCGGCTCATCCCAATCCAGGGTGGGTTCGGAAGCCGCCTGTCTCGAGCAGGCTGCGGGCGATGTAGTTGGTG
>NZ_JBHLVH010000012.1:74203-123338 GCF_042433515.1 Kytococcus schroeteri | reverse complement strand
GAAGTCCTCAGATCATGCCCGGGACCTCGACCCCTACCCCCAAGCACCCACGCTCAACTCCGAAGAGCCCAATACCCACCCACGGGCCGCTCCGCCAGCGCATTTTCTCGGGTCCCGCTTGGCGGAGATACGGGTAACCCTCGGTCGGCAATTGCTCTAGGCTAGCAAACCATGGGCCGGGTCGCCAAGCGTAGAAAAACCGATCTAGCCATCTAACATCCCTCATCCCAAAACCTTCCCTAACATTCGATGAGTGGCGGGCTCCAACGTCCCGCCACTCATCGAATCCGAAGATTACCCGCAGCATCCACTCCAACTGCTGGAAGCGCTCGCCACGATCGAGTCGTACATCGGGGCCTCGGTCGCCATCATCTGAAGATCCATCAGGGACATTGTGATTACTTTCTGACAGGGCGCAACTCTTGCGCCCTGTCATTCAAGCTACAGTCAAGGAGAATGCGACGCAAGACTCTTCTATAACGTTTTCCCCAAGATGTCTGGCTGCCCTCAGCCCGACAGGCCGTGCACGTGCTGCCTCACCCAGGCGTGCATGGCGACGGCCGCGGCCGCCCCGGCGTTGATCGAGCGCGTCGACCCCAGCTGCTCGATGTGGAGGACCACCTCGCAGCGCTCCTGCACCTCGGGGGTGAGCCCCGGCCCCTCCTGCCCGAAGACCATGACGCACTCGGCCGGCAGCCCGAACCCCTCGATGCCGACGGAGCCGGGCACGTTGTCGATGCCGATCAGCGGCAGCCCGGTCCCCCCGTCGCGCCGGGGAGCGGCCGCCGCCCATTCCGCGAGCGCCGCGGCATCGGGGTGGTGGAGCTCGTGCTGGTAGCGGTCGGTGACCATCGCCCCCCGCCGGTTCCAGCGCCGCCGGCCGACGACGTGGAAGGCCGCCACGTTGAACGCGTTGGCCGTGCGGATGACCGAGCCGATGTTGAAGTCGTGCCCCCAGTTCTCCACCGCCACGTGCAGCCCGGTCCGGCGGGTGTCCAGGTCGGCCACGATCGCCTCGTGCCGCCAGTACCGGTAGGCGTCCACGACGTTGCGGCGGTCCCCCTCACGCAGCAGCTCGGGGTCCAGGTGGGCGGGCAGCTCACCATCGGGGCCCTGCGGCCACGGCCCCACCCAGGGGCCCACCCCCACCTCGCGCTCGACCGGCGCGGTCTCGTCCTCGGGGGAGCTCGGGCGCGTGTCGGTCACGCGGTCATCCTGCCGCAGCGGGCGCCGGACCGGCCGCGCGGGCAGTCTCCTCCTCCTGCCGGCGCAGCCCCCGCGCGATGCCGGGCAGACGCCACCCGGTGACCACCAGTGAGAGCAGCGAGGCGGCGCCCAAGGCGAGGAAGGCCGTGCGTGGGTCCACCAGTCCACCGATCACGGCGCCGATGGACAGGGCGCACACGGTGCCCAGCTTGAGCAACCCGCTGAAGGCCGCCATGACGGCGCCGCGGCGCTCGTCGGGTGTGCTCGTGACCACCACGGTGACGGCACTGGCCACCACGAGCGCCTGCATCACGCCGAGCGCCACCTGCCCGGCCACGTAGAACCCGAAGTGCGGGGCCACGCCGATGCCGAGCAGGGCCACACCACCGATCACCAGGCCCGTCACCAGCGTCCACACGCGCTGGGACGGGGCCAGGATGCGGGCGGTCACCCACGCGCCGGCCACCCCGCCCACGGCGGCGAACGCCTCGCTCAGTCCGTACTGCGCCTCGGAGGCCCCCAGCGGCCCACGCACCAGGAACACCTCGATGACGTTGGACGCCCCCTGGAAGATCATGAAGCAGAACATCACCAGCACCACCGTGCCGGCCGCGGGCACCGACCGCACCGCGGCGATGCTGCGCGAGAGCTGCCCGAAGGGGGTGCGACGCCAGAAGCGTGCCCACGGGCCGGCCTCGTGCGCGGCCCGGCGGGCCTCCTCGCGGGCCTCGGCCAGCAGCGCGTCGTCCGGGCCGCCACGGCGGGTGGCCACGGTGAGCGCCGGCACCATCACCAGGGCCACGAGCGCCGCGGTCACGGCCAGGGCGCCCACCGCCGACCACCAGCCCACGAGCACGCCGCCCACGCCGGCGCCCAGCGGGCCGGCCACGCTGCTGACGCCCTGCTGCCAGGAGGCCACGGCGCCCACGCGGTCGACGCCCACGATGCGGGGCACAAGGGCGTCCCACACGGGCTGGTTGAAGGTGGACCCCACCTGGTAGAGGAAGGCCAGCGCGACCACCACCGGCAGGGCCACCGAGGCGGGGGCCAGCGCGATGGCGAGCGCCACGCCGACGGCGCCCACCACCTGCACGGCCACGCCGCCGACGAGGATGCGGCGCGAGTCGTGCTGGTCGGCTACGTCGCCGGCCGTACCCATGAAGAACAGCGCCGGCAGGGCCACGGCCACCATCACCGCGGCCATGGCGCCCGAGCCCTGGCCGGAGGCCTGGACCCACAGCATGAGCACCACCATGAGCATGCGGGAGGCCGCCACCACCAGGCCACGGCCGGCGATCACGCGGGGGACGTCACGCACCTGCCAGATGCCCTCCCGGGCAGGAGCCGACGGCTCCGCCCCGGCGGGGGCACGGTGCAGGGTGGCAGGCATGCTGCGACCCTAGACGGGCGTGTGACCCGAATCACGTCCGAACGGTAACGATTTCGTTCGGATCCGCCACTGTGCGGGCCTCAGGCCAGGCCGATGTCGGACAGCCCCAGCGCAGCGCGGTACTCCACACCGGCCCCCTGGATGACCTCGGCGGCCCCCGAGGAGCGGTCCACGATGACGGCCACGGCCACCACCTCGGCCCCCGCCTCGCGGACGGCCTCGACGGCGGTGAGCGGCGAGTTGCCGGTGGTGGAGGTGTCCTCCACCACGAGCACGCGGCGGCCCGCGATGGACGGCCCCTCGATGCGCTGCTGCAGCCCGTGGGCCTTGCCCGCCTTGCGCACCACGAAGGCGTCCAGCTGGCGGCCCTGCGCGGCGGCGGCGTGCAGCATCGCGGTGGCCACCGGGTCGGCGCCCATGGTGAGGCCGCCGACGGCGTCGAACTCGAGGTCCTCGGTGAGCTCCAGCATCACCGCGCCCACCAGCGGGGCGGCGCTGCCGGAGAGGGTGACCCGGCGCAGGTCCACGTAGTAGTCGGCCTCCTTGCCGGAGGAGAGCGTCACCTTTCCGTGCACGACGGCGTCGGAGGCGATGGTCTCGGCGAGGGTGCGGGCGGACTGCGAGGTGGTCGTCATGCGTCGGAGGGTACCGAGGCGTCCTCGTCGGCCTCCGAGGTCGTCGCTCCCGCGTCCACCGCTCCCGCTCGCGCCGGCTCCGGCGCCTGGGAGGAGGAGACCACCCGGCGCGCCCGCCCCCGCAGGGCGCGCTCCTGCTCGTCCACCTTGGCCGAGAGCGCCATGACCACCCGGCGCGGCAGGCGGGGCAGCACCAGGGCGGCCACCTTGTACGGCAGGCCCGGCACGCAGGTCACCTCGCGGGAGCCCACCGCCTCGAGGGACTCGCGCACCACCTGGTCGGGGTGCAGCCAGGCCCACTCCGGCGCGCCGGCGAACTCCTCCCCCATCCGCTGGTGGAACTCGGTGTGGGTCAGCCCCGGCGCCAGCGCCTGCACGTGCACGCCCGTTCCGCGCAGCTCCATCGCCAGGCCCTCGGTGAAGGTGCGCACCCACGCCTTGGCGGCGCCGTACGTGCCGTACGGCAGCCACCCGGCCACCGACGAGACGTTGATGACGATGCCGTGGCCGTCGGCCACCATGCGGCGCGCGGCGGCCTGGCTGAGCACCATCACCGCGCGCACCATGACCGCCAGGGCGTCCTCCTCGTCCTCGATCTCCGAGGCGAGGAAGGCCGTGCCCAGCCCGTAGCCGGCGTTGTTGACGAGCACCTCCACGGCGTCCTCGTCCTGCTCCAGGCGGCGCACCACGCGCTCCATGTCCTGACGCTGCGAGAGGTCGGCGGTGAGCACCTCGGTGGGCACGCCGAAGTGGGTGCCCAGGTGCACGGCCAGCGCCTCCAGGCGCTGACGGTCGCGGGCCACGAGCACGATGCCGTAGCCCTTGGCGGCCAGCTGGGTGGCGTACTCCTTGCCGATGCCGGATGAGGCGCCGGTGACCAGCGCCATCGGACGCGGGGTGGGGGCGGGTGCGGTGTCCATGGGGGCAGTCTCCACCACGAGGTCCGGCCACGCACACCTGCTCACCTACAGTGACCCCGTGCGCATCGCTACCTGGAACGTCAACTCCCTCCGTGCCCGGATCGACCGGGTGGCGGACTTCCTCAAGCGTCACGACGTGGACGTCCTGGCCCTCCAGGAGACCAAGGTCAAGGACGACAAGTTCCCGCGCGAGCGCTTCGACGAGCTGGGCTACGAGATCGCCTTCCACGGCCTCAACCAGTGGAACGGCGTGGCCATCGCCTCCCGGGTGGGCCTGCAGGACGTGACCGTCGCCTTCCCCGAGCAGCCCGGCTGGGGTGACGACGAGCCCGTGGTGGAGGCCCGCGCCCTGGGCGCCACGGTCGGCGGTGGCACGCGCGAGGACGGCACCGCCGTGCCCCGCGTCCGCCTGTGGAGCCTCTACGTGCCCAACGGCCGCGAGATCGGCCACCCGCACATGGACTACAAGCTGCGCTGGCTGCACACCCTGGCCGGCCACGCCGGGCAGTGGGCCGCCGAGGAGACCCCGCTGGTGCTCATGGGCGACTTCAACGTGGCCCCGCTGGACACCGACGTGTGGGACATCGCGGCCTTCGAGGGGCTCACCCACGTGACCCCGCCGGAGCGTGAGGCGTTCGGGGCCCTCGAGCAGGCCGGGCTGGTGGACGTGGTGCGCCCGCACACCGAGACCGACACGTACACCTACTGGGACTACCAGCAGCTGCGCTTCCCCAAGCGCCAGGGCATGCGCATCGACTTCGCCCTGGGCTCGCCCTCCTTCGCCGAGCTCGTGACGGGCGCGTTCGTGGACCGTGAGGAGCGCAAGGGCAAGGGCACCAGCGACCATGCCCCCGTGGTGGTGGAGCTGGGCGGCTCCGAGGCCGGGACACGCGCATGACCCCGTACGCGGTCGCCGTCGTGGGTGCGGGCTTCGCCGGCGTGGCCGTGGTGGACGCCCTGGCCCGCGCAGGCGTGCGCGACGTGGTGGTGGTGGACGAGCGCGGGGCGGTGGGTGGCCGGTGGCTCGACCGCCACGACCCCGGCGCCCGCAGCCGCGGCTCGCTCAGCGAGTCCACCCTGCGCCACCGCGACCGCACCCCCGCCGAGCGCTCCCCCTCCGCCCCGGCGATGGTGGGCTACCTGCAGCGGGTGGGGGCGTGGGCCGGCATCGGGCAGAAGCTGGTGCACGACCGGGTGACCCGCGCCGCGCAGCAGTCCGACGGCTCGTGGACCCTCACCCTGGCCTCCGGGAGCCAGCTGCACGCCCGGGCCCTGGTGCTGGCCACGGGGCACGAGGGCGAACCGGTGGTGCCCGAGGTGCGCGGCACCGACGCCTTCGAGGGGCCCCTGCTGCACACGCACGTGTGGCAGTCCGACCTGGACCTCGCCGGGCGTCGTGTGGCCGTCCTGGCCCCCGGCGTGGACGGCCGGTCCCCTGCGGCCGGCCACCTCTCGGCCACCGAGCACGTGCACACCGCCGCTGCGCTGGCCGAGCAGGGCGCGGACGTGCTGGTCTTCTCCCCCGGGCAGCCCTGGGTGCTGCCCGAGCGCCCCGACGCCGACCCGGTGGACCTCTGGACAAGCAACCGCCGCGTGGACGCCGCCGGGCAGCGACTCCGCGACGTGGGCCGCGTGGTCCGCACAGGTCTGCCGCCGGCCGCCCGCGTGCCGTGGGCACTCGCCGAGGGCGCCCTGGACCCCACCCCGCTGCCGTGGCAGCGCGCGATGCAGGCCTCCACCGCCCTGGCCCGACAGCACCTGGACCCCGAGGCGGTGGAGCTGCACCACGCCTCCTCGCCGCTCTCGCGCGGCACCGTGCGGTCCGAGGCGTGGTTCGAGCAGGTGGCCGCAGGGGGCATCACGCTGCACCGCACCGCCGTGCACCGTATCGCCCCCGATGCCGTGGTGGACGTCCAGGGAACCCGTCACCGCGTGGACGCCCTCGTGCTGGCCACCGGCGCGCACCCGGTGGGCCCGGGCGCCGGCATCGAGGGACTCGACGCCGCCGACGGCGGCCTCCTGGCCGACTGGGCTCCGCACCTGGGCACGCTCGGCCGCGTGCCCAACCTGTTCGTCACCCACGGCCCCGCCTCCGACCTCCCGGTGGGCGGTGACGCCGCCCTGCACGGGGCACGCGCCGCGCTGGTCGCCCGGCTCGTGCGCACCCTGGTGTCCAGCGACGCCCGGCGGGTGGTGGCCACCCCCCGGGCGGTCGAGGCCTGGGAGCGTCGTGTGACGGACCTGCAGCGCCGCGCCGGGCTGGTGCCCGACCCGCAGGCGGTCATGTGGCCGGGACTGCGCCGCGACCTCCTCCGGCTGCTGCGCGGACGACCGGAGGACTTCGTCCTGTCCTGACCACTCGTGCTGTCCTGACCGCCCGGTGCGGGGTGGAACGATCCACCCGTGCGCTCCCTGCTCCGGCGGCCACACGGACGCCGACGTGCGCGCCATCCTGCTGCTGGCCGTGGCCCTGCTGGCCACCGACCTGACCAACACGCTCCTGTCCAACGGGGGGCTACTGGGGTGATGTCACGGCGGTACGCATGCGGCGCATCCTCTCCAGCCGGTACTACGCCAAGCTGCTCTCCCTGCCGCAGCGCCACTTCGACCGCGAGCTCACCGGCACGGTGATCAACCGGCTCTCGCGCAACATCTCCGAGACCACGCAGTTCCTCAACGGGTTCGCCAACAACTTCCTGCCCATGCTGCTCACCACCGCCGCGGTGCTGGTGGTCTCGGCCTGGTACTCGTGGTGGCTGGCGCTGGTGCTGCTCATCGTGTTCCCCCTGTACGTGTGGCTGACGACGCTCACCAGCGCCCTGGACACCCGCAGCGAGCGTCAGGTGCAGGCCGGGCTGGACGAGCTCATGGCCGGGCGCACCTCGCTGATCATCGCCCACCGCCTCTCCACGGTGCACACGGTGGACCGCATCGAGACGCTCAAGGACGGCCGCATCGACGAGGTGGGCACGCCCGCGGAGCTGGCCCGCTCCGGTGGGCTCTACGCCGAGCTGCTCGCGCTGCAGGAGTCCGGGTCGGCCGCCGACCGAAGGCGCCTGCGGCAGTACGACCTCTCGGTGTGACACCTCCCACCGGGGGCTCCGGGTGCGAGGCGCCGGGGGTCCGCGGCAGAGTGGAGGCATGAGCGAGAAGACGCCGCAGACCGCCGGGACCGACCCCGTCACCCGGTTCCCCAGGATCACCGCCCCCGAGCAGGACCAGGACTTCCCCGGCCTGGACGCCCAGCTGGAGCCCACCGCCGACCTCGGCGAGGACAGCTACCGCGGCCACGGCCGCCTGGCCGGCATGCGGGCCCTCATCACCGGCGGCGACTCCGGCATCGGGGCCGCCGTCGCCATCGCCTACGCCCGTGAGGGCGCGGACGTGGCCATCAACCACCTGCCGGACGAGCAGGAGGACGCCGACCGCATCGTGGCCCTCGTGGAGGCCGAGGGGCGCCGCGCCGTCTCCATCCCGGCCGACCTGACCACCCGCGAGGAGTGCGACACCCTCGTGGACCGCGCCGTGGAGGAGCTCGGCGGGCTGGACATCCTCGTGAGCAACGCCGGCAAGCAGGCGTCGGTGCCGGACATCACGCAGATCAGCGACGAGCAGTTCGACCTGACGATGCGCACCAACGTGTACGCCATGTTCTGGCTGTGCCGCGCCGCCGTGCCGCACCTGCAGCCGGGGTCGAGCATCATCATCACCACCTCCGTGCAGGCCTACTCCCCCAGCGACCACCTGCTGGACTACGCCACCACCAAGGCGGCGGAGAACGGGTTCGGCAAGGGCCTGGCCAAGCAGCTGGCACCGAAGGGGATCCGCGTGAACCTCGTGGCGCCGGGGCCCATCTGGACGCCGCTGCAGGTGGTGGAGGGGCAGCCCAAGGAGAAGCTGCCGACCTTCGGGCACAAGCAGCCGCTGGGCCGGGCGGGGATGCCGGCCGAGCTCGCCGGGGCGTACGTCTTCCTGGCCAGCGACGACGCGAGCTACGTGGTGGGCGAGACGCTCAACGTGAACGGCGGCGCCGACAGCCCGTGAGCCGGCGGCCGTCGGGGGGCGGGCGGGGGCATTGCGGTCGCCCCCGCCCCCCGCTAGTTTTCCACGTGACAGGACGGGGCAAGGGGCCCACCGGGTCCGCCGTCCACGGGGTGGACGCCCGGGTCCTGCACCACACCGAGGGGATCCCATGAAGACCGTCGTCCGTCGTACCGTCGCCGTCCTGGCCGCTGCTGGCCTGGGGCTCGGCCTCGCCCCGGCCGGGGGCCACGCCGCCGCGCCCACCGCCGACAGCACCAGCACGACCGCCACCGCCACGGCCACCTCGCCCGAGCAGCTGAAGCCGGGCGTCCACCGATGGGGCGGTCGGGACCGCTACGACACGGCCCGGATCGTGGCCGAGCACTACGGCCGGGCGTACACCGCCTACATCGCCTCCGGCCAGAGCTCCGCCGACGCGCTCACCGCCAGCGCGGCCGCTGCCCCGGGCTCCGACCCTGAGGCCCCGGACCGTGGCAAGGACGCGCCCGTGCTGCTGGTGCGCAAGCACGCCATCCCCCAGGCCACCGACCAGGCCCTGTGGGCGATGAACACCATGGGAGTGAAGCTCCTCGGCGGCCCGGACGCCATCGCGCCGGAGACGGCCCACGGCTTCATCGCCTCGGAGTACTTCTTCGAGCAGATCGGGGGCAGCGACCGCTACGCCACCAGCGCCAAGGTCGCGAAGCGCTTCCGCCCGGGCGTCAAGACCCTGTACGTGGTCTCCGGCGCCGACGCCTCGTTCCCCGACGCGCTGGCGGCCGGCGCCCTCGCCGGGTCGCAGGACGTCCCACTGCTGCTCACCCACCCCACCCGTGCCAAGCGGTCCACCCTCGATGCCGTGCGTGCCCTCAAGCCGAAGCGCGTGGTCGTGGTGGGGGGCACCCGGGCGTTCTCCGCCTCGGTCGCTCGCACCCTCGGGGCCACGGAGCGCATCGCCGGTCGGGACCGCTACGAGACCGCCGCCAAGGTGGCCGACCGGTTCGGCGACCACGACACGGTGATGGTGGCCAGCGGCACCACCTACCCGGACGCACTGACCGGTGGCGCGCTCGCGGCCACGTGGGACGTCCCGGTGCTGCTGACCCGTCCTGACCGTCTTCCGGACGCCACCCGCAAGCAGCTCCTGGACGAGCACGTCTTCCGCGCCGTCATCCTCGGCGGCGAGAAGGCCGTCTCCGCCAGGACGGCGATCCAGCTCTGCCACGCCATCTGCGGCAACTGAACGCCCGGGCCTCGGCCCGCCCCTGACCCGGCGGGCCGGGCGTCCTGGTGAGCCCTCGCTGGCATCACCCCGGTCGAACTCGGCACCGGTGCCGTTCTCGGCCTGACACCCAACCCAATCCCGCACCGGTGCGGAACTCGACTGTCGAGTTCCGCACCGGTGCGGTTCTCGCGGCCGTGTCAGCTCGAGTTCAGCACCGGTGCGGATCTCGCGACGCCCCTTCCCGCACAGCTCAGCGGCAACCCCACCGAACGCGCGGCCTGTGGACGACCACCGCCCCGCCATCCCCCGGACGCGGCACTCTTGGGACATGCACGAGGGGGATTCCTGGTTCAGGACAGCGCGGGGGCGACGGGTGGAGACCTCCCACGGACCGACGACCCGCGACGCCTTGCACCGTCAAGGCGCCTGGAGCCCCACGCAGGGTCTGATGGTCCCAGCCGACCTCGCGGGACCAAGCATCGTGCGGGCAGTGCTGTCCACGCTGCCCGAGCACCTCGTCGCCAGCCACATCACCGCCGCACGCTTCCACGGGATCCCCCTCCCCACGCCGTGGCAACGTGACGAACCGGTTCACGTCTCAGCCCGCCCGCCGCACCGGGCACCTCAACGCCGTGGGGTCCGCGGACACCAGGACGCTGCGCTCGAGGCCGTGGAGGTCGATGGTGCTCGCTGCGCCTCCCTGCTCACCACCTGGCGTGGGCTGGCCACGATGTTGGGAGAGCGGGACCTGACGGCCGCGGCCGACTGGCTCATCGGACGGGACTGCCCGCTCACCGGCACGCTCACCGTGGAGGACCTCGCCCGGTCGCTGGCGCCGGGTGGCCGGGGAGCCGGGCGCGCACGTGCAGCCCTAGCCATCGCCGACGGGGACGCGGCCTCCCCAAGGAGTCCCACCTGCGCCACCTGGTGCTCTCCTGGGGAGTCCCCGCTCCCGAGGTGAACGCCGACGTGCACGACGACCACGGCCAGTGGCTCGGGTGCAGCGACCTCGTGTGGCGCTCCCGCAAGGTGGCCGCGGAGTACGAGGGGGACCACCACCGCACCGACCGGCGTCAGTGGCAACTCGACATCGAACGCATCCGGCTGTACGAGGCTGCCGGGTGGACGGTCATCCGTGCGACGAGCCGTGACCTGAGTCGTCCCGCACGTCTGCGCGAGGCCCTCTTGCGGGCGTTGGAGGATTCCGGCACCCGCGCCGCATGACCGCTGCCCGCTCCTCCCCCGGCCCTGGCGCGCCGGCCCTTCCAATCCCGCACCGGTGCCGTTCTCGGCCTGACACCCAACCCGATCCCGCACCGGTGCTGAACTCGACTGTCGAGTTCAGCACCGGTGCGGTTCTCGCGGCCGTGTCAGCTCGAGTTCCGCACCGGTGCGGAACTCGCCGACCGCCCACACGCGCGAGCCCCTCCCCGACGTCGGGGAGGGGCTCGCGCGTCGTCGACCTCGCCGGGCCGGGCGTCAGGCCACGCGCAGCCCGGTCACCCGGCCGGTCCCGGCGTCCGAGGGCTCCTCGGTGTCCACGTCGATGGTGACCACCTGCCCGTCGCGCACCGTGCCGGCCAGCAGCGAGCGGGCAAGGGTGTCGCCCACCGCGGTCTGCACCAGCCGGCGCAGCGGTCGGGCGCCGAACGCCGGGTCGTACCCCTGGTCGGCCAGCCACGCCCGGGCGGCGTCGGTGACCTCCAGCGTGATGCGCCGGTCGGCCAACCGCCGGGCCAGCGCGTCCACCTGCAGGTCCACGATGCTGCCGATCTCCTGCCGGCTCAGCGGCTCGAACACCACCGTGTCGTCCAGGCGGTTGAGGAACTCGGGCTTGAAGTGCGCCCGCACCGCCGCCATCACACCCTCACGCCGCGCCGCCGGGTCCTGGGTGGGGTCCACCAGGAACTGCGAGCCCAGGTTCGAGGTCATGATGAGGATGGTGTTGCGGAAGTCCACCGTCCGGCCCTGCCCGTCGGTGAGGCGCCCGTCGTCGAGCACCTGCAGCAGGATGTCGAAGGTCTCCGGGTGCGCCTTCTCCACCTCGTCGAGCAGCACCACCGAGTAGGGACGGCGCCGCACCGCCTCGGTCAGCTGACCGCCCTCCTCGTGGCCCACGTAGCCGGGGGGCGCACCCACCAGCCGTGCCACCGCGTGCCGCTCGGAGTACTCGGACATGTCGATGCGGACCATCGCCCGCTCGTCGTCGAACAGGAAGTCCGCCAGCGCCTTGGCCAGCTCGGTCTTGCCCACGCCGGTGGGACCCAGGAAGAGGAACGAGCCGGTGGGCCGGTCGGGGTCGGCGATGCCGGCCCGCGAGCGCCGCACGGCGTCGCTCACCGTGCGCACGGCCTCGGTCTGCCCGATGAGGCGCTCACCCAGGAAGTCCTCCATGCGCAGGAGCTTCTCGGTCTCGCCCTCCAACAGGCGCCCGGCCGGGATGCCCGTCCAGCTGGCGATCACCTCGGCGATGTCGTCGGCGGTGACGGCCTCGGACACCATCGGGTCCTCCGGGCCGTCGGCCGCCTCGGAGCGCTCGGCCTCGGCCAGCTCCGCCTCGAGGGCGGGCACGTCGCCGTAGAGCAGCTTGGACGCACCGGCGTAGTCGCCCTCGCGCTGCAGCTTCTCGGCCTGCGTACGGGCCTCGTCGAGGCGGACGCGCAGGTCACCCAGGCGGTTGAGGCCCTGCTTCTCGGCCTCCCAGCGCGCGGTGAGGCTCGAGAGCTCCTCCCGCTTGTCCGCGAGCTCCTCCCGCAGCGTGGCCAGCCGCTCGGCGGACGCCTCGTCGGTCTCGGCGGCCAGGTGCATCTCCTCCATGGCCATCCGGTCCACGGCCCGACGCAGGGTGTCGATCTCCATCGGGCTGGAGTCGATCTCCATGCGCAGGCGACTGGCGGCCTCGTCGATGAGGTCGATCGCCTTGTCCGGCAGCTGCCGGTGGGTGATGTACCGGTCGCTCAGCGTGGCGGCGGCCACCAGGGCGGAGTCCTCCACGGTCACCTTGTGGTGCGCCTCGTAGCGCTCCTTGAGCCCGCGCAGGATGGCGATGGTGTCCACCACCGAGGGCTCACCCACGAACACCTGCTGGAAGCGGCGCTCCAGGGCGGCGTCCTTCTCGATGTTCTCGCGGTACTCGTCGAGCGTCGTGGCACCCACGAGCCGCAGCTCGCCGCGCGCCAGCATCGGCTTGAGCATGTTGCCGGCGTCCATGGAGCCGTCACCGGTGCCGCCGGCGCCCACCACGGTGTGCAGCTCGTCGATGAAGGTGACGATCTGCCCGTTGCTGGCCTTGATCTCCTCCAGCACGGCCTTGAGCCGCTCCTCGAACTCGCCACGGTACTTGGCGCCGGCCACCATCGCCCCCAGGTCGAGGCTGATGAGGCGCTTGCCCCGGAGCGACTCGGGCACGTCGCCGTCGACGATGCGCTGGGCCAGGCCCTCCACGACGGCGGTCTTGCCGACGCCGGGCTCGCCGATGAGCACCGGGTTGTTCTTGGTGCGGCGGCTGAGCACCTGCACCACGCGGCGGATCTCGGCGTCGCGCCCGATCACGGGGTCCAGACGCCCCTCGCGCGCGACGGCCGTGAGGTCGGTGCCGTACTGCTCCAGGGCCTCGGAGCCGTTCTGCGGGTTCTCGCTGGTCACCTTCTGCCCGCCGCGCAGGACGTCCAGCTCGGTGGCCACGGCCTTCGCGTCACCCTGCACGGCGCCGGTCTCCACCAGGGCGAGAGTGAGCACGTCGAGGGCGAGGTGGGTGTCCCCGCGCGCGGTCATGATGGTGTGCGCCTGCTGCAGGACGCGCAGGGCCTGCTGGCCGAGTTGGGGGGTCTGGCCGGTGGCCGACGGCTGGGTGGACAGCGCCTGCCGGGCGGCGGCGCCGGCCGCCTCGGGGGTGGTGCCGGCGGCGGCGAGCAGCGCCTTCACGGCGTCGTCACCGACCGCGGTCAGGGCGGCCACGAGGTGGTCGGGGGTGATCTCGGGGTGCCCGCCCGCCTGTGCGTCGCGCTGGGCGATGGCGAGCACCTCGGCCACGAGGGTGGTCGGGTTGAGGTCCATGGGTCTCCTCGGACTGGTCGGGTGGTGCGTCCGGTGGGCCCGGGCGCCTGTCGTCTGTAGGTGTCAACGACCCCGAAGTTGAGTCCATTCCACTCAACCCACCACGGGTGGAGGCGGCATGCCCCCCCCCGGTCGGACTCGGCGGAACGACGCGGAGGACAGCCCGGTGCACCGCGCCCCGGGGAAATTGCGCCGGGCCTCTTCCCCGGCTACCTTGCAGGGACCGGCCCGGGGTCCTCCTGTGCCACATCTCGGTCGCACCGCCAGTCCCGACGATGCGGCCACGTCACACCACTCATGATTGGGGAAATGTCGTGATGAACTCCACCTCCCGCAAGGCCATGGGCGCCCTGGGCGTCGTCGGCCTCGCGCTGACCGCCGCCCCGGCCGCCGTCGCCGCCGGTGGCAACGCCGCTGCCGAGCAGGGCACGGCGGGCGACTACATCGTGCTGCTGAACCAGTCGGCCAAGGTCGCCAGCGCTGGTGGTCTGGACACCGCGTCCGGCAAGGCCGCCGCTCAGGCGCACACCAACCGCGTCGTCGAGGGCTTCAAGGCCGACGGCATCGAGGTGAAGCGCACCTACTCGACCCTGGGTGGCTTCTCGGCCACGCTGACGGCCGAGCAGGCCGCCGAGCTCCAGAACGACCCGGCCGTCGCCGAGATCGCCAAGGACTTCAAGGTCCGCGCCTACGACACGCAGAAGAGCCCGAAGTCCTGGGGCCTGGACCGCGTCGACCAGCCCAAGCTCCCCCTGGACGACAGCTACTCCTACAACGCCACCGGCAAGGGCGTGACCGCCTACGTCGTGGACACCGGCCTCAACCCGAAGCACCAGGAGTTCACCGGCCGCGTCGGCCAGGGTGCGGACTTCGTGGGCGGCGGCACCGCCGACTGCTCCGGTCACGGCACCCACGTGGCCGGCACCGTGGCGGGCACCGTGTCCGGCGTGGCCAAGGAGGCCACCGTGGTCCCGGTCCGCGTGCTGGACTGCGAGGGCAGCGGCACCGGCGAGACGATCATCGGCGGCGTGGACTGGGTTGCGGCCAACGCCAAGAACCCCGGCGTCGTGAACATGAGCCTCGGCGGCCACGCCGACCAGCCCGTCTTCGACGAGTTCATCGCCCGTCTGACCGACGCCGGCCTGCTCACCGTGACCGCGGCGGGCAACGACGAGATGGACGCCTGCGGTGGCTGGCCCGGCAACTCGCCGGCCGCCCTGAACGTGGGCTCCACCGACCGCACCGACTCGATGTCGTCGTTCTCCAACTTCGGCAAGTGCGTGGACATCATGGCCCCCGGCTCCGGGATCATCTCGGCCGACTTCGAGACCACCTCCGGCTTCACCTCGATGGACGGCACCTCCATGGCCGCCCCGCACGTGGCCGGTGCTGCGGCCCTCTACCTCGAGAAGAACCCGAAGGCCACCCCGGCCCAGGTCACCGAGGCCATCCTCGGGAGCGCCACCAAGGACGCCCTGAAGGGCCTGCAGGGCTCCCCCAACCTGCTGCTCAACACCACGGAGCTGGTCAAGGACGACCCGAAGCCCGAGCCGGAGCGTGAGCTGCTGCGCTGGGGCGGCAAGGACCGCTACGAGACCGCCGCCGAGGTCGCCACCTCCGGCCAGAAGTCCGCCGCCACGGTCTACCTGGCCTCCGGTCAGGGCTTCTCCGACGCGATGACCAGCTCCAACGCGGCCGCCGGCAGCGCGCGCACCGCCGCCCTCCCGGGTGACGGCGACGTCCCGACCCTGCTGACCCGCACCGGCTCCCTGCCGGCCTCCACCAAGGCCGCCCTGCAGAAGCTGGGCACCAAGTCCGTCACCGTCATCGGTGGCGAGAAGGCCGTCTCCCCGGCCGTCGAGGCCGAGCTCAAGGCCATGGGCCTGGGCGTGAAGCGCATCTCCGGCGGCGACCGCTACGAGACCAGCGCCAACGTCGCCAAGCGCTTCGGCTCCGGCGTGGACACCCTCTACGTGGCCTCCGGTGAGGACAAGGCCTACGCCGACGCCCTCGCGGGTGCCGCACTGGCCGGCTCGAAGCAGGCCCCCGTCCTGCTGACCCGTCCGGACCAGGCGGACGCCGTCACGATGGACGCCGTCAAGTCCCTGGCCCCGAAGAAGGTCGTCGTGCTGGGTGGCCCCGCCGCCGTGTCCGACGCCGTGGCCAAGCAGGTGGGCGCCTCCGAGCGTCTCGCCGGCGCCGACCGCTACGAGACCTCCGTGGCGATCGCCAAGAAGTTCGAGGGCGAGAAGTACAACTTCTTCGCCACCGGCCACGACTACGCCGACGCCCTGTCCGGCGGCACCATGGCTGCCAACCAGGACAGCCCGCTGCTGCTGACCCGCCAGCAGGCCCTGCCGGGCTCCGTCGGTGCCTACGTCAAGGCCGACCCCGCCGACCACAACGTGATCGTGGGTGGCCCGGCCGCCGTCTCCACCACCGTGGAGGCCAGCCTGAAGGCGGCCCTGGGCATCAAGTGACCCGCCCGGTGGTGAGCGCCCCGCGCTGACCACCCACGGTCCCGACGAGGGCCCCGACCACACCGTGGTCGGGGCCCTCCGTCATACCCCGGATGGAGCCGTTGCCGGACGGGCGGGAGCGTGTTGAGTGTCACGCCGCCGGGGGCTAGGTTGCGTCCTCGGGACGGGGGATCCTCCCCCGCTGACCGCGGCCGACCGGCCGGCAGCGGCAGGTGCCTGACACACAGAGGGGTAGCTTCGTGATCAACAACGCTTCGCGCCAGGCCGTTGGGGCCCTAGGCATCGTCGGTCTCTCGCTGAGCGCGGTCCCGGCGGCCGTCGCCACCGGCGGCGCCAGCGACCAGCAGGCCGAGAAGGCCGAGTACGTGGTGATGCTCCAGCAGCCGGCCAAGGTGGCCCAGGCCGGCGGCCTGCACACCGCGTCTGGCAAGGCAGCCGCCCAGGCCCACACGGATGCCGCCGTCCGGCGCATCGAGGCCACGGGCATCGAGGCCACGCAGACCTACCGCACGCTGGGCGGCTTCTCCGCCGAGCTCACGGCCGAGCAGGTGGCCCAGCTCGAGGCCGACCCGAGCGTCGCCCTGGTGAGCGAGAACCGCGAGTACCGGGTCACCGGCACCCAGTCCACCCCGCCCTCGTGGGGTCTGGACCGCATCGACCAGAAGGACCTCCCGCTCGACGCCAAGTACACCTACCCGTCGACGGGTGCGGGCGTGAACGTCTTCGTGCTCGACACCGGCCTGCGCTCCACCCACACGGACTTCAAGGGGCGCACCAAGCCCGGCCACAGCGTCATCGACGACGGCATGGGCACCACGGACTGCCACGGCCACGGCACGCACGTGGCCGGCACGGCTCTGGGCACCCAGTACGGCGTGGCCAAGGGAGCCACCGTCACGCCGGTGCGCGTCCTGGACTGTGACGGCTTCGGCGACTCGCGGGGCACGATGGCGGGCATCGACTGGATCGCCTCGAAGGCCAAGGGCCCGTCCGTGATGAACATGAGCCTGGGCAGCACCCAGCCCGGCGAGGACCCCGCTGAGGCAGCGGCGCTCTCCCGCCTCGAGGACGCTGGTGTGTTCATCGCGATGGCAGCCGGCAACGAGAGCGAGGACGCCTGCGACTACGCCCCCGGCAACGGCAAGGCCGGCCTCAACGTCGGCTCCACCGACCGCACCGACTCGATGTCGTCGTTCTCCAACTTCGGCACGTGCGTCGACGTCCTGGCCCCCGGCAGCGACATCGTGTCGGCCGGCCACGGCGCGGACGACGCCCACCAGACCATGTCCGGCACGTCCATGGCCTCGCCGCACGTGGCGGGCGCCGGCGCGCTGTACCTGGAGAAGCACCCCCAGGCCACCCCGGCCCAGGTCAAGAAGGCCATCCTGGACGCCGCCGCGGTCGACAAGATCAGCAACGTCAAGGGTTCCCCGAACCTGCTCCTCAACGTGCAGCGCCTGCTGACCGACCCCGAGCCGGGGCGCGACCTGATCCGTATCGGCGGGGCCGACCGCTACGAGACCGCCGCCAAGCTGGCCCTCAAGGACCGCAAGACGGCCGACACCGTCTTCATGGCCTCCGGCCAGGGCTTCGCCGACGCCATGTCCGCCGGCTCCGCGGCCCACACCCGGGCCCGGTCGATGCCGGACGGCGGCAAGGACGCCCCCGTGCTGCTGACCCGCACCGACCGCGTGCCGGCCTCCACGGCCAAGGCGCTCTCCTCCCTGAAGGCGAAGAAGGTCGTGCTGGTGGGTGGCGAGAAGGCCATCTCCGCCAAGGTGGCCTCCCAGCTGAAGGCCAAGGGCCTGGTGGTCGAGCGCATCGGTGGCGCCAACCGCTACGAGACCAGCGCCAACGTGGTCAAGCGCTTCGGCAAGGGCGTGAACACCCTGTACGTCGCCTCCGGTGACGACTCCGCCTACGCCGACGCCCTCGCGGGCTCGGCCCTGGCCGGCTCCCAGGACGCGCCCGTGCTGCTGACGCGTCCGACCAAGGTCGCCCCCGTGACGCAGCAGGCTGCCGACAACGCGGCGGCGAAGAAGGTCGTGGTGCTCGGTGGTCCCGCCGCCGTGAGCAACACCGTGGCCTCGAAGCTGGGCGCCACCTCGCGCCTCGCCGGTGCGGACCGCTACGCCACCTCGGTGCAGATCGCCAAGAAGTTCGGCAAGCACCAGTGGACCTTCGTCGCCTCCGGCATGGACTACCCGGACGCCCTGACCGGCGGCGCGCTGGCGGCCAGCAAGGACAGCCCGCTGCTGCTCACCCGCGACAACCGCCTGCCGGCCGTGGTGAACAGCTTCGTCAAGGCCGCGCCGACCCAGCACACCGCCATCATCGGTGGCCCGTCCGCCGTCTCCACCACCGTGGAGTCCAGCCTGAAGGCCGCCCTGGGCATCAAGTGAACCGATCGGGGGTGAACGCCCGGCGTTGACCCCGCGATCCCAACGAGGGGCCCTGACCGCACTGCGGTCGGGGCCCCTCTGGCGTCTCCGACGCCCATCGCCCACCCCTGGGTGGAGGAGACGCATCATCCTCTGGCATGAGACAGGTCACGGTTTGATACCGAAGCCCCTGGGGCTCCTCGCGAGGGGTTCCGCCCGTGGGGGGATTCTGAGAGGTTGCTCACACCCATCCCATCCCATCCATACAAGGAGATCCTGTGGCAACTCACCGCACCCTGTCGCGAGCCGTCACCGCCCCGGCGATGGCGATCGCGCTGGCCGGTCTGGTCGTCCCCGCAACGGTGGCAGCCCCGGCCGACCGCACCCCCTCGGAGGCCGAGGTGCTGGCCGTCACCGAGGGCGCGGCCCGCGACGCGGCCGCCCAGCAGGAGTTCACCGACGGCGCGTACGTCGTGACCTTCCGCGACCAGCCCACCATCGCCTACGACGGCCACCTGGCGGGCCTGGCGGCCACCAGCCCGGCCAAGGGTGCGTCCCTGAACCGCGCGAGCGCCGCGGTGAAGCGCTACGAGAGCCATCTGGTGCAGCGCCAGGACGCCGCTCTGGCCTCCGTCGGTTCCCCCAAGCCCGTGGTCCGCTACACCACGGCCCTGTCCGGCGTGGGTGTGCACCTCACCGGCGAGCAAGCCGCCCAGCTGGCCCGTTCCGCCGACGTGCTCGGCGTGACCCCCGCAGAGACCCTGCAGCCCACCACCAGCGAGTCCCCCGAGTTCCTGGGCCTCACCGGCCCGAACGGCGTGTGGGCGCAGCAGGGCGGCCTGCAGGGCGAGGGCGTCGTCGTCGGCGTCATCGACTCCGGCATCTCGTACCACAACCCGAGCTTCTCCCCCGAGGGCATCCAGGCCCCGCCGGCCGGCTGGAAGGGCGCCTGCAAGACCGAGGCCGCCCAGGACTTCCCCGCCGACGCCTGCAACAACAAGCTCATCGGTGCCCGCTTCTACGTGGACGGCTTCGGCCGCTCCCGCATCGCCGACCACGAGTCCCTCTCCCCGCTGGACGTGGGCGGCCACGGCTCGCACACCGCCAGCACCGCCGCCGGCAACTCGGGCGTGAAGGCCATGGTCAACGGCCAGGAGCACGGCGTCATCTCCGGCATGGCGCCCAAGGCGCACGTGGCGGCCTACAAGGTCTGCTGGGACGAGAAGGACGGCGACGGCGGCTGCAACACCATGGACTCCGTCAAGGCCATCGACGACGCGGTGGCCGACGGCGTGGACGTCATCAACTACTCCATCTCCGGGACCTCGAGCAACTACGTGGACCCGGTCGAGATCGCCTTCATGAACGCCGCCGCCCACGGCATCTTCGTGGCGGCCTCCTCGGGCAACTCCGGCCCCAAGGCGTCCACCACCAACCACCCCTCCCCGTGGCTCACCACGGTGGCCGCCTCCACGCACCGCGTGTCCGAGAACACCGTGGTGACCGGTGACGGCAAGCGCTACATCGGTGCCTCCATCACCAAGGCCCTGCCGAGCTCCCCGCTGGTGCTCGCCGAGGACGTGGCCGCCGCCGGGGCCGACCCGGCCAAGGCCGCGCTGTGCTTCCCCGGCACCCTGGACCCGGCCAAGGTGGCCGGCAAGATCGTGGTCTGCGACCGCGGCGAGAACGCCCGCACCGAGAAGTCGGACGTGGTGGCCAAGGCCGGTGGCGTGGGCATGGTGCTGGTGAACACCAGCGACAGCTCGCTGGACACCGACGCGCACGTCATCCCGACCGTGCACCTGGCGCACACGCACCGCGAGGCCATCCGCGCCTACGCCAAGCAGCAGGGCGCCACCGCGGAGATGCTGGAGACCAATGAGGGCTCCACCACCCAGGTGCCCGAGATCGCCGGGTTCTCCTCGCGCGGCCCGTCGCTGGGCGGCGAGGGCGACATCCTCAAGCCCGACGTGTCCGCCCCCGGCGTGGGCGTGCTGGCGGCCTACGCCACCCCCGAGCGCGGCGCCGACGTGTGGAACTACAGCTCCGGCACGTCCATGAGCTCCCCGCACATCGCGGGCCTCGCCGCGCTGGTCAAGCAGGCCAACCCCGAGTGGTCCCCGATGGCGGTCAAGTCGGCCATCATGACCACCGCCCGCGACCACGCGAGCGCCGCCAGCAACGACCCGTTCGCCACCGGCGCCGGGTTCGTGGAGCCGCGGAAGATGCTCTCCCCCGGCCTCGTCTACGACGCCGGCGAGCAGGACTGGTGGGACTTCCTGGCCGGCCAGGGCGTGACCCGCGGCGGCAAGCCCGTCTCGGACAACCCCATCGACGCCTCGGACCTCAACCAGGCCTCGATCGCCGTGGGCCAGCTGCTGGGCCAGAAGACCGTCACGCGCACCGTCACCAACACCACCGGCAAGGCCACCACGTGGACCGCCAAGGTGTCCGGTGTGGACGGCGTGCAGACCACCGTGAGCCCGTCCACCGTCTCGCTGAAGCCGGGCGAGTCGGCGGAGGTGAAGATCACCTTCAAGAACCTCACCCTGGCCAAGGACGCATGGGCCAAGGGCTCGCTCACCTGGTCGGCCGCGGGCCAGAACGACGTGCGCTCCCCCATCGCCGTGCGTGCCGGTGAGCTCAAGGCGCCCAGCCTGGTGAAGGGCAAGAGCACCGACGAGGAACTCACCATCCCGATGACGGCCGGCCGCGACCGCGACGTCAACCTGTCCACGCGTGGCCTCGTGCCCGCCGTGGAGGTGCGCGGCGAGGTGGGCATGCCCTCCAACCGCAACGAGCTGGTGGTGGACGACCCCAACAACCTGCGCTGGGACTTCGCCGGACCGCGCTACGGCTCGCTGTGGACCGAGATCATCCCCGACGACCCGTCGGTGGACCTCGACCTCTTCGTCACCTACAAGGGCACCAGCCTCAAGGTGGGCCAGGCGGCCACCGCCGGCGCGGCCGAGCGCATCCTCATCCCGACCCTGCTGCTGCAGGACGACTACACGGTGCACGTGCAGGCCTACGACCTGAAGGGCGCGACGAAGACCGGCGTGACCCTGCGCAGCTTCGTGCTGCCGGAGAAGGGCGACGCGGGCAACCTGACCTTCGCCAACCCCTTCAGCCTGAAGGCCGGCGTGGAGCAGAAGATCCCGGGCAAGATCTCCGTGGACGACACCTCCAAGGCCTGGTTCGGCAAGGTGACCACCACCGACGTGGGCCGCAGCTACCCGATGCTGGGCGAGACCTACGTGCTGCTCGAGCCCGGCCAGGAGGAGACCCCCGAGCCGAGCCTGCGCCGCCTCGAGGGACGTGACCGCTACGCCACGGCCGCCGAGGTGGCCAAGGAGTTCGGTACCTCCGAGACGGTCTACATGGCCTCCGGCCAGGGCTTCGCCGACGCGATGTCGAGCACGGCCGCAGCCGGCTCCGGCATGGTGCGCACGCAGTCGATGCCCGACGAGGACGGCAAGGAGGTGCCGGTGCTGCTGACCCGTCAGGACCGCATCCCGGCCCAGACCACCGAGGCGCTCAAGGCTCTGGGCGCCAAGCGCGTCATCCTGGTGGGTGGCGAGACCGCCGTCTCGGCGAAGGTGGCCGACGAGCTGGAGGCCAGCGGTCTGTCGGTGGAGCGCATCTCCGGCGCCAACCGCTACGAGACCAGCGCCAACGTGGCCAAGGACTTCGGCACCGGCGTGGACACGCTGTACGTGGCCTCCGGTGACGACAAGGCCTTCGCCGACGCGCTGGCCGGCTCGGCCCTGGCCGGCTCGAAGGACGTGCCGGTGCTGCTGACCCGTGGCGACAAGGTGCTGCCCGTGACCCGCAACGCGGTGCGCTCGCTCGCGCCGAAGAAGGTCGTGGTGCTGGGCGGCGACGACGTGGTCTCGCAGAAGGTGGCCGACGAGCTGGGTGCCACCGAGCGTCTGGCCGGCCCCAACCGCTACGCCACGGCCGTCGAGGTGGCCAAGCAGTTCCCCGCCGGCTACGACTTCACCGCCGTGGCCACCGGTGCGGACTACCCGGACGCCCTGACCGGTGGCGCCCTGGCGGCCAAGGAGGGCGGCCCGCTGCTGCTGACCCGCCCGGACCGCCTGCTGAAGGTGGTGGGTGACCACGTGGCCGCCCACCCGACCCAGACCGTGGTGCTGGGCAGCACGGCCGCGGTCTCGCAGGACGTGGAGGACGCGCTCAAGGACCTGCTGGGCCTGTGACGCACCCCGGTGGTGGCCCACCCCCATCGCGCCGCCACCGGACCACGACGAAGGCCTCGACCGGAACCATCCGGTCGGGGCCTTCCCCTGTGCGCCGGCGAGGGGCACACTGGGTACATGAACCAGCACCCGCGCGCAGCGATCGCCGTCGTCGCCCTGATGGGCCTGCTCCCCCTGGCCGGGTGCGACGGGCAGGGGGCCGACGACCCGTCGAGTTCGACGCCGAGCTCGACGGAGCCGGCACCGGGCCCCTCGGACGGGGGCAGCCCCTCGCCGAGCCCCACCTCGCCCTCGAGCCCGACGCCCACCAGCCCCGCACCCACCAGCCCGTCCGACGGGGGCAGCCCCTCGCCGAGCCCCACCTCGCCCTCGAGCCCGACGCCCACCAGCCCGTCCGACGACGGCCCGGAGGACTCCGTGACCACCTACCTCGTGATGTTCGCCCCGCCCGAGGGCGTCTCCGACCCGGCCGCCCGCAAGGAGGCGGTACGCCGCCAGGTGGACCGGAAGGCCGCCCAGTTCGAGGAGCGCGGCCTCGAGGTGAGTTCGCGCTACAGCACCGTTGGTGGCCTCGCCGTCCGGGCCACGGCCGCCCAAGCGGAGGAGCTGCGGTCCGACCCCGACGTGCTGTCGGTCGAGAAGGACCGCATGGTCAGCATCCCCGAGGTTCCCGGTCCCAGCGCCACCTGAGCGCGAGACCCTCGGTCCGTCACGAGCGATGGAGGTGGATGTGACGTCGCACGAGGGAAGTGGACCGCTCGACGACCACGCAGCGGACCTGTGGGTGGCGCCCGTCGTGGTCAACCTGGCGCTCGCCGCCTGGGCCCAGCACGGGCGATCCCGCACCTGACGGCTCAGCGCAGGGGGCGCCAGAGGGTGAGCTCGCGGCCGGTGGCGGGGCGGGCCGGCCGCTGGCCCTGACGCACCGCCTCGGCCTCGCCCCGGCGGCCGGCGGCGAAGACGCGCTGTCCCGCATCGAGGACGGCGCGGGCCCGGTGCAGCTCGGCCTCCATCTCGGCCATGCGCTCGGCCATCTCCTCGGTGAGGCGCGTGAGCTCCATGATGCGGCGGATGCCCGCCAGGGAGATGCCCTCCTCGGCGGAGAGACGCTGCACCTCCCGCAGTTGCTCCACGTCGGCCTCCGAGTAGCGCCGCCCGCCGCCCCGCGCACGGCTGGGCGAGACCAAGCCCATGCGGTCGTACTGGCGCAGCGTCTGGGCGTGCATGCCGGTCAACTCGGCCGCCACGCTGATGACGTACACCGGGCGCGTGTCCGGGGTGCGGTCGCTCGCGCCCCCAGTCGTGCCCGGCCCGGTGGTCATGCCCGGGCGCGGGCCGCGAGGTCGGCCCGCGGGTTGGTGTCGTCGGCGGCCTGCAGGGCCTCGACGGCCTCGCGCTGGGCGTCGGTGAGGTCAGTGGGCACGGCCACGTGCACCTCGGCCAGCAGGTCACCGGCACCGCCCTTGGTGGGCACGCCGCGGCCGCGCAGGCGCAGCCGCCGCCCCGAGGGGGTGCCCGGCGCCACCTTGACCTTGACGCTCTGGCCGTCCCAGGTGGGCACGGCCACCACGGCACCCAGGGCCGCCTCGGCGAAGGTGACCGGCAGCTCCATCACCAGGTCGTCGCCCTCGCGCCGGTAGAGGCCGTGCGGGCGCACGTGCACGGTGATCATGAGGTCGCCGGTCGGGCCACCGTCGGGGCTGGGGTGGCCCTTGCCGCGCAGGCGGATGCGCTGGCCGTCCTTGACGCCGGCCGGCACCTTGATGGTGGTGGTGCCGCCGTCGGCCTGGCGCACGGTGACCTTGTCGCCCTCCAGGGCCTGACGCAGGTCCACGGTCACCTCGGCCTCGAGGTCCTGCCCGCGCTGCGGCGCCGCGTGGCGCGGTCCGCCCGGCCGGGGGCCGAAGCCGGCCTGGCCGCCGCCGAAGCCGCCCCCGCCGAACATCCGCAGGATGTCCTCGAGGTCCTCGCCGCCCACCTGCTGGCCGCCGGGCCCGCCGAAACGCACCCGCTGCCCACCACCGGAACCGCCGAAGGCCGAGAACAGGTCCTCGAAGCCACCGGCTCCCCCGCCAGGGCCGCCGGCCCCCGCGGTGAACCGGGCGCCACCTGCCGCCATCTGGCGGACGGCGTCGTACTCCTTGCGCTGCTCGGCGTCCGAGAGCACCTGGTAGGCCTCGCCGATCTCCTTGAAGCGCTGCTCGGCGGCCTCGTCACCGGGGTGCTGGTCGGGGTGGTTGGCCCGCGCCAGCTTGCGGTAGGCCTTCTTGATCTCGGCGCCGTCGGCATCGGGCGAGACACCCAGGGTCTTGTAGAAATCCTTCTCGAACCAGTCCTGGCTCGCCATCTTGCCTCCTCGCGGGATCGATCTGTGGGCCGGTGGGGTGCCCCGCACCCGGGTGGGTGCGGGGCACGTGTCGTCAGGCCGGGTCGGCCACGGCCACGCGGGCCGGGCGCACCACGCGGTCCCCGACCGCGAAGCCCGGCTGCAGCACCTGCACCACGGTGGTGTCAGTGGTGCCCTCGGGCAGCTCGGCCTGGGTGTGCATGAGCGCCTCGTGCACGGTGGGGTCGAACGCCTCGCCGGCCTCACCGAGACGGCGCACCCCGAAGCGCTCCAGGGTCCCCTCGAGCTTGGTGGCGATGGCGGCGAACGGGCCGTCGGTCAGCTCGCCGTGCTCGCGGGCCATGTGCACGTCGTCGAGCACCGGCAGCAGGGCCTCCACGACGGTGCCGATGGTGGCGTCCTTGTCCTTGGCGCGCTCACGCTCCATGCGGTTGCGGTAGTTGACCATGTCGGCCTGGGCGCGGCGGAGGTCCTCCAGCCGCTCGGCGGCCAGCAGGGTGTCCGGGTGCACCTCGGGCTCGGCGTCCTGGCCGGCCCCGGTGTCCTGCGCGTCGGCCGGGGTGGCCTCGTCGGCGCCGTCGGTGAGTGCCTGCTCGGCGGCCGCGGCGTCCTCGGGGGCCGGGGCCTCCTCGACGGAGCCCGGCTGGGTTGCGCCCTCGTGCTCGGGGGCGTCGGGGGTCTGGGGGGTCTGCTCCTGGTCGGCCATCGGCCACCTCCTGTTCGTGGGGGCCCGGGGGCGGGACGCGATCCCGCCCCCGGGTCCAACGGCATCAACCACGGGTCACCGCGGCGGGTGGGTGGGCGACGGGCGCCCACCCACCATCGGTCACTTGGACGTGTTGTCGTCGTCCTCGACGACCTCGGCGTCCACCACGTCGTCGTCGGCGGAACCGGCCTGGTCGCCAGCGGCCTGACCACCCTCGGCACCCGCGCCGGCCTCGGACTGGGCGGCGTACATGGCCGCACCCATCTTCTGGCTGGCCTCGGAGACCTTGGTGGTGGCGGCCTTCAGGTCCTCGGCGCCGGCGTCCTCCTTGGCCAGCAGCTCCTTGAGCTCGGCCAGGGCGGACTCGGTCTCGGACTTCTCCACCTCAGGCAGCTTGTCGCCGTTGTCGGCGATGAACTTCTCGGTGGAGTAGGACACCTGCTCGGCCTGGTTGCGGGCCTCGGCGGCCTCACGTCGCTGGGCGTCCTCGGCCGCGTGGGCCTCGGCGTCCTTGACCATGCGCTCGATGTCCTCCTTGCTGAGGGCCGAGCCGCCGGAGATCGTCATGGACTGCTCCTGGCCGGTGCCGCGGTCCTTGGCGGACACGTGCACGATGCCGTTGGCGTCGATGTCGAAGGTGACCTCGATCTGCGGCACGCCACGGGGGGCCGGGGCGATGCCGGTGAGCTCGAAGTTGCCCAGCGGCTTGTTGTCGCGGGCCAGCTCGCGCTCGCCCTGGAACACCTGGATGCCCACGGCCGGCTGGTTGTCCTCGGCGGTGGTGAACACCTCGGAGCGCTTGGTGGGGATGGCCGTGTTGCGCTCGATGAGCTTGGTCATCAGGCCGCCCTTGGTCTCGATGCCGAGGGACAGCGGCGTGACGTCGATGAGCAGCACGTCCTTGCGGTCGCCCTTGAGCACACCGGCCTGCACGGCCGCACCGGCGGCCACGACCTCGTCCGGGTTGACGCCCTTGTTGGGCTCCTTGCCGGTGAGCTTCTTGACCAGCTCGGCGACGGCCGGCATGCGGGTGGAACCACCCACGAGCACGACGTGGTCGATCTCGTCGACCTTCACGCCGGCGTCCTTCATGACGGCCTCGAAGGGCTGCTTGGTGCGCTCCAGCAGCTTCTCGGTCATCTGCTCGAACTGGGTGCGGCTCAGCGACTCGTCCAGGTGGATCGGGCCGTTCTCCCCCATCGAGAGGTACTGCAGGTTGATGGAGGTGGAGGTGGAGCTCGACAGCTCCTTCTTGGCCTGCTCGGCGGCGTCGCGCAGACGCTGCATGGCGATCTTGTCGCCTGCCAGGTCCACACCGGTGCTGTTCTTCACACTCGTGAGCAGGTGCTGCACGATCGCGTCGTCCCAGTCGTCACCGCCCAGCTTGTTGTCACCGGAGGTGGCGCGCACCTGGATGGTGGAGAAGCCGTCCTCGGGGTCCTTGCTCACCTCGAGCAGCGAGACGTCGAAGGTGCCGCCACCGAGGTCGAAGACGAGGATGAGCTCGTCCTCCTTGCCCTTGTCCAGACCGTAGGCCAGGGCCGCGGCGGTGGGCTCGTTGATGATGCGCTGCACGTTCAGGCCGGCGATCTCACCGGCCTCCTTGGTGGACTGGCGCTCGGCGTCGTCGAAGTAGGCCGGCACGGTGATGACGGCGTCCGTGACCTCCTCGCCCAGGTAGGCCTCGGCGTCGCGCTTGAGCTTCATGAGCGTGCGGGCGCTGATCTCCTGCGGCGTGTACGTCTTGCCGTCGATCTCGGTGCTCCAGTCGGTGCCCATGTGGCGCTTGACGGAGCGGATGGTGCGATCGACGTTGGTGACGGCCTGGCGCTTGGCCACCTCGCCGACGAGGATCTCGCCGTTCTTGGAGAAGGAGACGACGGACGGGGTGGTGCGACCGCCCTCGGCGTTCGCGATGATCTCCGGCTCGCCACCGTCGAGGATGGCCATGGCGGAGTTGGTGGTACCCAGGTCGATACCGATTGCGCGTCCCATGAGGGAACCTCCTGCGTGTCGCGGATGGGTTGATGCGGGAGCAACTCTGCGGAGCGCCAGACCGGGTGGTCAAGGTGGCACTCACCAAAGTTGCGTCTGCATCACTCAACCCATGGCGCGGGAGGTTCATTCCCCGGGGCCTGCGGTGACCTGGGCCACACCCCGGGCGCGGGTGTCGGGTCTCACTCACGATGTCGCAGCGAGGATGCTGGTCATGTGACAGAGGACACCAGCATCCATGTCGAAGCCTCTTACGTGACCTCGACCGGCACCCACGTCACCGAGCAGATGGGCTCGGTGGACGACCATGTGGTGGCGCTGGCGAAGCCCGTACGGCGGATCCGCTCCCACCGCGGTCAGAAGCATCGGCCCGGCCTCTTCTGGTCTGCGACGGCCTGGGGTCACGCCCCTTACGAGAGCGCCTAGACTGGGTGAAGAACGCTGCAAGTATCTAGGAATCCCAGGAGGAGCAGGGCGCGGTATGCCTCGAACTCTGACGGTGTCCGATGTGAGCGACGGGCGTCCAGTCCTTTGCCGAGATGACATGGTCGAACCGGTCCTCTACGGCATGGTGCGGGTCCTGCGAGGGCACCCGGGCCGCATCACACTGGGCGCCGGCCCCGATCACGTGATGGTCGAGTGGCTCCACGCAGACCCTCAGTGGGGCTTGGATTGCGTGGGCTATGGCAGGCTCGGCCCCGAGTTGGACAGATACGCCCTGGATGTCCCTGAATCAAATTGTGAGTGGGAAAGGGCGGTCGAGGGAAGCCGCTCCACGTTGATCTACACGCCTCCAAGGACGACTGGATCAACGTGACCCCCACGGTCGTGACGCGCGCAGCCACTTCACCCACCACGGAGCCAGTCCTCACCTCGACAGACCCTTGAGTCTGACCGCCCCCGCTGCGGCATCGAGGAGGTCGTAGCCGGTGGGCGCGCCTAGGACGAGCACCACCGCGACATCGCAACAGTGAGTCACGCCGTGAGAGGCGTCTCGAACGCCCGGCGGTACCCACGGGGTCACCAGCCGCGTCGGGTCACGAGCCTGCGCTGGAAGCACTTGAAGATTCAGACACGAACGTGAGACGCCCGCTTCCTCCCGAAGATGTCAAAGCCCTGATCAGGGGCTCATCGCAGTGACACGAACCGCGGGAACCTACACGGGTGGTGTCGGGTCTCATTAAAGAGGCTCATCCGATCTGAGGGTGTAGTCGTGGCCTGAAGCCGCCGGCTTCGAGGAGGGATCGGGCGATGTAGTGGGTCAGGTTCGGAAGCCCAGGGCGGAGCCGCTTAGGTGCTCGAGGCGGCCGTTGATGGCCTCGGTGGGGCCGCTGCTGGTGCCGGGCAGGTCGAAGAACGCCAACACGGCCGTGGCGCGCTTGGTGAGGGTCTTTCCAAGCGTGAGCAGTTCGCCCAGCGCGGCCGGGAGGCCGCGTGTCAGGGAGTCGATCACCGCGGTCATGAGAGTCCGGCCCTGGGAGCGGTCGGGGTGGCGGTAGGCGGTGATCATGCGCTGGTAGATGCCCCAGGTCACTTCGACCTCGATGTGTTCAGCGGCGGCGAACAGCGCGTCCGGCCGGGTCTTCTGCTTGTCGGTGAGCAGGTCGGCACCGGTGTGCAGGGTCCGCCGGGCGCGGTAGAGCGGATCCTTGGCGCGGCCGCGGTGGCCGTGCAGATCGAGTTGGGCCCTGCGCCTGCAGCGGTCCAGGGCGTCACCGGCCAACCTCACCACGTGGAAGGGGTCCATCACTGCGGTCGCCCCGGGCAACTCCTCGGCAGCAGCGGTCTTGAAGCCGGTGGGGGCACCGCCCGCTGAGATACTCCGCGTCAGCGGTGCAGCGGGGGAAACCCGTCCATCGCGACCACCTCGACGCCGTCGCGGTGCCCTGGCTTCGCCGCGAGGGTGCGCTTGCGCCCCCAGCAGATCTGACCCCGTCCGTAGGGCATCCTCATCAACGGGTCTCCTCGCGCATCCGGCACGTCATGGTCTGCGGAGGTGGCTACAGCATTCGAGAGAGGAGGAGTTTGGACGTGAGGTCAGTGCGCTACGTCGGTGGGTGTCTCACAGGAGGGCTGGCCCTGCTCTTCGTGCTCAGCGGCATCGGTCTGCTGTTGGACGGCGAGGTGGGTGCTGCCAGCCTCAGTCTGGTCCTCGCGGCCGGGTTGGGCTTCTTGGGTCGGCGCACGTGGCCACGGTCCGAACATGAACGCGTGAAGGGAGGGGAGGCCGCGGAGCGCGGCGCTACTCCTCCGCCTCCTTCTGCGCCCGATGGGGGAGCAGAGCCCGAGCAGCACCGTCAGCCCAACGCCCAGCGGCCCGCACCTCCTCCGTCCGCACAGTCCTCTGCGCCGGCATCGCTGCAATCTGAGGCGCCCGGGGCCGGTCAAGCTAGTCGATCCACTGCGCCGACGGGCCCTGTGGAGGAGCCGCGGGGGCCTGCGTCGGACGTCTCCGTGCCATCCACGCCGACAGTTCCACCGGCGCCGTCCGGGGGACACTCCGCATCCCCACCACGCAAGAAGGCTCCTCGGGGCGTGGTGCAGGCTCGGCTCACCCGCAAGCAGAGCAGCCACGACCCCTCCGACACTGTCTTCGCGGTGTTGGACGTGGAGACCACGGGCACGGACCCCGCCACGCACCGCATCGTTGAGGTGGCCGTCGTGCTGGTGACCGGCCGTGGCGCCGTGGTGGACGAGTTCGCGACCCTGGTGGCGGCCCCCGGTGGAGTGAAGGATTCCACCCGCTTCCACGGGATCACTGACGCCGATCTGCAAGATGCCCCGACCTGGCGGCAGGTGTGGCCGGAGTTGTCCGCGTTGCTGGAGGGGGCCGTGATGGTGGCCCACAACCTTCCGTTCGACCTTGGGTTCCTGACGGCCGAGACTCGACGCATCAAGGGTCGGATGCCGAACATGCTCGCCGTCTGCACGCTGGAGTCGGCCCAGGAGCAGCTGAACGGGCAGGCTTTCAGCCTGACGTCTCTGCACAAGACCGTCAGCGGTGGGTGGCGCAACGACGGCCACAGCGCATTGGGGGATGCGCGAGCCACGCGGGACCTTCTGATGTGGCTGCTCCACGAAGGTCCTGTGCCGCTGCGTCTGACCAAGCCGGTCCCCGTGTGGCAGGGAGCCGACGCGACGCCGGCGACCCCGGTGAAGATCCGGCCAGTCGAGAGGTGGGTGCGTGACCTGCGCGTGGTGGTCAACTCCGTGCCGGATTCGCCGCGGTCCCGCATGACGGATGTGGGTGCGGATGCACGGACCGAGTTCACCGACGAGCTGAGGGAGGCGCTGTCGGACGGCCGGCTGTTCTCCGACGAGCTCGAGATGCTGGCTGCCCGCGCGCTGGGGCTCCGTGCCTCGAAGCAGGAGCTACTGGGTCTCATCGAGCCGGTGTGGTCCGAGACGATGGCCTCACGGGCCGGTCGCAGCCAGACGGAGGACAAGCGGGTCCGACGGACGGCGACGCAGTTGGGCCTGGACGGTGTCGTGCAGGTGCCGGAGGTGGCAGAGGCGGAGGATGCCGGCCCATACGCCCGCATCCTCACCGACTGGCGAGTGGCTTTCGTCGGCGATTCGACCGAGCTCGAAGAGCTGCGCGGCCTGGCGCTGGCTCACGGCGTGCGCGAGGCCAAGCGCGTCACGGAGACGGTCCGTGTGACCGTTCTCGATCCCGGTGCGCAGGAGAACCGCAAGGTGGAGCGCAGCCGGGAGCTCGGCATCGATGTGGTGGACCCTGCCGCCTTCCGTCCGATGCTCGAGAAGGCGATCAGGTTCGGCCGGACTCGGGAGGACAAGCGTCTGGCGGAGCAGGAAGCCTCCGACGCCTACTGGGAGGCGCAGCGTGAGGAGGCCGATGCCTACTGGCGGCACACCTGGAAGCGATGACCTCAGGACAAGACTTTTCCTGTCCCGACCGCCGTGAAGGGAGCAGGAAAACTCCGATCCTGCGCCCACAACCCAACCCCGAGGAAAGGCCGCAGTACGGAGTTCGCCTACATCGCCGAGTGGACCTTCAGGGCTCTTCCGATCTGAGGGTGTAGCAGCGGTGGCGCAGCCATCGCTCGTCACCCTCCGGAGCTGACGGCGGGAACCACATCGCTGGGGTGACCTACGGCCCTTGCACCCTGAAGCCGGAGAACGTCCATCTACGCACTTCCACCGGTCGCAGTAACGTGGGCTTCAAGGCGCGCACGTCGTGCAGCGTCCGCGTGACCTCGATCCACCACACATCCGACCTTCGCCACAAGCGCCTCCTCTGGTGGGTCAAGGATCCCTCGAAGTCTGGCGGCAACACCGGACAGAAGACCTACCACCAGAAGAACCTCTCGCACTCGTGCTCTGGGGGCAAGCGCACCCGATGGGGAGGAACCACCCTGGGAACGATCATCCGGAAGGGGAAGAAGTACTATGCCCGCGTCTACCCGACCACAAATGCTCTCAACTGTGGCGCGTAATTGGATCAACCTGATCCGCGGGCGCCGGAGGGGTCGAGAAATAATTCTGCTCTATAAGGACGAGACCTTTGGGGACAGGGAATACATCTGGGCGGCAACACCCTCGCAACGCATCGCCCTGGAGATGACCGCCCGGGAGCACCAACTCCCCGGAACGGAGAAGTGGTTCACCACCGTCCCATGGGTCACCGATGGAGAAGATCGTCCCGAATCTCTCTTCGTCGTCGCAGCCGGGGATCTCGATACTCATTTCGGTCGAATCGCGTACTCTACCCGGCGAGCGGCTGAAGAACATGTGATGCAGTCACGGGAAGACGACCTACTGGTCCTCGAGGTGCCTGTGACAGGCTGACGTCGCCGCCGGTACGGCGGGCCGGGTTCCTTCTTGTTGCCCGCGTGAGTTCACGACCCCGGGAACGACCCCGGCCACGAGGGCACGGAGATCGTCGGTGGCCGCAGATATGTTGCTCGCGCCAGAAGCCCCCTACGAGGACGACGACGTGGAACACCTGCAGGATCCGTTCGAGGCCGTGGCGCGCGAGTACCTCGACCCCGAGACTGCCCGGCGCTGGCTGGCGCTGGGCCGCCCGACGGTGGAGCTGGTGGGCGGCGAGGGCCCCGTGGTGGCGCGGCTCGGCGGCGTTCCGCACCTGCCCGCCGGCACCCCGTGGCCGCACTGGGAGGGCCACGGCCCGTTGGCGTTCGTGGGCGAGGTGGACCTCGCCGCCCTCGCGGCCGCTGGGCTGCGCACCGGCATCGAGCTGCCCACGACGGGGCGCCTGCTGGCCTTCCACTGGGACGGCGAGGTGGACGACTTCGAGACCCTCGTGGGCTGCTGGGACCCTGCCACGGCCGCCGGCGCGGTGCTGCTGCACGTGGCCGCGGGGCGCGACACCTGCCCGCCGACCCAGGTGCCCGAGCCGCTGGAGTCGTGGACCGAGGTGGAGCTGACCGGCCGGCAGGCCATGAGCTACCCGGCCTCGGACCACCCCGCGGTGTCGCTGGAGTTCGGCGTGGGCCCGGTGGACGACCACCCGGTGACCAACGAGGACTTCGAGGACGAGGTGATGACCCTGCAGATCGCCCAGGCCAGCCACCGCCTGGGCGGGTACACCCTGCCCGACCAGGGTCCGACGGAGTTCGAGGTCATGGCGTTCAAGGGGCTCTCCGCCGAGGGGGAGGATGGCGACCGGGAGGCCGTCCGGTGGCACAACCTGCTGCAGGTGGGCAGCGACGACGCCACCGGCATGTGCTGGGGGGACGAGGGCAAGCTCTACTGGATGACCCGCCCGGACGCGGAGGAGCCCGTGGCGGACGCCGGGTTCACCTGGCAGTGCGCATGAGCACCCGGCCCGTGCTCAGCGCGAGGTGGCCAACCGGGCGCCGAACAGAACCAGCACCGTGCCGGTGACGGCATCGATGGCGCGCTGGGCCACCGGGCGTTGCAGGAGCCCCCGCACCGAGTGCGCCCCGGCGATGATGAGCGCGAAGAAGACCAGCGACTCGACCACGTGCACCAGCGCCAGGAGCAGGCCCATCACAGCGGTGGGCACCCCGTCGGCCATGAAGTGGGGCAGCACCGCCACGTAGAAGGCGCCCACCTTGGGGTTGAGCACGTTGGTGAGCAGGCCGCGACGGAGGTGCTCCCACGCGCCACCGCGGGTGCGCGGGGCGGCGTCGAGGTCCACGTGACCTGTGCCCCGCACCACGCCCCACAGCATCCGCAGGCCGAGGAAGAGCATGTAGGCAGCACCCACCAGCTTGAGGACGGTGAACGCGGTGGCCGAGGCGGTGAGCAGGGCGCTCACCCCCACCGCGGCGGCCACGGCCCAGACCAGGGAACCGGCGCAGATGCCCACGCCTGTGGCCACGGCGGAGCCGCGCCCGTCGCGGAGGGCGGAGCGCAGCACGAGGGCCATGTCGAGCCCCGGCGTGATGGTGAGCACGGCCGCGACGACGGCGAAGGAGAGCAGGGCCTGGGCGAGCGTCATCGGCACATCATGGGGGATGGCCCGACGCCGCCGTGATGAGGAGGGGACACCGGCACCCTCTCCGGGCAGACTGACCCCATGAGCACCTGGATCGGCTTCCTGCGCGCGGTGAACCTGGGGGCGAGGCGGAAGTTCCCGGCCGCGGAGGTGCGCACCTGCGTGGAGGCCCTGGGGTTCACCGACGTGGCCACCCACATCAACACCGGCAACGTGCGCTTCAGCACCACGATGCACTCGCGGGAGCGCATCACCGAGCGGCTCGAGGCCGCCTTCGCGGCCGACCGCGGGTTCGACGTGCCGGTGGTGCTGCTGACGCCCGCCGAGCTGCAGGAGGTGGTGGACTCCCTCGACGAGGTGGCCGCCGGGCACGACGGTGCGCACTACGTGTCGCTGCTGCGCGCCAAGCCCGGCGCCGACGCGGTCGCCGCGCTGGAGGGGCTGGAGTTCCCCGGCGAGCGGGTGATGGTGCGGGGCCGCGCCGCCCACACGCTGATGGGGCCGGACGTGCATCGCTCGAAACTCTCCAACGGGCTGGTGGAACGCCACGCCGGCACGGCCACCTCCCGCAACCGCACGGTGCTGGCCGCCATCGCCGGGAAGTGGTGCTGAGGCACGCCCGACCGACGGCGCCCAGCCCTACCGTGGGCCCCGGGACGGTCGGCCCACCGACCACACCACCAACCCCAGCACCACCAGGGCCGCCACCACGACGAACCAGGTGTCCGAGACCCCCGAGGCCCACTCGGCCAGGGCGGTCTCGGCGTCGCGCTGGGCGCTGACGGTGACCAGCCCACTCAGCCCCGCCGTGCCGTCGGTGACCAGGAGCAGCACACCGATGGCCACGCAGAGCAGCCCGGAGACCACCATCGCCCAGGTGTTGCGCCACGGCCCCAAGGAGACCTCGCGGGGCGCCACCAGAGCGCGGCCTCGGGAACCCAGCCGGTCCCACACCGCAGCCAGGACCAGCAGCGGCACCGTCATGCCCAGCGCGTAGAGGGCCAGCACGGTGCCGCCGTACACGGCGCTGCCGCTCACGGTGGCCACCATGAGGACCGAACCCAGGATGGGCCCCGCGCAGACGCCGGCCACCGCGTACACGGCCCCGAGGGTGAACACCGACACCACCGAGGTGGTGTCGCGGCCTCCGCCGGCGGTGCGGCCCAGACCGGGCACGGGCAGGCCCGAGAGCTGCCACAGGCCCAGCACGATGACGACTGCGGCGGCACCGGCCACCAACGCCGACCGGTGCGCGGTGAGCAGCGAGCCCACGGCGCCGGAGAAGACGCCCAGCGGCACCAGCGTGGCGCACAGGCCCGCGTAGAACACCATCGTCCGCCCCACGAGCGCCACCGGGGAGGTGAAGGCGTAGGCGAAGAAGGCCGGCAGCAGCATCACCGAGCAGGGGCTCAGCAGCGCGAGGACGCCCCCGAGGAAGGCGCCGGTGTACCCGATGTCCACTCAGCCCTCCCGGCGCGCGGCGAGCTGCTGGTCGATCACCCGGCGGAAGGTCTCCGCGGACTGGGCGCCCACCATCCGCTGGTCGTCGATGACGAAGGTCGGCGTCCCCGTGGCACCCACCTGGGAGCGGGCCTCCTCGGCATCGGCGCGCACCTGCTCCAGCAGCTCGGGGGACTCCAGGTCGCGGGCGAACCGCTCCATGTCCGGCACCCCCACCTCCTCGGCCCAGGCGGTGAGCTTCTCGTCGGTGACCTCCAGGTGCCCCCGCTCGGGCGCGGCCTCGTACACCGCGCGGTGGTACTCCCAGAACCGCCCCTGCTCACCGGCGGCGCGCGCGGCCACCGCGGCCTTCTCCGACTCCTCGCCGAACAGGGGGAGGTCGCGCCACTCCACCCGGAGCCGGCCGGACTCCACGTACTCGCTCACCAGCTCCGGCATGGTGTCGCGGCTGAACACCGCGCAGAAGGGACAGCGGTAGTCGGCGTACTCGATGAGCACCACGGGGGCGTCCACGTCACCGAGAGCGGTCACGTCATCGGCGTCGCGGCGGGTGAGGCCGATGCGCTCCTCGGCGGCCGAGGGGCCACGGCCTCCCTCCCCGGCGGCGGAGGACTCCCCGGGGGACGCCGGTGAGGACGCGCCGGCATCGCCCCCGGAGGCCTTCTGGGGCGACGGGCCGGAGCGGCCGGCCAGCAGGGCACCCACCGCCAGCAGCAGGACGACGGCGGCGCCGGCCGCGATGGTGAGGAGGCGTCGGGAGGAGGCGGTCATGCCCGGACCGTACCCAGCCGCCCGGCGCACCCGGAGGGAGGGTGGGCCGGATGCACCTGGCCCGGAACGCGGCCCGAGGACGACCCCGCCGGAGCGTGGCCCACACTGGGCCCATGCCCCTCCTGCGCCGCCGCCCCCGCACGCCCGGACCCGCACGCCCCTCCCCCGCGGAGGCCACCTGGCGCCTCGTGCACGCCGAGCGGTGGGCGCTCGTCGCGGACCTCGCCGACCTGGACCGCGCGGCGTGGGACACGCCCTCGCTGGCCCCCGGGTGGACGGTGATGGACGTGGCCGCCCACCTGGTGGACAACGCCCGCACCACCCCGTGGCGCCTCACCCGCGCGATGGTGGCCGCGGGCGGCAGCCTCGACCGGCAGAACCAGGCCGGCGTGGACGCCGAGCGACGCCCCACCCCGGCGGCGATGCTGGACGCCCTGCGCTCCGTGGCCGGGCGCACGAGCGGCCCGCCCACCTGGCTGGCGCCCGTGGCCAGCCGGCTGGTGGAGGAGATCGCCCACGGCGAGGACGTCCGCCGCCCGCTGGGCATCCGCCACTTCTACCCGATCCCCGCCGTGCAGCAGGCCCTGGCCCACCAGCTGGGCACCCGGGAGGCCCTCGGCGGGGCGCCGGCGGCCCTGCGCCGGGTGACCCTGGTGGGCACCGACGGCAACGTGGCCCTGGGCAGCGGGCCCGAGGTGCGGGGCCGGCTGCTGGAGCTGCTCATGGCCGCCACCGGGCGCCCGTGGGAGCCCGGTGCGCTCACCGGGCCGGGCGTGGCGCTGCTCGAGGACGCCTCCGCGCGCTGAGGCACCGCCTCAGGTGCGGGGTGCCTGCTCCTGCCCGGTCACCGCGTCGTCCTGCTCCTCCAGCTCGGCCAGTCGCTCCTCCCAGCGGCGGGCCACCTCCCCCTCGGAGTCGCCCTGCCCGATACGCAGCGCCGCCCGCCCCACCATCTGCGCCGCCACCGGCACGGTGATGAGGTGGCACACCGCCAGCAGCACGAGCATGCCCACGTCGCTGGGCTGACGCACGCGCAGCCCCACCCCGAGGGCCACCAGCAGCACCCCCAGCACCTGCGGCTTGCTGCTGGCGTGCATGCGGGTGAAGAGGTCGCCGAAGCGCCACAGCCCCAGCGAGGCCGAGAGGCACAGCACCGCCCCGCCCAGCAGGCAGAGCATCCCCAGCAGGTCCAGCAGCCCCGTCATCGCGGCACCTCCTCGGTGCGCGGCGCGTCGGCCGGGCGCATGAACCGCGCCACGCTCACCGACCCCAGGAAGCCGATGAGCGACAACGAGATGAGCACCGGCAGCGAGGTGGTGTGCCGGTTGACGGCGGCCTCAGTGCCCAGCGCGCAGATGAGCACACCGGTGACCACCTCCAGGCCGATGACCCGGTCCATCATCGTGGGACCGGTCACCACCCGGAGCACGGTGAGCAGGGCCGAGGCGGCGAGCAGCAGCCCCACCGCCCAGGCCAGCACGGTCTCGACCATCAGCCTCCTCCTCCGTCGCTGGTGCGCACGCCGCCGGTGAGCGCCGAGCGGCCCTGCAGGGGCCCGCCCGGGTCGCGGGCCATGACCTCGTCGACGTCCGGGGCGAGCGCCCGCAGCAGCAGCTCCTCCTGCCGCCACACCTTTTTGCGGAACTCCTGCTGCTGCTCGGGGGTGTGCACGCGGAACCCGTGCACCAACAGGGTGCCCACCTCACGGTCCAGGTCCAGCACCACGCTGCCGGGAACGAGCGTGGTCATGCCCGCCGTGGTGGCCACGAACAGCTCGTCGGTGGAGCGCAGCGGCACCTCGAACACCGTGCCGCCGGGCGAGCGACGGCTGGTGAACACCGCCCAGGCCACGGACGCCGAGGCCGCCACGAGGTCCACGAGGAAGGTCACCACCAGCCGCACGAACGCCACCGGCCGCAGCACCAGGCGCAGCTCCAGGCGTGGCAGGGGGAAGAGCAGGCACACCAGCACGGAGACCAGCACGCCCCCCAGCAGGTCCAGCCACTTCAGGTGCCCCCAGAGCAGCATCCACGTGGCGGTGAGCAGCACCACCGCCCGCAGGTCGATGCGGTCGCGCAGCGTCTGGCGCAGGTCGGCGGGCATCATCGCGGCACCCCGTCGGGGAAGACCGCGTGCGTGTAGACCGTGGTGCCCAGCAGGTCGTGGGCGGCGCGGTCGGTGTATGCGTACACCGGCCCGGCGGCCACGCTCAGCGCCAGCCCCACCCCCACGAGCAGCACCGTGGGACCGACCACGCCGGACACCAGCGCCTCCGAGACGTCACGGTCCGGGTCCGGCAGGTCGCGCAGCGGGTGGCCGTCCTCGCTGAACGGGCGGCGCCAGAAGGCCCGCGCCCAGGTGCGGGTCAGCGCGTACAGCGTGAGCAACGAGGTGAGCAGCGAGGCCCCCACCAGCGTGTACGCCAGCCACCCGCCGTGGTACAGGCCCGCCTCGATGAGGCCCACCTTGGCCAGGAAGCCCGAGAACGGAGGGATGCCGCCCAGGTTCATGGCCGGCACGAAGAAGAGCACCGCCACCAGCGGCGAGGCCGTGGCCAGCCGGTCCAGCCGCATCGAGGAGGAGGTGCCGCCGCGGCGCTCCACCAGGCCCGTCACGAGGAACAGCGCCGACTGGATGAGGATGTGGTGCACCACGTAGAAGATGGCCGCCGAGAGCCCCAGCTCCCCACCGAGCGCGATGCCGAAGATCATGAACCCGATGTGGCTCACCAGGGTGAAGGAGAGCATGCGCTTGATGTCGTCCTGCACGATGGCGCCGAGGATGCCCACCACCATCGTCAGTGCAGCCGCGCCCAGCAGCAGGGGGCTCACCCGGTCGTCCGGGAAGAGCAGCACCTCGGTGCGGATGATGGCGTACACACCCACCTTGGTGAGCAGGCCGGCGAACACGGCCGTCACCGACGCCGGCGCCGTGGGGTAGGAGTCCGGCAGCCAGCCCTGCATCGGGAAGACGGCGGCCTTGATGCCGAAGCCCAGCAGCAGCACGAGTTCCAGGGCCAGGCGGGTGTCGGCGTCGACCTCCGCGAGCCGGTGCGCCAGGTGGGCCAGGTTGACCGTTCCCGTGGCGGCGTAGACCAGCGCGATGGCGGTGAGGAAGACCGCCGAGGACACCAGGCTGACGGCCACGTAGTTGGTGCCCGCGCGCACCCGCGCCCGGGTGCCGCCGAGCGTCAGCAGCACGAACGAGGCCACCAGCAGCATCTCGAAGCCCACGTACAGGTGAAACAGGTCGCCCGAGAGGAAGGTGGTGGACACGCCCGCCGAGAGCACCAGCAGGGTGGGGTGGAAGATCGGCAGCGGGGACTGGCCGTCGCTCTCCTCGTCGAAGGACGACCGGCCCTCCCCGATGGAGTAGAGCACCACCGCCAGCGTCACCAGCACGCTCACCAGCACCATGAGCGAGGCGAGGCGGTCGGCCACCAGCGCGATGCCCTCCGTGGGCGCCCAGCCACCCACCTGCACCACCTGCGGCCCGCGGGTGTCGCTGAGGTGCACCAGCAGGGCAGCCACCACGAGGCTCGTGGTGAGGGCCGCCACGGTGACGGCGCGCTGCACGCCCGTGCGGCGGTTGGCCACCAGGGTCAGGCCGGCGGCCACCAGTGGCACCACCACGGGCAGGGGCACGAGGACGTCGGGCGTGGGCGTCATCGGGCCTCCTCGGGGTGCGTGGTCTCGTCGGCGGGCGGGGCGTCGGGTGGGTCGTCGCCTTCCGCGGCGGGGTCGTCGGCGGAGTCGCTGGACCCCTCTCCGAACACCTCGGGTGTGTAGCTGTTGGCCTCGGCGCGGCGCGAGATGCGGCGGCTCTCGGCATCGGTCTGCACCACGTCGGTGTGCGCCACCTGCCACGAGCGGTGGGCCAGCGCCATGACGAAGCCGGTCATGGCCAGTGAGATGACGATGGCGGTGAGCACCATGGCCTGCGGCAGCGGGTCGCTCAGGGGCCCGGTGCCGGCGGCGTCGGAGATGGGGGCGCGTCCGGGGTCCCCGGACGCCACGAGGAAGAGCAGGTTCACGCCGTTGCCCAGCAGCAGCATGCCGAAGAGCATCCGCACCAGGCTGCGTGAGAGGAACAGGTAGACCCCGCAGGCGGACAGCACACCCACCAGCAGGCACAGGGTGAGGCTCGGCGTCACCGGGAACCCTCCTCCTCGTGGCCGGCGAGCACCGCCGAGGCCCGGCCGGTGTGGTCGCCCCGCTCCTGGGCGTCACGGTCCAGGGCGGAGCCCAGCGAGGAGAGCAGGTCCAGCAGCAGCCCCACCACCACCAGGTAGACGCCCACGTCGAAGGCCACCGAGCTCACCAGGTGCAGCTCGCCCACCGGCCCCAGGTGCAGGTCGTATGTCCAGGTCTGCAGCACCTCGCCGCCGGCCAGCAGCGAGACCAGACCGGTGCCGGCCGAGAGGAACAGGCCCGTACCCAGCAGCCAGCCGGGCACCACGGGCAGGGCGGCTCCCAGCTCTGCGCGGCCACCGGCCAGGTAGCGCAGCAGCAGTCCCAGCCCGGCCACCAGACCGGCCGCGAACCCGCCGCCGGGGTGGTTGTGCCCGGCCAGCAGCAGGTAGACCGACCACACGATGATGACGTGGAAGACCAGCCGGGTGGCCACCTCGAGCATGAGGCTGCGGCCGCCCGGCGGCAGCGCGCCGGCGTCGGGGATCCACCGGGCCCCGCCCTCGCTCACCGCGGCGTGGCTGCGGCGGCGGCCCAGGGCGTCGCGGACGCGGTCGTAGCTGGTGGTGACGCGCTCGCTGTGCAGGAAGACCAGGCTGGCCACGCCGGTGGCGGCCACGAGCACCACGGAGAGCTCCCCCATCGTGTCCCAGGCGCGGATGTCCACGAGGATGACGTTGACGATGTTGGTGCCGCCCCCGAAGGTCTTGGCGCGCTCGGCGAGCGCCTCCGGGTCGTGGGGGGCCGTGCGCACCGCCGAGGCGGTGACCGCCAGCAGGCACATGACCGTGCCCACGGCCGCGCCCAGCAGCCAGCGCAGGCGGCGGTCCAGCGGGGTGGAGAAGTCGCGGAAGCGCACCGGCAGGTGGCGCAGCACCAGCACGAACACGGCGATGGAGACGGTCTCCACCAGCACCTGTGTGAGCGCGAGGTCCGGGGCGCCGTGCAGCAGGAAGAGCATGGCCACGCCGTACCCGGTGACGCCCACGAGGAAGACACCGCGCAGGCGGCGGCGGGAGCGGGCGGCGGCCACCGCGGCCAGGGCCACCACCACGGCGGTGCCCACCTGGGCCGGGCCGTCAGCCAGGCGGACCCGCTCGGGCCAGGCGACGCCGGTGGCCAGCGCCCACCCGGGCAGCAGCACGAAGGTGCCGAAGACCAGCGCGAGGTTGAGCTCCAGGGAGCCGCGCTGCAGGTGACCGGTGAGCTCGTTGGCGCCCCGCTCCACGGTGCGCATGGTCCAGCGGTAGCCGCGCTGCGCCGAGAGCAGCTGCGGCAGCGAACCCGCCCAGCGCGCCACCGGCCGGCCGGCCAGCACCAGCGCGCCACCGACCAGCAGCACCACACCGGTGAGGGCCAACGGCACGCCCACGTGGGGCACGAGCGCCAGGTGCACCGGGTCCGGTGTGGCGGGCCAGGGGCCGGCGGCCGGGGCCAGCCAGTGCTCCACCCTTCCCGCGAAGGGGGCCAGCAGCAGGCCGGCCTCGGCGAGCACCACCGGCACGGCCACGGCCCAGGGCGAGACGTGGCCCACCGGAGTGGGGCCGGAGGGGGCGGGCCGCTCGTCGGTGCCCGGGGCGTGGTCGCCCAGGCCCAGCACGAGGAAGCGGCCGCTGTAGGCCACGGTGAGCGCCGACCCGAGCACCACGGCCACCAGGGCGAGGGTGGAGAACCCGTCCCCGGGCGTGGGACCGCCGTGCTCCAGGGCTCCGAGCGCCGCCTCCTTGGCCACGAAGCCGTACAGCGGCGGGATGCCCGCCATGGAGGCCAGGGCCAGCACGCAGGTCCAGAAGGTCCACGGCATCGAGCGGCGTAGGCCGCGCAGCAGACGCAGGTCGCGGGTGCCGGTGGCGTGGTCGACGACGCCGACGGCCAGGAAGAGCGAGGACTTGAACAGCGCGTGCGCCACGAGCAGCGCCACCCCCGCCAGCGCGGCGTCGCCGTTGCCCACGCCCAGCACCAGGCAGAGGAAGCCGAGCTGGCTCACCGTGCCGTGGGCCAGCAACAGCTTGAGGTCCACCTGCCGCATCGCCCGCCACGCGCCGAGCAGCATCGTCAGGGCACCCCCGAGCACGAGCAGCCAGCGCCACACCGGCACGTCCGCGAGCGCCGGGGCGAGACGGGCCACGAGGTAGACGCCCGCCTTGACCATGGCCGCGGCGTGCAGGAAGGCGCTCACCGGGGTGGGCGCGGCCATCGCCGCCGGGAGCCAGAAGTGGAAGGGCACCTGGGCCGACTTGCTGGCCACCCCCAGCAGCACCAGCACGACGGCCACCGAGGTGGTGAGCGTGGCGGCCGGCGGGTGGGCCACGAGCTCCGAGAGGCGGTGCGTGCCGGCGTCACGGGCCAGCAGCAGCAGGCCGGCCAGCATCGCCAGACCGCCGAAGGTGGTGACCACCAGGGCCTGCCCGGCGGCCACGCGGCTGGCGCGCCGCTGCGAGGAGTGGCCGATGAGCAGGTAGGAGAGCACCGTGGTGACCTCCCAGAAGAGGTACAGCACGAGCACGTCGTCGGCGGTGACCAGTCCCACCATCGCGCCGGCGAAGCCCACCAGGCAGGCGGCGAAGCGGCCCAGGCCCTTCTCGTCGTCCTCGAAGTAGCCGGTGCAGTAGGTGAGCACCATGGCGCCCACCGCGCCGACCACCAGCACCATGAGCCAGGCCAGGGGGTCGAGGCGGAAGGCCAGCTCGAGGTCCAGGCTCGGCACCCACGGCACGGTCTCGACCGGCGGTGCGTCCCCGCGGGCGGCCACCGACCGGGTGAGGGCCCACACCGCCGTGCCCGCCGGCACGAGGGCCAGCAGGGGGAAGACGCGGCGTCCCAGCCGGGCGGCGCCCAGCGGGGCCAGGAGCGCGGCGAGCAGGTGGAGTGCGATGGCGATGAACACGGCGCACTCCTCGGGGGTCGTCGGTCACAGCGGCCAGGCTCCCCGGAGGGGACGGGCGGGGCCGGGGCGTCGGGCTGCTCCGCGGCGCCCGACGCATGCCAGACGGGGCCGGCACCACCGTGGGGGTGGTGCCGGATTCTACCGAACGGTCCGCCCGGAGGCGGATCGACCGGCAGGACCGGGGGCGGACCGCCGGGCGCACTGGCCCCGCGCCTCCTCCTCGAGTAGACAGAAGCCCATGACCGAGAACCCGACGCACGAACTCGTGGGCGACTTCTCCGGCCAGTTGGTGGGCACCTCCATCCACGCCGGCCACGGCCTGCGCGAGGAGACCGCGGCGGCGATGGTGCTCGACGAGGACACCCGCTTCCGCGAGGAGGACCCCTTCACCGACCGCATCGCCGCCGGCGCCCCGGCGCGCGTGCTGGTGCACCACTCGCGCTTCGAGGTGGACCTCAACCGCCCCCGCGAGGAGGCCGTGTACCGCTCCCCCGAGGACGCCTGGGGCCTGGACGTCTGGGCCGACGGGACGCTGGACGAGGACGTGGCCGCCCGCAGCCTGGAGCAGTACGACCGCTTCTACGCCGACCTGGCCGAGCGCCTCGACGAGCTGGCCGCCCGCGGGCCGTTCGTGGTGTACGACGTGCACTCCTACAACCACCGCCGCAACGGCGCCGACGCCGAGCCCGAGCCGGTGGAGGAGAACCCCCAGGTGAACCTCGGCACCGGCACCGTGGACGCCCACTGGCGCCCGGTGGTGGACGCCTTCACCCGGTCCCTGGGGTCCCAGGAGGTGGACGGCGAGCGCATCGACGTGCGGGAGAACGTGAAGTTCGAGGGCCGCGCCCTGGCGTGGTTCGTGCACGAGCGCTACCCCTCGACCGGCCTGTGCCTGGCGCTGGAGTTCAAGAAGCTCTACATGGACGAGTGGACCGGCCGGCCGGACGACGCCCACGTGGAGCAGCTGCAGCGTGCACTCACGGCCACCCACGAGCCGGTGCTGGCCGCCCTGCGCGAGGTGGGCACCCGATGAGCGGGGCCCCGCAGGACCCGTCCAGCACCGACTCCACCGCCCTCGAGGGGTCCTCCGAGGAGGCCACCTGGGACCCGGCCGACCTGGCCGTGGACCACACGCTGGCCATGCTCTCGGACTCCCTGCGCTTCCTGCTGGACGTCACCCCGGAGAACGCCGAGGAGCAGAAGAAGCGCTTCCTCGACGGTGAGGTCGCCGAGCCGGAGTTCACCTACCGCGAGCTGGACGCCGACCCGGACGTGGTCTCCGCGCAGATCGCCCAGGTGCCGGTGGACGAGGTCACCGACCCCACGCTGGCCGAGCTGCTGCGCCACAAGCGGCGCGAGATGCAGCTGCAGCTGGACATGCTGCGCTGCCGCGGCTCACAGACCTTCCGCGAGATGTCCGTGGAGCTCTACGGCGCGGTCTCCACCGAGCTGCGCGACGCCGCTCGCCGCATCGTGGCCGGGCTGGACGTGCCCGGCTCTCCCCGCTCGATGGTGGACGCCGAGGACTTCCTCGAGGCAGCGCAGGACGAGATCGCCCGCTACCGCGAGGTGGACCCGGACGTGAGCATCCACGCCGAGGTGCGCAGCGACACCTCGGGCGTGCTGGTGGAGGGCGACACCCTCCTCATCAGCGAGGCCGCGAGCGTGCCCACCAACCGCGTGGACGCCCTCATCCACCACGAGGTGGGCACCCACCTGGTGACCCAGGTGAACGGCTCCGGGCAGCCCATGAAGACCCTCGGGTCCGGCCTGGCCGGGTACGACGAGACGCAGGAGGGGCTGGCCGTGCTCGGCGAGATCGCCGTCGGCGGGCTGACCCCCTTCCGGCTGCGCCAGCTGGCCGTGCGCGTGCTCACCGTGGACCGGATGCTCGAGGGCGCCGGCTTCGCCGAGGCCTTCGGCGCCCTGGTGGACGAGGGCGTGCCGAGGCGCTCGGCGTACACCACCACCATGCGCGTCTACCGCTCCGGTGGGCTCACCAAGGACGCCGTGTACCTGCGCGGCCTGCTCGACCTGCTCGAGCACCTGCGCACCGGCGGCCGCCTGGACACCCTGTTCCTGGGCAAGTTCGCCCTGTCGGACCTGCCGCTGGTGCAGGACCTCGATGCGCGCGGCCTGCTGCGGCCGGCCCGCATCACCTCCAACTGGCTGCTCGACGCCGGCGCGACCGAGCGTCTGCAGGCGGCCGTGAAGACCACCGACCTGTCCACCCTGACCCAGGAGATGACATGAAGATCGCGTTCGTCGTCAACGACGTCATGACCGAGAAGCACGTCTACACCACCACCCGCCTGGCCATGGCCGCCACCAACCGCGACCACGAGGTGGTGCTGCTGGGCATGGGCGACTTCGGGTACGAGCCCGACGGCACCCTGATGGCCCGCGGCCGCAGCGCCAAGGACAAGAACTACCGCTCCCTGGAGCGCTACCTCGAGGACGTGCAGAAGCCCGAGAGCGAGGAGCAGTTCGCCGTCTCCGAGTTCGACGTGGTGATGCTGCGCGCCGACCCCGCCGACGAGGGCGAGGGCAGCGCCTGGGCCAACAACGCCGGCATCGCCTTCGGCGAGCTCATGGCCGCCCAGGGCGTGCTGGTGGTGAACGACCCCAGCGCCCTGAGCAAGGCCCTGAGCAAGGCCTACTTCCAGCAGTTCCCCGAGCGGGTGCGCCCCCGCACGCTCATCTCCCGCGACGAGAAGCGCATCGAGGAGTTCGTCCAGGAGCTGGGCGGCAAGGCCGTGCTCAAGCCGCTGCAGGGCTCCGGCGGGTCCGGCGTGTTCCTGGTGAACGAGGACGAGGCCCCCAATCTCAACCAGATCATCGAGGCGATCGCCCGCGACGGCTACGTGGTGGCCCAGGAGTTCCTGCCGGAGGCCAAGGACGGCGACGTGCGGATGTTCCTCATGAACGGCCAGCCGCTCACGGTGGACGGCAAGGTGGCCGCCTTCCGCCGCCGCAGCGGAAGCGACGACATCCGCTCCAACATGTCCGCCGGCGGCTCCGCCGAGAAGGTGGAGGTCACCAACGGCATGCTCGAACTGGTGGAGGCCGTGCGGCCCAAGCTGGTGGCCGACGGCATGTTCCTGGTGGGCCTGGACATCGTGGGCGACAAGCTCATGGAGGTCAACGTGTTCAGCCCCGGCGGCCTCGGCTCCTGCCAGGCGCTGTACGAGGTGGACTTCGCCCCGGCCGTCATCGAGAACCTGGAGCACAAGGTGACGATGCACGAGCACTACGGCCGGCAGCTGCGCAACGCGGCGCTCGCCACGCTCTGACACCCACCGACCGGTGCGGGCGCGGAGGACTCCGCGCCCGCACCGGTCGTCCCAGCCCACCCGCGAGAGGACACCGTGAACAGCTCGCCGACACCGCCCACCCCGCCCGCCGCCCCGGGTTCCGCCACATGGGAGACCCGCGACCTCGCCATCGAGCACAACGTCTCGCTGCTGGCCGACTCCGTGAACTTCCTGCGCGAGGTGACGCCCGACGACGCCGAGGTGCACCGCGAGGAGTTCCTGACCGGCACCCACGACGAGCCACCGTTCACCTACCGGCGGCCGCAGGCGGACCTGGAGGTGCTCTCGGCGCAGATCGACCTGCTGCCGGTGGACGAGGTGGGCGACCCCACCCTGGCCTCCCTGCTGCGCCGCAAGGTGCGCGAGATGCGCGTGCAGGTGGAGATGCTGCGCACCCGTGGCACCTCGATCTTCCGCGACCTCTCGGTGGAGCTGTACGGCGACGTCTCCGACCGTCTGCGGACCTTCGCCCAGCACGTGGTGGACGACCTCAAGGTGCCCGAGCCGCCGCAGGAGACGGTGGGCGCCGAGGAGGTGCGCGAGTCCGCCGAGGCGCTGTTCGAGCGCTACCGCCGCATCGACCCGCGGGTGCGCGTGCACACCGAGGTGCGCCGCGACTTCACCGGCGTGGCGCTGCTGGGCGAGCGCCTCCTCATCAGCAGAGCGGTCCGCGTGCCCCCGCACCGCCTGGAGGTGCTGGTGCAGCACGAGCTGGGCACCCACCTGGCCACCCAGGTGAACGCCGTCGGCCAGCCCCTGCGCACGCTGCGCACCGGCCTGACCAGCTACGACGAGACCCACGAGGGGCTGGCCGTGCTGGGCGAGCTGGCCGCCGGCGACCTGAGCCCCTTCCGCCTGCGGGAGCTGGCCGTACGGGTGCTCACCGTGCACCGGATGCTGGAGGGCGACACCTTCCGGGAGGCGTTCACCGCCATGACCGAGGTGGGCGTGCACCCCGCCGCGGCGTACAACACGTGCGTGCACGTCTTCCGCTCCGGTGGGCTCACCAAGGACGCCGGGTACCTGCGCGGCGCGCTGAACCTGCTCGACCACGTGCGGGCCGGGCGCCCCATCGACCTGCTGCTGCTGGGCCGCTTCCACCTGGAGGACCTGCCTGCCGTCACCGACCTGCACCACCGGGGACTCCTGGCACCGGTGCGGGCCCGTCCCGACTGGATGGAGATCTCCGGTTGGCAGGAGCGCGTGCGCGCGGCCGCCCAGGCCGACGACCTCTCCACCGTGGTGAGCTCCCCACCGCACGAGGCAGACTGACCCGGACCCACCGCCACCCACCCAGGAGGAAGCCATGAACGACTCGACCGGTTGCGCCACCTGCCCCGGCGCCCCCGCCCCCGCCACCGGCCCCACCCGCCGCCAGGTGGTCACCGGCGCCGGTGCCGCCGTGGCCTTCGGGGCACCGACCCTGGCTGGGTGCGCGGGCGGCAAGGGGTCCACCAGCGACGGTGCTGACGCCCCGGGCGTGGAGTTCCCCGCCTCCGACGTGCCCGTGGGCGGCGGCGCCATCAAGCAGGGCTGGGTGGTCACGCAGCCCACCGAGGGCACCTACAAGGCGTTCAGCAGCAAGTGCACCCACCAGGGGTGCGGGGTCTCGCAGATCAAGGACGGCGCCATCATCTGCACCTGCCACGGCAGCGAGTTCTCCGTGGAGGACGGGTCGGTGCTCGCCGGGCCGGCGCAGGACGCGCTGCCCGAGGGCAAGGCCGAGGTCTCCGGCGACACCGTGAAGGCCGGCCCCGCCTGAGCAGGCGTCACTCGAGCAGCAGCCCGACACCCAGGACGACGAACGCGACGGCCGCCACGGTGTCGATGGTGCGCCCGGCCCGCTGGTAGAGGCGCACCAACGGCGGGCGGCTGGCGGCCCACGTCACGGCCAGGAACCACGCGGTGGCGATGAGCAGCATCATGAGCAGCACCCCGCCGCGGGCCGCCCAGGACATCTCCGGGGGCAGCAGCGTGCTGAACAGCGCGCCGAAGAACACCAGTGCCTTGGGGTTGGCCACGTTGGTGGCCAGGCCCAGGCGGAAGGCTGCGCCCGTCGGCGGGGTGGCCTCGGCGGCGCCCTCGTCCGCCTGCCCGCGGCTGCGCCACAGGCCCCACAGGATGGACAGGCCGAAGCCGACGAGGAAGACCGCGCCGGCCAGCTTCATCGCGACGGCGATCCACGGCTGGGCACGCACCAGGGCGGTGAAGCCCACGAGGGCCAGCACGATCCACAGGCCGATGCCGGTGACCACGCCCATCGCGGTGGCCGAGGCGGCCCGGGCGCCGCGGCGCATGGCGGTGCGCAGGACGGCGACGAAGTCCGGCCCCGGGCTCATGACGCCGAGGGTCCAGACGAGGGCCAGCGGCAGGTAGGTCTCCACGGCGGGCGAGTCTAGGAACCGGTCAGTACGCGGGTCCCCACGGACGCGGACGAGAACCGCACCGGTGCCGATCTCGGCCTGCCGCCACCGTGACCTCCG
>NZ_JBHLVH010000012.1:0-74171 GCF_042433515.1 Kytococcus schroeteri | reverse complement strand
TGTCGAGTTCGGCACCGGTGCGGAACTGGGCCCGGTGTCAGCCCGAGTGCAGCACCGGTGCGGGTCTCGCCACCTCGCCCCACCCGGTGAGGACGGCCGCCCCACCGCACCGCTCAGGCCACCACGCGCACCTCGGCCCGGTGTCCACCGGAGAGGAGCTTGGCGTCGCAGGTCACCAACGGTTGCCCGGTGATCTCCGCGAGCGCCACGTACGCCGCGTCGTAGGCCGACATCGCGTGGCGGAGCTCCCAGATGCGCGGCGCCAGCCCCCGCAGCGGTACCCGCTCCACCGGCCAGGCGAGGAAGGCGCCCAACCGGTTCAGGGCCACGCCCTCGGCGAGCTTGCCCCCGAGCACCTGGCCCCGCAGCGCCGAGGTGATTTCCACGTCGATGTGGTGCGGTGCCGTCACACCGCGCACCACCAGCCCGGAGAGGTCCGGCTCGGTGGTCCGCCCGAGCAGCACATTGACGGCGGCCGAGGCGTCGAGGACGGTCACTCGCCGCGCCCCGGACCGCACGATGTCCACAGCCTGCCCGATGCGGTGGGTCCCCTCAGCGGCGCCGGCGCCACCACCGCCGCGGCCGGGCGGCCCGCTCCGCCTCCTCGTGCGCGCGGCGGGCCTCCGCGGCCTCGGCAGCCAGCCGGGCGGCCTCGGCCTCCACGACGGGGCGACCGGCACGCCATCGGGCCAGGTACTCCTCCACGTCCACCCGGCCCACGACCGGCGGGGAGTGCTCCGTGGCCGGCGGACGACGGCGGTCGGCCAGCACCCGGGCGTTGAAGTCCTCCAGGTGCGCGCGGGCGGCGTCCTCGGTGGGCAGGGCCAGCACCGCCTCGAGCAGGCCGGCCTTCTCGCGCCGCAGCTGCAGCACCACGGGCAGGGCCGCCGAGAGGTCGGCGTTCTCCCGGCGCAGCTTGTCGCGGGCCCACCAGTCAGGGTCGTGCGGGCGGTCCAGCCCCTCCAGCGGGCGCCCGGCGCCGGGCAGGTTCTCGAAGGCGCCCTCCCGCTGCGCCTGCAGGATGGCCTGCTCGGCCACCGAGCGGGCCTTCTCCACGGTCAGCTCGCCGCCGGGCTGCGGCTCGGGCTCCTCGGGCCGGGCGCGCTGCTCCGATGCGGCGCGGCCGCGTTCGGCGGGACCCTCCCGGCGCGGGGGCAGCGGCGCGTCCATGCATCGAGGCTACGCCGGGCCGCCCACACCTGCCGGCCGCCGCTCCCCCACCGGCGACCACCCCCGGCCTGTTCGCCGGCCGTTCGGTTCGGCGCCACCGCCCGGCCACCCGGCATCGACGCACCGGCCACCGGGGCCTCCTACGGTGCGCGCGCCCGCCCCCCACTCCCGGACGAAAGGCCCCTCATGACCTCCCCCATCGACCGCCGTTCCCTGCTGCGCGGCGCCGGCCTCGGAGCCGCCGGCGCAGCCGCCACCGCCGCCGCCTCCCCCGCGCACGCCACCCCGGTGCGCGGCGGCATCGAGCGCACGCACCTGCGCTTCCGCCGCGACGGCCGCTTCACGGTGGTGCAGTTCAACGACACCCAGGACACCCACACCACCGACCGCCGCACCCTGCAGCTGCAGGCCGCGGTCCTGGACGACGTGCGCCCCGACCTCGTGGTCATCAACGGCGACGTGGTGACCGGCGACATGGACAGCGCCACCCAGGTGCGCCAGGCGCTCAACAACGTCGTCATGCCGATGGAGGAGCGCGGCATCGCGTGGGCGGTCACCATGGGCAACCACGACGAGGACTCCGCCGAGCGCACGGGCATGACCGAGCGCCGCATCCTGGAGTTCGTGCGCCGCTACCGCCACAACGTCAACGGCGAGGGTGCCCGCGGCATCACCGGCACCGGCAACATGGTGCTGCCCATCCGTGGCTCCAAGGGTGGCCGCGCGGCCGCCGCCGTGTGGCTGCTGGACTCCGGCCGCTACGCCCCGGACGAGATCGCCGGCCAGGACTTCGAGGGCTATCCCGACTGGGACTGGCTGCGCTTCGACCAGGTGGACTGGTACGCCCACACCTCCGCCCAGCTGGAGCGCGCCACCGGCCGCCCCGTCCCCGGCCTGGCCTTCCAGCACATCGCCCTGTGGGAGCACCGCTTCATGTGGTGGGACAGCGTGGACAGCCGCACGCCGGCCGACCACGCCCGCGCCGTGGCCAAGCACCGCATCACCGGTGAGCGCAACGAGGACGAGTGCCCCGGACCGTTCAACTCCGGCCTGTTCAACGCGATGCTGTTCCGCGGCGACGTGCGCGGGCTGTACGTGGGGCACGACCACGTCAACACCTACGAGGGCGACTACTTCGGCATCCGCCTGGGCTACGGGCCGGGCACCGGCTTCGGCGCCTACGGCCTGGGCGGGGCGCAGGACCACCGCCTGCGCGGCGCCCGCGTGTTCACCCTCACCGAGGGCAGCGACGAGCTCTACACCAGCCGTGCGCTCTTCGCCGCCGACTACGGCATCGACCTCAGCGAGGGCTACCAGCCGAGCACCCCGCGCCCGCTGCCGCCGTACGTGCGCTGAGGCGTCCGCGCACCGAGGTACGCGACGGCGCCCCGCCCACCGGTGTGGTGGGCGGGGCGCCGTCGGCTCGGTCGGTGCCCCTCCTCAGCGACCCAGGCCGTCGAAGAGGTACCCGGCGCCGGCGTTGGCCTCCATCTGGGCGATCTCCTGCGCGTTGGGCTGGGCGTCGCACTCCTGGGCCTGGGCGTGGTCGATGAAGACCTCGCCCTCGCCGAAGCCCCAGGTGCGGACCCACGAGCCGTTGAGGTCGTCGCCCTCGGTGTCGGTGAGCATCGCCTGGCCGCCGTCGCCGGCATCGACCAGGTGGATGGAGCTCACGGCGGAGTTCCAGATCTCGGCGCCACTGTCGATGAGCTGGTCGTAGGTGGGGGCGGCGTCGTCGTTGTCGGTGATCTCCACCTCGGCGGTCACCGCGTCAGTGCCCTCGGGGCCGGGGCGGCCGAGGCGGGGCCGGCGGCCAGGCAGGTCACGGTGACAGCAGCGGTCAAGCGCGCTGCCCGCGCACCCGCACGAGTTCGTCAGGATGCGCGGGCGCCGCAGAGGTCCGCCTGTGGTCCAGAGGTACGCCCGAGAGTGCGTACCTCTGGACCACAGGCGGGCTTCTGCAGGGCGAGGGCACGCCTCGAGAGAGCGGGGCCGGGGCTGGCCGGGCGGGCGCGCACGCGGCCCCGGGCACACTGGATCCCGTGAGCACCCTGCTGTACGACCCCGACTGCGGCTTCTGCACCCGCGCCGCCCTCCTGCTGGCCGGCTGGCCCGTCACCTGCGTGGTGGCCCCGATGACGGACGCGCGCCTGGCGGAGCACGGCATCGGTGCACGGCGCGCACAGCGGGAGATCCCCTTCGTGGACGATGCCGGCCGGGTGCTGTTCGGCGCACCGGCCGTGGCGGCGGCCCTGCGCACCGCCGAGCGCACCACCCTCCGGGGCGCACTCCTCCACGCGGCCGGGGTGCTCCTGGCCGCTCCCCCGGTGGCGTGGGTGGCTCCGGCGACCTACCGGTGGGTGGCCGACCACCGCCACCAGCTGCCGGGCGGCACCACGGCGTGCGCCCTGCCTCCCCCGCCGCACGCCTGACCGGAACCAGGACGGCAGGCAGCGCCCCAGCGTGCCTCAGGGCCCACACCGCTCACCCCCAGCAGGCCCGTCCGCGGCCAGCCCCCGCCGCGCGGCGGCGCGTCACACCATGTCGTCGAGGTGGCTGAACACCAGGCCCCGGCCGAGCAGCTCGGGCAGCGCACGGGCATGACCGGCGGCGGTGCCGGACTCCGGGTGGTTCATGTGGGCGATGACGATGTCCCCCGGCCCTGCCGAACCGACGGCCCGCGCCACCTGCTCGGCAGAGAAGGTGGCGCCGCCGTCGCCGTTGACGCTGAAGCCGACCACGGGCGTGCCCACGTGTGCGGCCATGGCCGAGGCCACCTCGTCGCAGTGCGCCGTCCCGGGGCGGAACCAGCGCACCGGCCGACCGGTGTGGCGCTGCAGCACCGGGATGCCCCGGGTCAGCTCGGCGTGCGCCTCGCGGACGCTGCCGGTGCCGCGGATGCCGTACGCGTGCCGCCCCGTCACCGACAGTGGCACGTGGCGCCATCCGTGGCTCTGCAGGGAGAACAACGGGTCGCGGGCGAGGTCCCGCGTGGTGCTCGGGTTGGCCCGCACCCACCGCGCGTTGAGGAAGAGCGTGGCCGGCACGCGCAGGTCCCGCAGCACCTCGATGAGCGCCCGGTCGTACCCCGCACCCGCCCCACCCCCGCAGGCGTCCAGGGTGAGCGCCACCCGGCGGCGGGAGCGTGCGAGGGCACTCCCCCGGGTGACCACGCCAGGCACCGCCGAGCCCCAGTGCCGCGGACGGCGCCCGGCGAACTCCTCCTCGACGGCGCCGCGGTGGCGTGAGCTCCCGGGCGGCTCGGACGAGAGCTCCGGCGCGGACTCGCGCGCGGGCTCCGGTGCGGCGGGGGTCGATGTCGTGGTGACCGGCGAGGACGGGGACACCGGCGCGGACCGCGTCGGGAGAGGCGGGGCCTTCGCGCCGTTCGGCTGCGCGGACGGCGCCGGCTCGAGGCTCCGCGGGTCGGGCACGCTGCAGGACGTCAGCCCCATCGCGGCCAGTCCAGCGAGCACCGACCGACGCGGCGTGCTGTGCGGTCCCCAGGTCATCCCTACACCCCCCGCAGGCAGGTTAGACCAGGCCGAGGGGCCGGCGCCTCCGCCGGCGTGGGGTCAGGCCGCCGCGGGCTCCTCGGCGTGCGCGATGTGCGCCAGCGACCGCCAGATGAGCACCAGCGTGAGGCCCGACCCCGCGAAGCCCACCCAGAACGGTGCGGTGATGCCGAACGCGTCGGCCAGCAGACCTCCGATGGGCATGCCGATGACCATGCCCCCGGTGAGGCCCACCAGGTTGATGGCGCTCATGCGCCCCATCATGTGGTCCGGGGTGGCGCGCTGCCGCACGGCCGACGAGGTGGAGGCCCACACGAAGCCGTACAGGCCGAACACGAACATGGCCGCATAGCCCACCGGCGCCGAGGTGGTGGTGGCCAGGGTGAGGTGCCAGAGCACCTCGAGGGCCAGGCACACCCTCATCACCGAGGCCAGCGACCACCGGGCGGCGATGCGGTCGTAGGCCAGCACGGCCACCACCCCGCCCACCGCGGAGGCGGTGTTGAGCAGGCCGAACCCGACGGCCCCCAGCCCGAGCCGCTCGTGCGACCAGACCACCAGCACGCCCCACCCCATCGCCCAGGTGACGTTGAACGTGAGGATGGTGAGCACGAGCGTGCGCACGGCGGGGGCGTCCTTGAGCCACGCCAGGCCGGCCACCACGTCGGCGTGCAGGCCCCGCAGCCCCGTGGGCGTGCCGGGGTCGGGCGCGGTCTCGCGCGCGGGCAGCACCATCCGGCTCACGGCGGCGGCGGCCAGCAGGAGCAGCAGCGCCGAGGAGCTGAACGCCCACGCGCTGCCCAGGGCGAACAACCCCGCACCCACGGCGGGGCCCAGCATCTGGTTGGCCACGAGGTTGGCCGACATCATGCGCGCGTTGCCGGTGGTGAGGTCCCGGCGGTCCACCACCGAGGGCAGCAGGGTCATGGAGGCCGAGTCGGTGACCACCTCGCAGACGCCCAGCAGCAGCGAGACCGTGAGCACCACGCCGATACTGGCGTGGCCCGTGACCAGCGCGGTCACCAGCAGCGTGAGCACCACCACGCGGGCGAGGTCGCCGGCCATGGTCATGCGGCGGCGGTCCACCCGGTCGGCGACGGCGCCGGCCCCGAGTCCCAGGAGCAGCCACGGCAGGCGGTTGAGCATGGGCGCGGCGGCGATGAGCAGGGCGGAGTCGGTGAGCGTGGCCAGCAGCAGCGGGGCGGCAGCCAGGATGATGCCGTCGGCCAGGTTGGCCGCGTAGGCGCCACCCACCAGCCAGCGGAAGGTGCGCCCCATGCGCGGCGGGAGGAACCAGTCCACGGCACGCGCGACGGGCCCGGGGGCGGGCGCGGCGGGTGGGGTGGCGAGGGGCACGGCGCAAGGGTAGGCGGGCCTGCGGCCGGGTGGCGCGGGATTTTCGGGGGTCCGGCGCCCGCCGGTCACCGACCGCCGGCTCGCCGTGGAGCGGAGCCCCGCGTACCGGGCACTCCGCTCCACCTCGACCTCGACACCACGCGCTGCATCCCATCGCGGGATGCGCCGCGCTACCCTGTGGCCATGAGCACCCAGATCGCCGTGCGCCTGCCCGACGAACTCGTCGCCTCCCTCGACCGTCTCGTGAGCGACGGCACGGCAGCCAGCCGGGCCGAGCTGGTCTCCTCCGCCCTGGAGCGTCACCTGCGCCACCTGGCAGCCCTGCACGACGCCGAGGTGCTCCGGACCAGAGGCGCCGAGGACGACCTGGACGACCTCGTGGCCTGGACCGTCGGCCACGTGTCCGTGGGTGACTGACGTGCGCGAGATCCGCCTCGCCCAACTCGACAAGACCCGCCCTGTCCTCGTGCTGACTCGCGACGCGGCCCGCCCCGCCCTGACGAAGGTGACCGTTGTTCCGGTGACCCGCACCGTCAAGGGCCTCTCCAGCGAGGTCCCCCTGGGCCCGACCAACGGCCTCGACGCCGAGTGCGCGGCCTCGCTGGACAACGTCGTCACCGTGCCGACCGCCTCCCTGGGGCGTGTGGTCGGGTGGCTGCACCCCCGGCAGGAGCGCGACCTGGCGGTGGCCATGGTGCGCGCCTTCGACCTCGACCTGCCCGTGCTGGGCGGCTGAGCCCCGCCTCCCCGCCCGGCTGCGACACTGGCCCGATGACGTCCGGTGCCACTGACTCCCTCGCCCAGCCCCCGAGCCAGCCCGCCGCCGCGAGCCCGTCCACCCCCACCGACGCCACGCACATCACCGTCACCGGCGCGCACCTGCACAACCTGCGCGACGTGTCGGTCACCATCCCGCGCAACCGCCTGGTGGCCGTCACCGGCGTCTCCGGCTCGGGCAAGAGCTCCCTGGCCTTCGGCACGATCCACGCCGAGGCCCAGCGCCGCTACCTGGAGACCGTCGCCCCCTTCGCGCGGCGCCTCATCCACGGCGCGCTCGACCCGCAGGTCCGCAGCATCACCGGTCTGCCGCCGGCGGTCGCGCTGGGCCAGCAGGCCACGAGCAGCGGTACCTCCTCGCGCTCCACCGTGGCCACGGTCAGCCAGACCGGCAGCATCGTGCGGATGCTGTACAGCCGCTGCGGCACCTACCCCGAGGGCGCCGAGACGCTCTACTCGGACGCGTTCAGCACCAACACGGCCACCGGCGCCTGCCCGGCGTGCTCGGGACTGGGCGTGGTGCACGAGCCCACCGAGTCCTCGATGGTGCCGGACCCGGACCTCTCCATCGCCGAGGGCGCGATCGCCGCGTGGCCGGGCGCCTGGCAGGGCAAGAACTACCGCGACATCACCGCGACGCTCGGGTACGACGTCACGGTGCCGTGGCGCACCCTGCCGCAGGAGAGCCGGGACTGGATCCTGTTCACCGACGAGCAGCCAGTGGTGCAGGTGGTGCCCGAGCGAGACCCCGAGCGCATCCAGCGGCCGTACTCCGGCCAGTTCTCCTCCGCCCGCCGCTACCTGATGCGCACCCTCGCCGAGACGAAGTCGGCCACCCAGCGGGCCCGGGCGCTGCGCTTCGTGGAGTCCCGCCCGTGCCCCACCTGCGGCGGCGCCGGCCTGCGTCCCGACGCGCAGCAGGTCACCTGGCAGGGCCACGGCATCGTCGGGCTCAGCGCGCTGCCGGTCACCGAGGTGGACCGCCTGGCCCGCGCCCGCCTGGCCGTCCTGCCCGATGCGGACGCGCCGGCCGGGGACGCCACCTCGCCCGACGTCCCGCCCCCCGCCGCACCCACCGCGCAGGAGGCCGCCGAGCGGGCCCTCCTGACGGATCTCGTGGCTCGCACCGCCGTGCTGCTGGAGCTGGGCCTGGGACACCTCTCCCTGGACCGCCGCAGCCCCACCCTCTCCCCCGGCGAGATGCAGCGGCTGCGCCTGGGCACCCTGCTGCACACCGGGCTGTTCGGTGTGGTCTACGTGCTCGACGAGCCCTCGGCCGGCCTGCACCCGCGCGACGCCGAGGCTCTCCTGCGCGTGCTGCGGCGCCTGGTGGAGGGCGGCAACACGGTGCTGGTGGTGGAGCACGACATGGCCGTGGTGGCGGCCTGCGACCACGTGGTGGACGTGGGGCCGGGCGCTGGTCAGGACGGCGGGCTCGTGCTGCACTCGGGGCCGGTCGATGAGTTGCCGGGGGTGTCCGCATCGCTCACCGGGCGGTACCTGGAGCGCCCCGTGCACCCCGAGGAGGTCCGCGAGGGCGGGCCCCGGGCGGCCACCGGGTGGCTGCGAGTGCACGGCATCCACCGCCACACCGTGGCCGGCGCGGACGTGGACCTGCCGATGGGGGCCGTCACCGTGGTGACCGGCGTCTCCGGCTCCGGCAAGAGCTCACTGCTGGACGGCATCGCCGAGGCGGTGCGCGCCCACGCCGAGGAGGTCGCCACCGAGGCCGACGACGCCGACGCCCCCGCGGACGACGCGCCCGCCACCCCTGGCACGCCCGGTGAGTCGTCGCTCGTCGGGGTCGTGAGCGCCATCGGACCCCGGGAGTCGACGACTCAACACACTGGCGGAACCGTTGGAGGGGCCACTCCTGGGGTCGATGACGGGGACCCCGCCGAGGTGCCCGGGCGCCTGGTGCGCATCACGCAGAAGCCCATCGGCCGCTCGCCGCGCTCCACCCTGGCCACCTACACCGGTGCCTTCGACCGGGTACGCAGCCTCTTCGCCGCCACCCCCGAGGCCAAGGAGTGCGGCTTCGGCGCCGGCCGGTTCAGCTTCAACACCGCTCCCGGCCGCTGCCCCACCTGCGAGGGCCAGGGCTCAGTCTCGGTGGAGCTGCTCTTCATGCCCGGCACGTACTCGATCTGCCCGGACTGCCACGGCGCCCGCTATGACGACGAGACCCTCGAGGTGCGCTGGAACGGGCTCACCATCGCCGAGGTGCTGGACCTCACCGTGGACGAGGCGCGCACCGTCTTCGCCGACGAGGCCCCCGTGCGGCGCACCGTGGAGGCGCTGGCCACCCTCGGTCTGGGCTACCTGCGCCTGGGGCACCCGGCCACCGAGCTGTCCGGCGGCGAGGCGCAGCGCATCAAGCTGGCCACCGAGCTGCGCACCCGCCGCCGCCAGCCCACCCTGTACCTCTTCGACGAGCCCACCACCGGTCTCCACCCGGCGGACACGCACCGCCTGCTGCGCCAACTGCACACCCTGGCCGATGCCGGGCACACCGTGGTGCTGGCCGAGCACGACCCAGTGGCCCTGGGCACCGCTGACCACCTGGTGGAGATGGGGCCCGGCGCCGGTTCCGAGGGCGGACGGGTCATCGCATCCAGCCCGGCTGGGTAGGCTGCGCCCGCCCCTCACCCCGTCCCAGGAGTCCCATGTCCGCGCCCCGCGCCAGACGACGCCGCCCGGCCCGCCGCCCTGGCCGGTCGGACCGCCGTGTCTGGATCGCCCTGGTGGTGCTGGGCGGCATCGTGCTGGCCTGGCTCGTGGCCACGCTCAACCCGGCCAACGAGCGGGCCGACGACATCCCGCCGACCGCCCTCGACGCCTACCAGAAGGCCGCGAAGGGCGCCGAGGAGTTCGACCGCCCGTGCCATGACCTCGACTGGCAGGTGCTGGCCGGCATCGGGCGGGTGGAGTCCAAGCACGCCAACGGCGGCAAGCTCGACGACACCGGCCGCGCCGACCCACCCATCTTCGGAGCGCGGCTCGACGGCTCCGGCGCCGGCGGCAACGTGACCGGCCACGGCGACACCGACGGCGGCGAGCTGGACGGTGACGCCGAGTACGACCGCGCCGTGGGACCCATGCAGTTCATCCCGCTCACGTGGTCCGAGCTGGGGCAGGACGGCAACGGCGACGGCCAGAAGGACCCGCAGAACATCTACGACGCCTCACTGGCCGCGGCGCGGCTCATCTGCGGCAACCAGGAGCGCGACCTCCAGGACGACGCCACGCTGCGCGCCGCCATCAAGCGGTACAACAACTCCGGCCAGTACGTGGACGAGGTGCTCACCTGGGCCGACCGCTACGGCCGCTGAGCGCGCCACGCCCACGCCCGTGCCGCGCGCCGGCCTGCCTCAGGCGGGCACCACGTACGCCGCCACCATCGCCCAGTGCAGGGCCGCGGCCAGCACCACCAGCACGTGCCAGATCTCGTGGAAACCCACCACCCCTGGCCACGGGTTGGGCCGTTCGAGGATGAACACGACGAAGCCGAGGGAGTAGACCACCCCGCCGGCGGCCAGCAGCGCCAACATGCCGGCCGGGAGGGTGACGTCCCCGGCCACCAGGGCCACCGGCATCCACCCCAGCACGATGTAGAGCGTGTTGGTGACCTCCTTGGGCAGCCGGGGGTTCACCGCGCGCAGCACGATGCCGCCCACGGCGATCGCCCACACCGTGCCCAGCACCGCCCACCCCAGCGGCGTGCGCACGTCCACCAGCACCAACGGCGTCACCGTCCCGGCGATGAGGGCGAACACGGCCGTGTAGTCCAGGGTGCGCAGCACGGTGTCGCCCCGTTCCCCCAGGTCGAGACCGTGGTGCAGGGTGCTGGCCACGAACAGCAGGAGCAGGGTGGCGGAGTAGACGCCGGCACCGACGATGCGCCAGGGGTCACCGGTGGTGGCGGCCTGCGTGACGAGCACCGCGCCACCGAGCAGCGCGAAGCAGGAGCCCACCAGGTGGGAGAGGGTGTTGACCCGCTCGTCGGTGACGTGGACCGAGCCGTCCTTGCTGCGCTCCGGGAGGGGGCCGCTCCTCACGCGGTGAACTCCACCACCGCGTCGGCGTAGGCCTCGGGGGCCTCCAGCGCGGGGCGGCGGCCGGCGCCCGGGATCTCCTGCACGCGGCCGTCGGGCAGCAGCTCGGCCACCTGGCGGGCCATCGCCCTCCCCGCGCGGTCACCGGCGCCCACGAGCACGAGGGTGGGCTGCTGCACGGCCCGCAGGGTCTCGGTGAGGTCCAGCCCGGCGAGGGTGTCCAGGGTCTGCAGGGTGCGTTGGCGGTCGATGCCCTGGGCCACGAGCGCGTTGCGGGTCTGGGCCTGCAGGGCGAGCTTCTGCATGCGCACGGCCATCTTCGGCATCGAGACGAAGACGCCCGAGAGCACCAGTCGACGCACCTTCTCCGGGTGCTCGGCCGCCAGCGTGGCACCCACCATGCCGCCCACGTCCTGCCCCACCAGGTCGAACTGGCGCCAGGTCATGACGTCGCCGGTGTAGAGCACGGCCGAGGCGCAGGCGGAGAGGTCCAGCGGGCCCGCCGGGCGGTTGGGCTTGAGCGCGTCCACCCACGGCGCGGCCATGGGGCGCGAGGCCCCCACCCGGCTCACGACGTCCTGCCAGTCGATGGGGTTGGAGCCCAGCCCGTGCACCAGGGCCAGCGGGGTGGGGCCGGGCGTGGCCTCCTCGAGGCCGGAGAGGTCGTCCGGGACGGTCACGTCGGGCAGTTCAGGCAGGTCGTCGCTCACCCGCGCCACGCTACCCGGGCCGTCCTGCTGGCCGCGGAACCCCTCCGGCCCCGCGGGATCAGACGCCGCGGGCCGCGCGCCGCTCGGCGGAGCTCCCGCCGTAGCAGGTGGTGTCCGAGGGGATCTCCCCCGCGACCACGGCCGCCCACTTGCGGGTCAGGTAGGCACCGTCGTCCGCCACGGCGTCGCGGTAGCTCATGTAGTCCTTCTTGAAGGGCGTGCGCACGTGGTAGCTGCCGGACCCCATGTCGATCACGGTGACCAGCCGCCCGGAGGCCCGGTGGAAGAAGTCCTTGTGGTCGGTCATGCGCACCCCCCTCGTCCCACCCGATGCGGCGCAGCGACTCGGTGCGGGTCACGTAGTTCTGGGCCACCATGAGACGCACCGGCAGGCCGTTGAGCGCCTCGTCGTCCTCGCGCAGCGGCGGGAGGGTCCCCTCCACCATGCGCGGGTAGCGCAGGTCACCGGCCTCGTTCTGGGGCAGCCCCACCAGCGCCAGGCCCACGATGTCGACCTCCGGCGTGGCCCGCAGGTACTCCACGGCCCGGTGGATCTGCGTGGCGGCGGTGAAGACGTGGTCGTCGTCGGTCACCAGCGTGAACTCGGTGTCCACCATCGAGAGGGCGAGGTTGCGCCCCACGGGGACCCCGGAGTTGAACGGCAGAGGCACCACGTCCGCGCGGAGCGGATGAAGCGGCGGCAGGTGGCGGGCCGCATGAAGGTCTTCACGGCGATGGTGACGTGCTCGGCGGTGTCGGCTCGCTGCTCGGGGGTGGGCAGCCCGACGGTGCGGCGGTCGTGCCGGGCGGCCCGGGCGAGCTGGGCGGTGGCCAGGGCGGTGAAGGCGGCGCGCGCCGGGATGCCGGCCACGGGGTGGTCGAGGGCACGCCTGGCGCGCTGCTTCCAGGTCATGGGTCACCGTAGCGGCGCAACCAGGCGGGTCAGGTCGGGGCGACACCCGCGGCTGCCGGGCAGCGGACCTCAGGCCAGCTCGCGCACCACCTGCCGCACCAGCGCCTCCCCGCGGCGGGCGGCCATCTCCAGGAACGCCGGGAAGTCCTCCACCGCTCCCTCGTCGGCGCTGTCGCTGATGCTGCGCACCACGGCCCAGGGCAGCCCCATGCGTGCGCAGGCCTGGGCGGTGGCGGCACCCTCCATCTCGGCGGCCAGGGCGCCGAACACCTCGTGGATGCGGGCGCGCGCGGCCCCGCTGGCGACGAACTGGTCGCCCGAGGCCACCCGCCCGGTGTGGACCGCGGCGTCCTCGGCGATGGCGCGAGCGGCCCGTTCGCAAGCGGCGCGCAGCCGGTCGTCGGCCGACCAGGCCAGCGGCTCGCCGAGGAGCTCGCCGGGCCCGCGGCCCAGCGGGGTGACGTCCACGTCGTGCTGCACCACGTCATCGGCCACCACGAGGTCCCCGACGGCCACCCCCGGCGCGATGCCGCCGGCCACCCCGGTGAAGAGCACCGCCTCGGCCCCGGCGACCCGCAGGGCCGCGGCACCCAGGGCCCCGTTGACCTTGCCCACGCCGCACCGCGCCAGCACGAGGGGGATGCCGTCGAGCACGCCGCGGGTGACGGTCAGGCCGAGCACCACCTCCTCGTGGGCGTCCTCCAGCGCCGCCCGCAGCGCCACCACCTCGGCCTCGATGGCACCCAGCACTCCCAGCACGCGTGTCATGGCGCGCATCGTGGCACGGTCAGGCAGGTTGTCCACGACCCGGGCCGCGCACGCCCTGCCACCCTCGCTCAGGCCAGCACCGAGCCCAGCAGCCCCGCCACGGCCTCGGTCTCGGTGAGGAACCCGTCGTGGCCGCTGGCGGACTCCACCTGCAGGTAGCGGCCCCCGGCGAGCGCCGCCACCCGGCGCACCTCCTCGGGGCGCACCAGCCGGTCGCTGCTCACGCCCACCGCCGTCACCCGGGCGTGGACGGCGGCCAGGGCCGCCGGCACTCCCCCGCGCCCGCGCCCCACGTCGTGGCTCGCCATCGCGTCGATGAGGGCGAGGTACGCCCCGGCGTCGAAGCGCCGCACGAACGAGTCCCCGTGGTGGTCCAGCCAGGCCGTCACCGAGCCACCCGAGGCGCAGGTGCCCGGCGACCCCTCCCCGAAGCGCTCCTCGAGGCCGTCGGCGCTGCGGTAGGTGAGCATCGCCATCCGCCGGGCCAGGGCGAGCCCGGCCACCGGGCCCGCCCCCGACGGGTGGTCACCGCCCCGCCACGCCGGGTCGGCGGTCACCGCCTGCCGCTGCAGGGCCAGGCCGCCGCGCAGGTCCGCCGAGGCCACGGCCGGCGCGGCCACCACGCACAGGTGCCCCGCCTCCACCTCGCGCTGCAGGCCCCACTCCAGGGCGCGCATGCCACCGGCCGAGGCGCCGAGCACGTACCCCACCCGGCGCAGGCCCAGCGCGCGCACGGCGGCCACCTCCACGGCCACCTGGTCGCGCACCGTCACGGCCGGGAAGCGACTGCCCCACCGGCGCCCGTCCGGGGCGGGGCTCGCCGGGCCGGTGGTGCCGCTGCACCCGCCGAGCACGTCCGGCGCCACCACGTGCAGGCGCCGCGTGTCCAGGGGGCGCCCGGGCCCGATGAGGTCCGGCCACCACCCGCGCGGGCAGTGCGCCGGGCCACCGGGGCCGCCCACGTGGGAGTCGCCGGTCAGGGCGTGCAGCACCACCACCACGTTGGAGCCGTCGGGCGCCGCGGGGGCTCCCCAGGTGCGCAGCGACACCTCGGGGTCCAGCAGCGCACCACCCTCCAGGCGCACCGGCCCGGGGCGCACGACGCGGTGCCGCGGTGCAGGTGCCCCGGCGCCGGCGGACACCGCGCCACGCCTCGGGAGCGTGGCGGTCACCGCGCACCCCCGACAGCCACGGCCGCGAACCCCCGCTCGAGGTCGGCGCGCAGGTCGTCCACGTCCTCGATGCCGACGCTGAGCCGCACCAGCCCGGGGGTGACGCCGGCCGCGCGCTGGTCGGCCTCGGAGAGCTGGGCGTGCGTGGTGGATGCCGGGTGGATGACCAGCGAGCGCACGTCGCCGATGTTGGCCACGTGGCTGTGCAGGCGCAGGGCGGAGACGAAGGCGCGCCCCTCCTCGGCACCGCCGGCCAGCTCGAAGGAGACGACCGAGCCGGGACCGTCGGGCAGGTAGCGCGCCGACACCGCGTGGGAGGGGTGGTCCGGCAGCCCGGCCCAGTGGACGCGCTGCACCTGCGGGTGCTCGGCCAGCCAGTGCGCGAGGGTGCGCGCGTTGGACAGGTGGCGTTCCAGACGGAGCGTGAGCGTCTCCAGGCCCTGGGCGATGAGCCACGCGTTGAAGGGCGAGACCGAGGCCCCCAGGTCGCGCAGGAGCACCACGCGGGCCCGCAGCACGTAGGAGAGGTTCACCCCGAACACCCCGTCCGCGCCCAGGTCACGGCCGAAGACGATGCCGCCGTAGGTCTCGTCCGGCTCGGTGAAGTGCGGGAAGCGGTCGCCATGGGCCGTGTAGTCGAAGCGCCCGGCATCGACGATGGCACCGGCCACCGCGGTGCCGTGCCCGCCGAGGAACTTGGTGGCCGAGTAGACCACCACGTCGGCCCCGTGCTCGATGGGGCGCAGCAGCGCCGGGGTGGCGATGGTGTTGTCCACCACCAGCGGCACGCCCACCTCGTGCGCCACCTCCGCCACGGCGGCGATGTCGAGCACGGTGCCCGAGGGGTTGGAGACGGTCTCGCCGAAGAACGCCTTGGTGGCGTCGGTGGCCGCGGCGCGCCAGGCGGCGGGGTCGGCCGGGTCCACGAAGGTGACGTCGATGCCCAGGCGCTTGAGGGTGACGGCGAAGAGGTTCTGCGTGCCGCCGTAGAGGTGGGACGAGGCCACCACGTGGTCGCCGGCGTCGCACAGGTTGAGCAGCGCCAGGGTGGTGGCGGACTGGCCGGAGGAGAGCAGCAGGGCGCCCACCCCACCGTCCAGGGCGGCCAGGCGGTCCTCCACCACCTGCGTCGTGGGGTTGTTGAGGCGCGTGTAGATGGGGCCCAGCTCGGCCAGGGCGAACCGGTTGGCGGCCTGGTCGGCATCGGCGAAGACGTAGCTGGTGGTCTGGTGGAGCGGCAGCACGCGGGATCCGGTGTCGGAGTCGGGCACCTGGCCGGCGTGGACGGCGCGGGTGGCCAGGCCCCACGTGGTGGGGTCCAGGGCCTCGGCGGAGGGGGCGTCGGCGGTGGCGCGGGTGGTCGGGGTGGTCTCGGTGGCGGTGGTGGGCTGGGTCATGGCGTCTCCTGGGTACGGGGGACCGCCCCGGCGCGAGGGCGCATCGGGGTGCGGTCAGCCGGCCACCCGATGGGGCGGCGGCGGGGAAAGGGGGTCGTCAGCCTCAGGACGAGGCTCGGCGCAGGGGGCTCAGGCGGCCCGCTGCGCCGCCGGCATTCGCCGCGACGCCCAGGAGGTGCCCGACATCGAGGTGCGGGCGGCGCCACTCAGGCGGGGGTGAGGGGAGGTGCGGTGCTGCATCTCGAACTCCTTCGCATCGTTCGTGGCAGTGGCACCCGTGGTCGGACCTGTCGGTCCGCCGGGTTGCCGCGGCGTCGTGGAGCCACGTCTCTCGGCCGCTCTGGATGAGGTGTCCACGACCGTAGGCCACGGACCCGGTGACCGCAAACCCCTGTGACCGATGCCGCACAATGAGCGGCCGTGCGAGTGATGCCCGGAGAGCGGAGGAGGAGCGTGGAGGCCGCAGCAGCACCCGAGCCGGTGGTGGTGACCTCGTGGCGCCACGTGGACGGCTGGTGGCCGGGGCGCCTGCACCACCTGGAGCGCACCGTGGCCGCGGCCGCGCGCACCTGGCCGGGCGTGCCGGACTGGGCCGAGAAGGTGGTGGCCGCCACCCACGAGATGCCGGCCGAGCTGGCCGAGGGCGAGTGGTTCCCCCGGCTGGAGGTGCGCACCACCGGGGTGACCGTGCTGCTGCGCCCCGCGCCGCCGCGTCGTCCCGCATCGAGGCTGTGGACCCTCCCGGGAGCCGACCCGCGCACCGCTCCCGAGGTCAAGGGGCCGGACCTGGCGGTGCTCGCCGACGCACGCCGCACCGCCCTGGGGCGCGGCGCCGACGACGCCGTGCTGCTCTCGTCCGCCGGCCACGTGCTGGAGGCGGCCCACGGCACCCTGGCCTGGTGGGAGGGCGAGGTGCTCACCACTCCCCCGGCCGCCGGGCGGCTGCCGTCGGTCACCGAGCTCCGGCTGCGCGAGCTGGCCGCCCGCCGCGGGGTGCGCACCGCCAGCGCGCACCGCACGCCGCAGGAGCTGGCCGGCCACGAGCTCTGGCTGCTCAGCGCACTGCACGGCATCAGCGGGGTGACGGCCTGGGAGCACGGCGGGCGGCCACTGGTGCTCGCCGCCCCGGGACGCGCCCTGGCGTGGAACACCGCCCTCGACGAGGTGCCGTGACCGCTTCGCTCCCGCCGCGCCCGCTGCATGCCCTGCTCGTGGACAACCACGACTCCTACACCCACGTGCTGGCGCACCTGCTGACGGCGGCGCTCGGCCGCGAGCCGCTGGTGCTGGCGCACGACGACCCCGGCATCCGCACCGCGGTGCGCGCGGTGGACTGCCTGGTCATCTCCCCCGGGCCGGGCCACCCCGCCCGCCCCGAGGACGTGCGCCTGGCGGCCTGGGCGCTGGAGCACTCCGGCCTGCCGACGCTGGGGGTGTGCCTGGGCCACCAGCTGATGGTGGTGGCCACCGGCGGGCGGGTGGAGCCGGCCCCGGCCCCGCAGCACGGGCTGGTGGACGCCCTGGAGCACCACGGCACGGGGTTGGCGGCGCACCTGCCACCGGCCACCGAGGTGGTGCGCTACCACTCGCTGGCGGCCGTCGAGCCCCTGCCCGCGGGGTGGGTGGTGGACGCCCGCACCCCCGACGGCGTGGTGCAGCTGGCCCACCACACGCAGCGGCCGTGGTGGGGCGTGCAGTTCCACCCCGAGTCGGTGGGCACGCCGCACGGGCTGGCGGTGGTGCAGGCCTTCGCCGATGCGGTGCGCGCGGCGGCCCCGCGGCCGTGGACCCTCGTGGCCAGGCCGGTGCCCGGGCTCGAGCGGGTGGGCGCCGAGGTGGTGCACGCACGCTGGGCGGCCCGGGTGGCCGGCGGGGCCGGGACCGCACCGCCGGCCGGGTCGGGGCCGGTGCCCGACCCGGCCGGCCCCTCCTCGTGGTGGTTGGACAGCGCCCGCACGGGCGAGGGCGGGGGCCGGTTCACGATGCTCGGCACCCCCACCGGACCCCATGCGGTGGTGCTGCGCCCCTCGGCCGCACAGGACCCCTTCGCCGTGCTGGAGCACGCCCTGGCCGCGCGCCCGACCCCGCACCGGCAGGATCTGCCCTTCGACCTGCAGGGCGGCTTCGTGGGCTGGCTGGGCTACGAGGCACGGCGCTGGACCGACACCCGCTCGGACGCGCCCCCGGTGGTCCCCGCGGCCACGCCCGAGGCGGTGTGGATGTCAGCCGACCGGTACGCGGTGCTCGACCACGCCACCGGGGACGGGTGGGTGGTGGCCCACTGCCCCGACGAGCCGGCCGCCGTGACCGCTGCAGAGGCCTGGGCCGCCTCCACGCAGCGGGCCCTGCTCGGCGAGGGCGAACCCGGCGCGGACACGGGCCCAGGACCGGACCCGCTGCTCCTGCCCCGGCCAGCGGGCACACCACTGGTGGCCGACGTGGAGGGCTCCCTGCTCGTGGACGCCGCCACCTACGCCGAGCACGTGGAGACCGCCCGCCGGTGGTTGCGCGAGGGCGAGTCCTACGAGCTGTGCCTCACCACGGCCGTGGACGCCCCCTTCACCGGGGAGGTGCTGCCGACCTACCTGCGCCAGCGGCGCACCAACCCGGCGCCCTTCGCCGCCCTGCTGCAGGACGGCGGCACCGCCGTGCTGTGCTCCAGCCCGGAGCGCTTCCTGCACGTGGACGCCCACGGCTCGGTGGAGACCCGCCCCATCAAGGGCACCGCGGCCCGCAGCGAAGACCCGGCCGAGGACGCTGCCCGCGCCGCCGCCCTGGCCACGGACCCCAAGACCCGCGCCGAGAACCTCATGGTCGTGGACCTGCTGCGCAACGACCTGGCGCGCGTCTGCCGGCCGGGCACGGTCCGGGTGCCCCGCCTCATGGCGGTGGAGACCCACGCGACGGTGCACCAGCTGGTCACGACGGTGACCGGGCGCCTGCGCGAGGGGGCCGGGGTGGTGGACCTGCTGCGCGCGGCCTTCCCCGGCGGCTCGATGACGGGAGCCCCCAAGGCCCGCTCCACCGACCTGCTCGACCGCCTCGAGGGCCGACCGCGCGGGGTCTACGCCGGCACGCTCGGCTACCTGTCGGCCACCGGGACGGCCGACCTGGCCATCGTCATCCGCACCGCCGTCGTGCACGGCGGACGCGTCACGGTGGGGGCCGGCGGGGCCGTGGTGCTGGCCTCGGACCCGCGGGCGGAGTACGAGGAGATGCTCACCAAGGCCCGTTCCGCCTGCCGGTGACCCGGCGGAGCCGACGCCGAGTCCCGCCCCTCAGCTGTTGCGTCCCCGCGCCGCGACGGGCCACCGCTCGGTGACCACACCGTCGTCGGCCACGAGCAGCTCCTCGGCCAGGTTGACCGCGTTGCACACGTGGTTGGGCACCACGCGCACCACGCTGCCCCGCGGCGGCAGCGGCTCGCCGTCCGGCAGCACCGCCACCGCGTGGTGCTCGCTGAGCACCTCGATGCGCGCACCCGGGTGGTCCAGCAACCGCCCGAAGCCGGTGGCCCAGCCGGCCCGGTCCGCACCGAGGGCCTTGCTCCCGGCGTCCAGGACGAGGCGCCCACCGGCGTGCGAGACCACCGTGGAGTGCACGGTGAGCGCGATGTCCTGGGGCGCACACGTGCCCAGCTCCCACTGCTGCGCGTCGCCGAACACGTAGACGCCCGGGCGCAACTCGTCGAAACCGGCCTCCTCCAGGGCCACCGAGGGGGTGGACCCGCCGGAGACGTGCGGGGTCAGCACCCCGGCGGCGCGCAGGCCGCGGGCGGCCTCGGCCACCGCGTCGGCCTCCTGGCGCACCACCTCCCGCCGGCCCGCGGGCGTGTAGCTGTGTCCGGGGAAGGTGAACAGGCCGCGCACCACGAACCCGGTCTCGATGCCGGCACGCGCCACCGCGCGGGCCTCCTGCGGGGCGCACCCGCTGCGGTGGTGGCCGCTGTCCACCTCCACCACGAGCTCCGGCAGGGCCACCGGCCCCGCGGCGGGCTCCCGGGTGCGCCCCCGCGGTACCTGCCACAGCTCGGCCAGGTGCTGCACACCTTCCACGGAGTCCACGCCCACCGCCAGCCGCACCCGGGTGGCCAGCTCCGCGGCACGCCGCGCCTGGTCGGACGTCCACCACACCGGGTAGGCGATGAGCAGGTCGCCGCACCCGGCCTCGGCGAACGCCTCGGCCTCCCCCAGCGTGGCCACGGTGAGGCCCACCGCACCGGCTGCCAGCTGCAGGGCGGCCACCTGCGGGCACTTGTGGGTCTTGGCGTGGGGTCGCAGGGCCTGGCCGCGCTCGGCGGCCGTCGCGGCCATGCGGTCGACATTGGCCTGCAGTCGGGCGCGGTCCAGCACCACCCGCGGGGTGGGCGGCAGGTCGGTCAGGGGAGCGAGCGCCACGTCAGCGCCCCAGCAGCGCGACGAGCTGGTCCATCGGATGGTCCGAGCGGGGCCGCCTGGGCGGCGCGAAGAGGCCGGCGGCCTCGCCCTGCGCCACCCGCGGCTTCTCGTAGGCGAAGGCGACGCCCACGGCGTCGGTGAGCACCGGCACCGAGACCCCACCGCCCTGCGCCACGTCCCAGGCGTGCACGGTGAGGTCCACGAGCATCTGGTGGGCGTACTCCCCCGCGGTCTGCATGCCGCCGGAGAGGGCCACCGGATGGTCCACCTCCTCCACCTGCGCCCACGCCTGGAGCGAGCCCAGCATCGCCATCTGCCACGCACGGCGGGCAGCAGCCGGCGAGCCGCCGAGCCGGTCCCCGTCGTACCGGTCCCCCACCTGCTCCACGCCCTCCCCCCGCAGCAGGTGGGGGACCCACTCGTGCTCGGCCACCACGTGGTTCACCACGTCCTTGACCGACCACTCGCTGCATGGCGTGGGGCGACCCCAGGCGTCGTCGGGCAACCGCTCGAGCACCACGGCGAAGGCGCGGGCGGACTCCGGCAGCAGGTCGATGGCCTGGCGCGACGTGCTGGGTGCAGTGGTCATGCGCGCACGCTATCCGTCGGCGCCCGGCCTGCCCCGCCCCCGCCCGGCGGACCTGTGGACGAACGGCGGCCGCCACGACCGGCTGGGGACGGGCCGGGCGGCCACACCCCACCGGGATGACGCACGCCACACCGGACGCATACGGTGGGCCCATGGACCTGCACCGCCCCGAGGCCCCCGAGCCCTACAGCCTGCTGCCGAAGACCGCCGACTTCACCGTCACCAGCGCCGACCTGCGCAACCACGAGCCGATGTCGCGCCGCCACGCCGCCGAGGGCGACGAGACCTCCCCGCAGCTCTCGTGGACCGGTGCCCCCGAGGGCACCAAGTCCTTCGCCGTGTCCTGCTTCGACCCGGACGCCCCCACGCCGGCCGGTTTCTGGCACTGGACGGTCCTGAACATCCCCGCCTCGGTCACCGAGCTGGCCGCGGACGCCGGCGCCGAGGGCGGCCACAACCTGCCCGAGGGCGCCTTCATGGTCTCGGCCGACACCGGCGCCAAGGCCTGGGCCGGCATGGCCCCGCCCCCCGGCGACCGCCCGCACCGCTACATCCTGGCCGTGCACGCCCTGGACACCGAGGACCTGGGGCTGGACAACTCGGCCAGCGCCACCGTGGCCGCGTTCACGATGCTGTTCCACACCATCGGCCGGGGGACCCTCACCGGCACCTACCAGGCCCGGGAGGACTGAGTGGACCACTCGCTGCCCCAGCAGACCGTGCGCCGGGACGCCTTCCAGCTGGCCCCGGCGCTGGTCCTGACCGGCCTGGTCACCGCGAGCACCGCGCTGCCGGAGTGGATCCCGGACTGGCGCCGCCGCTGGCCCGTGCAGGGGCTGATCATCGCCGGCGCCGCGGCCACCATCGCACTGCGCCCCGACCCGGTGGCCCCCGGCACCGCCGAGGCCTCGTGGAGCCTCACCGAGGGCGCCGAGCCCGTGGCCGGTGAGGACACCACGCAGCTCGCGGAGCACCCCACCGAGGCCGAGCTCCCGAGCACGGCCCAGGGCCTCGACGAGCCGGAGATCCCCTGGCAGCGCATCGTCTTCCCCGGCGTGGTGCTGCTGGCGGCCGGCGCCGCCGGTGGACTGTGGCTCGAGCGCCAGGCCATCGCCTGGGTGGCGCGCCGCGGCGTCTCCCACCCGCGCACCGCGCTCGCCCTGGCCGCCGTGCCCGTCAACTGGTGGGCGCTGCGCCACGACGTCCTGGACGGCTGACCCCGGCACGCACGACGGAGGGGGCGGACCACCAGGTGGTCCGCCCCCTCCGTCGTGCCGGGAGGCCTGCTCAGCCGTGCTGGCAGGTGGAGCAGGTGCACTGCGCGCAGGTGCAGGTGCTGCAGCTGTCGGAGCAGTTGGAGCACTCGCAGGTGGCGTGCACGCACTCGGTGCAGGAGCACTCCGTGCTGGCGCAGGTGGCGCAGGGGCCCTCGCAGCCGCAGGTGCAGGTGGCGCACTCGTCGTAGTGGCCCTCGTGCTCACGGTGGGCGTGGCCGTCGTGCAGGTAGTCCACGTGGTTCAGGTGCACCACGGCCTGGTGGCCGCAGTCGGGGCCGTGGGTGTGGGCGTGGGTCTCGTGGCTGGGGTGGGCGGTGGTGGTCATGCGTCCTCCTGGTCGTGCTTCTCGGTGGCCCCGGGGCCGGGGTCGTCGTGGCAGTGCTCCCGGGCGTGCGCCAGGGCGTCGGCGACCACGTGGAGCACGTGGTCGTCCAGGACCGAGTAGTGCGACTCCCGCCCCTGTCGCCGGGTGGTCACCAGGCACTGGTCGCGCAGCACGCGCAGGTGCTGGGAGACCAGCGGCTGGGAGTGACCCGTGGCCTCCACGAGCTGGGTGACGGTCCGCTCCCCACCGGCCAGCAGCTCCAGGAGCTGCAGGCGGATGGGCGAGGAGAGCACCCGGAACATGGCGGCGGCGCGAGTACGGAGGTCGACGTCCTCGTGGTCCATGCCCTGATCGTAGTATGCGATTCCGCGCATATGCAAGGGGGTGCATGCTTCGGTACTGGCCGGGACCGGGTCGCGTAGGCTCGGGCGGGTGGAAGAAGACCGCATCGCACTGTTCGTCGACTACGAGAACCTCGCGCTCGGGGCACGCGACCACCTCGGGGGCATGGCCTTCGAGCTCAAGCCCATCGCCGACGCCCTGGCCGAACGCGGCCGCGTGGTGGTGCGCAAGGCGTACGCGGACTGGTCCTACTTCGACGAGGACCGCCGCATGCTGACCCGCAGCCACGTGGAGCTCATCGAGATGCCCCAGCGCATGGGGGCCAGCCGCAAGAACGCCGCCGACATCAAGATGGTGGTCGACGCCATCGAGATGGCCTTCGAGCGCGACTACATCACCACCTTCGCCATCTGCACCGGTGACTCCGACTTCACCCCGTTGGTGCACAAGCTGCGCGAGCTGAACAAGAACGTCATCGGCGTGGGCGTGCGCAACTCCACCTCGGCGATGCTGCCGCCCAGCTGCGACGAGTTCCTCTTCTACGACACCCTCGACGGCGTGGACCCGCACGTGCCCGCCGAGGACTCCAAGAAGTCCTCCGGCGGCCGCGGCAAGGGCAAGACCAAGGCCTCCGCCAAGGCCGATGCCGGCCCACCGGAGAGCACGGACACCCCCACCACCCCCGAGGCCGGGAAGGCCGAGGAGAAGCCCAAGGGCGGCAAGTCCTCGGGCCGGGGCCGCGGCGCCAAGACCACCCCGGACGGCGAGGAGGTGGCCACCGCCAACCAGGGAACGGGCGCCATCGCGCCGCTCGTGGCCCAGACGGTGGCCGGCCTGGCACGCACCACCAGCGGGGCCGTCACGGCATCGGCACTGAAGCGCACCCTGCTACGCAAGGACCCCACCTTCTCCGAGGCCGACTTCGGCTTCCGCGCCTTCGGCGAGCTGCTCAAGCACCTCGACGACCGGGGCGTCATCACCCTCTCGGACGGCCCCTCCTCAGGCGACCCGGTGGTGGAGCTGCCCGGCGAGGCCGACCGCGAGGTGGCCTTCGACCTGCTGCGCCGCGTGCTCGACGAGGAGGACCCCGAGGGCGACGGCGTGCCGCTGTCCGGTCTCAAGGACCGCCTGCGCCACCACGAGAGCGAGTTCACCGAGAAGGCCCTCGGGTACTCGAGCTTCCTGCAGTTCTGCAAGGCCGCCGACACCGAGGACGTGGCCGAGCTGTGGTGGGACGACGAGCACGACGGCTACCTGGTGGCCGCCCTCTGAGCGGTCAGACCTGGCTGACGCCCTGCTTCCAGTAGCCCATGAAGGCGACCTGCCGGCGGTCCCAGCCGCGCTCTCGCACGAGGTGGCGGCGCAGGGCCTTCACGGTGCCGGACTCGGCGGCCAGCCAGGCGTAGGCCTGCCCGGCGCCGGTCACCTCGGCGAGCTCCCACGGCACGGCCTCGGCGTCGTCGGTGACGTCCGGGGCGTCGGAGGCGTGGGTATCCGCCGCGACCCCTGACGCCCCGGGCTCCACCGTCAGGCGCGCCGGCAGCTCGGCGACGAGGCGCTCCCCCGGTGCCTGCCCGGCATCGCGCGGGAGCCAGACCACGTCCACCCCCGTCGGCGCGATGACGGGACGCACGTCGTCGGCCGAGGGCACCTCGAGGAAGGCCTGGCCGGTGGCCAGCGGGTCGAGGACGCGCAGGACGTTCACGATGGCGGGCAGTGCCGTCTCGTCGCCGGCCAGCAGGAAGCGCTCGGCCGTGCCGGGCGTCCAGTCCACGCCGGCCGCCTCGTGGCCGGGCACCTCGGCATCGGGCCCCCAGAGCATGACCGGGTCCCCAACCTGCACGCCCAGCGCCCAGCGGGACCCCGGGCCGGTGTCGCCGTGCACGGCCACGTCCACGTCCACCTCGCCCTCGGAGCGGCGCACGGCCGAGGGGGTGTAGGTGCGGAAGGTGTTGCGGCGGTCCTCGGGCATCTCGCGCCACTCCAGGTACCAGGTGTCGCCGGTGGGGAAGCTGGCGAAGGGATCGGCGTCCGGCTGTGCGTCGGGGCCGGCCTCGAGGGGGAACACGAGCTTGATGCGCTGGTCCAGACAGGTGTCGCCGAAGCGGCGCAGGTCCGGATCGCGCAGGGTGACGCGGACGAAGCTCGGTGAGACCCGGCGCACGGCGGCGACGGTGGCACGGAAGTCACGGAAGGTCGGCTGGGCCATGCGCGCAGCCTACGTGAGGTGAGGCTGACCTCACCCGCGGCTCGCTCAGAGCCAGTCGACCTGCGGGGCCACGAGCGCGTACCCGACGAAGGCCACGAGGTCGATGAGCACGTGCGCCCCCACCAACGGCGCCACGCGGCGCGTGCGCAGGAACCAGGCCCCCAGCAGCAGGCCCATGGCCACGTTGCCCACTCCCCCGCCGATGCCCTGGTAGAGGTGGTAGCAGCCGCGCAGCAGGGCCACCGCCACCACCGCCGCCACCGGCCCCCGGCCGAGCTGCCGGGCGCGGGTGAGCAGGTAGGCCAGCACCACCTCCTCGAGCACGCCGTTCTTCACGGCCGCCAGCACGAGGAGACCCAGCGACCACCACGGCGCCCCCTCGGAGGCCGCCTGCACGGTGGTGTTCACCCCGGCCGCCGTGGCCACCAGGTAGAGCCCCAGCCCGGGGATGCCGATGAGGGCGGCCAGCAGCGTGGCGTCGCGCAGGTCTCGCCCGGGGCGGCGCAGGTCGAGGCCGAGACGGCGGGCCCCGGCCAGGAGGGGGCGGTCCGCGTCCCGGGTGTCCGCGGCGCCCCGGCCCGTGGCACCCGTCGTGCCCGGCGCCGCAGCGTCATCCCGGCCCGTCACGGCATCGCGGCCGAGGAGGAACAGCACCAGGGCGGCCGGCACGAGGGCGAGGCCCACTCCCACCAGCTCCGTGGCCACCGACAGCCACGGGCGCCCCGGGTCGGCCGGCACGTTCATGCGCGTGGTGGCGCCCGCCAGCCCGCCGGGCCGCGTGAGCAGGTCCACCAGCCGCAGCAGCGACCAGACGGCCGAGGCCCCGAGGGAGAGGCCGAGCACCAGCCAGACCTCGGTGCGCAGCACGGAACGGTTCATGCACGGAAGGCTACGGCGACGTGGGGTCTGGGAGGATGCGGCCCATGCTGCGCCCCGCCCTCACCGCCGCCCCGCACACGGCCGCGATCTTCGTGGTCAACGGCTTCCTCATCGGCACCTGGGGCGGGCTGCTGGCCAGCGTCCGGCAGCGCGTCGGCATCCACGAGGGCGACGTGAGCGTGCTGCTCGTGGTGCTCGGCTGCTCAGCGGCGGTGACCATGCAGGTGACCGGGCGCCTCGCCGACCGCATCGGCGCACGCCGCCCCACCGTGGTGGGCGCGGGGGTGATGCTGGTGGCCTTCGCCGTGCTCGCGGCGGCGACCTCCTGGCCGATGGTGCTGGCGGCCGCGGTGCTGCTGGGCCTGGGCAACGGGGCCATGGACGTCTCCATGAACGCCATGGCCGTGCACGCCGAGAAGCGGTCGGGCCGGCGCATCCTCAGCACCCTGCACGCGTTCTTCTCGGTCGGGTCGCTCCTGGGGGCCAGCGCGGTGCTGCTCGCCGGGCTGCTCACCGACGGGCCGGGTGGCACGGTGGTGGCGGCCACGCTGGCGGCCGTCGTGCTGGCCGGCGGTCTCCTGGCCGTCACCGCACCTGGCACGCCGGACACCCCCGTGGTCTCCCACCGCACCGAGGAGGGCCACCGCACCCGGCTGCCGGCGGTGACCTGGCTGCTGGCCGCGATGGCGGTGCTCTTCGGCATCACCGAGGGGACCGGCTGGGACTGGTCCACCATCCACGTCACCGACGTCACCGGCGTCTCCCCCGGCCGGGGCGCGGCGGGGCTGGCCGTGTTCTCGGCTGCGATGGTGACCCTGCGCCTGTGCGGTGACTGGCTGGTGGAGCGCCTCGGCGCCCGCACCGCCCTGGCCGGGGGCGCCGGCATCGCGGCCGTGGGCTACCTGGTGGGTGTCACCCAGGACGCGTTCTGGGTGGTGCTGCTCGGCTGGCTGCTGGTGGGCACGGGCGTGGCCGTCCTGGCGCCCCTGATCTACGGCATGGCCGGGCACCTCGGCGGCGGACGGATGCTGGCCGTGGTGGCCGGCGCGGGCTACCTGACCTTCCTGGCGGGCCCCGCCCTCATCGGGTGGACGAGCCTGCACTGGGGCATGGGCGGCGCGATGGTGGTGCCCACCACCACTGCGCTGGCCGTGGCCTCGCTGGCACTGGCCCTGCCGCGCAGCGCCGCGGAGGCGGCCACGGCCGAGGCCGGGGGCGACTCCGCGGCGCACTGAGCGAGGTCCTCAGGAGGCCGAGGCAGCGGCGTCCGGGGCGGGCGCGGTGGTCGCCGCGTCGTCGGAGGTCTCACCGTCCCCGGCGGAGGGGGCCTGCTCGCTGCGCTCGCCGTGGTCGCCGTGGTCGCCGCGATCGCCCTGCTCACCGTGGTCGCCGCGCTCACCCGGCTCGGGCAGCTGCTCGTCGAGCATCTCGGTGAGGCGCTCCTTCTCGTCGGCGAGCATCGCGTCCACGAGCGTCTCGCGGTCCACGCCGGCAGCGTCCGCGACCTCGCCCAGGGTCTGGTCCCCGAGCTTCTCGCGGAGCTGGTCGGTGGTCAGGCCCAGGGTCTCGGCGGCCGCGTCGAGGGAGGGCCCGCCACGGTGCTCGTGCTCCGGGCCGCCCTGCGGGCCGTGGCCGTGGTGGCCGCCGGGGCCGTCCTGCGGGCCGCGCACGTCGTCGGGACGCTCCCGGTCGGTGTCGCCCTGCCGACCGGGGGCCGCCTGGTCCCCCGCCGTGACCTGGTCGCCGGGGGTCACGCTGCTGGCAGTGGAACTGGAGGCCTGGCCGCTGCCGCCCGTGTGCCCGTCGGCGAGGGCCGGGGCGGCGAGGGCGACGGACGCACCGGCGACGGCGACGGCCGCCAGGGTGAGGGGCTTGCTGAAGCGAGGTGCCATGACGCACTCCTGTCGTCTCCCGGGAGGACCCCGGACCGGCAGCGGTTGCCGGTGACGGGTGGACAACGGGGCGACTCTGGGAGAACACCCCCGGAGGCGCTGTGGTGGCGCTGTGGATCTGCCCCCAGGAACCTGTGAGCGGCGAGGGGGTGTGGGCCGGGTCAGTGCACGGCGGCGCGGGCGGTCTCGCGGCGACCGATCCACACCAGCAGCGCCACCCCCATCACCACGCCGGTGAGGGCGAAGGCCACCCCGTAGCCGTAGTGCTCGGCCACCAGCCCGACGAGGATCGGGCCGAGGATGGCGCCCACGTCCTGCGCCATCTGGAAGCCGGCGAGCACCGTGCCGGCGGAGCGTTCGTTGCCCACCACGTCGGCCACGGCGGCCTGCTGCGCGGGGTTGAGCAGACCGGCGCCGACGCCCGCCACCGCCATCACCGCGAGGTACACCCACACGTTGGTGATGACGCCGGAGAAGGCCGTGAACACGCCGCAGAGCACCAACCCGCCCAGCACCAGCGGGCGGCGGCCGATGCGGTCGCTCAGACGTCCGGCGTGGTTGAGCACGGCCACGTTGCCCACGGCGAACGCGGCCAGCGCGAACCCGGCGGTCTGCGGACCGGCGTGGAGCACCTCCACCACGAACAGCGGCACCAGCGCCACACGGACGCCGAAGTTGGCCCACCCGTTGGCGAAGCCGCTGGTGAGGCAGGCACGGTAGACCGGGTCGCCCCAGGCCTCGCGGACGCTCATGCGCGGCGGCACGGCCCCGACCCCGGCCGGCGATCGGATGGCCTCGGGGCGGATCCCCAGGCCCACCACGACCGCGGCCACCAGCAGCGAGCCGCCGTAGATGAGGAAGGGCGCGCGCAGCCCCAGCGGCGCGAGCAGCCCCCCGAGCACGGGTCCGAAGACGTTGCCCAGCAGGAAGGCCGAGCCGTAGGCGGCCGAGACCCGCCCCCGGTGGGTGGGCGGGGAGAGCCGCACGAGGAGCGCCACCGCCGAGACGGTGAACATCGTGGAGCCGATGCCGCCGACGGACCGGAAGGCCAGCAACCAGCCGTAGCTCGAGGCCAGCCCGGCCGCGGCCGTGGAGAGCGCCACCACGAGCAGGCCCACGAGGTAGACGGGCCGTTCGCCGAACCGCTCCGAGAGGCGCCCTCCCACCGGGGCGAAGAGCAGCCGGAAGGCGGCGAAGGTGGACACGATGGTGGCCGCGGCGGTGGGGCCCACCCCGAAGCTCCGGGCGAACTGCGGGATGGCCGGGGCCACGATGCCGAAGCCCACGGCCACGACGAAGGCGGCGCCGATGAGGATCCAGACCTCCCTCGAGAAGGCCTTCTCCTGCACCTGCGCCGCCTGCGTCGTCATCGGGGGCAGCCTACGGCGGGCCACCTTCCCCCGACCGTCGGGTCACGCCGTGGTGTGCCCCTCGGCGTCCACACCGTGGCTGCGCTGCAGCTTGGTGCCCTCCACGTCGAGGTCCGGCAGCAGCCGGTCGAGCCAGCGCGGCATCCACCACGCCTTCTCGCCCAGGAGGTGCATGAGGGCCGGGGTGAGCGTCATGCGCACCACGAAGGCGTCCACGAGCACGCCCAGCGCCAGGCCCAGACCCATCGGCCGGATCATCACCAGCTCGGCGTGGATGAAGCCGGCGAACACCGACACCATGATGAGCGCGGCGGCCGTGACCACCGAGACCCCGGCGCCGAAGCCCTTGTGCACCGCCTCGCGGGCGCTGGCCCCGTGGGCCCAGGCCTCGCGCATGCCGGAGACGAGGAACATCTGGTAATCCATGGCCAGCCCGAAGAGCACACCGATGACGATGGTGGGCAGGAAGGACAGGATGGGTCCGCCCTCGTTGACCGCGAAGACCGGGCCCAGCCAGCCCCACTGGTAGACCGCGACGACGGCACCGAAGGCCGCCCCGACGCTCAGCAGGAAGCCGGCGGTGGCCACCAGCGGCACGAGCAGGCTGCGGAAGACGAGCACCAGCAGCAGCAGGCTGAGGCCCACCACCACGGCCAGGTACAGCGGCAGGCTGCTGGCCAGTGCGTCGGAGACGTCGATGTTGGCCACGGTGAGGCCGGTGAAGCCCAGCTCCACGTGGTCCTCCTGCTCGATGCCGGTGGCGGCGTCGCGCAGGCGGTTGACGGTGTCCACGGTGGCCGCGTCGCCGGGGCCGGTGGTCGGCGTGATCTGGAAGGCCATCACCGAGCGGTCCTCGCTGGTGCCGATGGGCACCACGTGGTCCACGCCCTCGACGTCCTTGAGGGCCATCCCGATGGAGGTCTGGCGCTCGGCCACCTCGGCCTTGCTCAGACCCTCGGGCGCCTCGGCCATGGCCACCAGGGCGCCGTTGGCACCGGGACCGAACTCCTCGCGGATGGTGTCGAAGGTCTGGTAGCCCTGCGACGCCGCAGGGGCGGTGGAGCCGTCGGGCATGCCCAGGCGCATGTCGGTGACCGGCCACGCCATCGTGCCCAGGACGGCCACCACGGCGGCCACGGTGAGCCACGGGGCACGGGTCACCCAGCGGGTCCAGCGGGGGTGGTCGTCCTCGGGCGTGACGTGCTTCCAGGCCGAGGTCGCACCACCGGCGGCGCGCTTCTCGGCCGGGGTGGCGGCGTGGGCGCGGGCGTCCAGCTCGGCGCGGCGGGCGGCGCGACCACGACGGCCGAGCACGCGGTCACCGAGGAGCGACATGAGCGCCGGCCCCAGGGTCCAGGCCAGCAGCACCGCCACCAGCACGGTGCCGGCGGCCACCAGGCCCATCACGGACAGGAAGGGGATGCCGGTGAGGGTGAGCGCCGCTAGGGCGATGACGACCGTGGCGCCGGCCACGCCCACGGCGTTGCCCGCGGTGCCGGTGGCCAGGCCGAGGGACTCGTGCTTGTCCATGCCGGAGGCCATCTGGGTGCGGTGGCGGTGCAGGATGAACAGCGTGTAGTCGATGCCGACCGCCAGGCCGAGCATCACGGCCAGCGCCGGGGTGATGCTCTGCATCGTCACCACCGAGCTGAGGGCCATGGCGGCCCCGACCCCGACGGCCACGCCGATGACGGCGTTGACCAGCGGCAGCCCGGCGGCGAGCAGGCCGCGGAGCATGACCAGCAGCACGAGGGCGGCCACGGCCAGGCCGATGATCTCGCCGGGCCCCATGATGGAGCTCGGGTCCTGGCTCATCTCCTCCGAGAAGGTGGTGGTGATGCCGTGCTCGGACAGCCCGTCGGCCTTGGCCATGACGGCCTCGCGCTGCTCGATGGGCAGGCTGTTGAGCTGCTCGGTGAAGCGGATCTGGGTGTACGCGGTGGTGCCGGAGGAGGCGACGAAGCGCATGCCCTCGGACATCTTCTGCTGGGCCTCGCCCTGCTCCAGCTGCGTGCGGCCGTCGGCGAGGTCGGACTCGGCGTCGTCGAGCTTCTTCTCGTTCTGGCGCACCTGCTGCTGGCCGGCGCGGAGCTTCTTCTCGTTGCGCTCCAGCTCGGCCTGCCCGGCCTCGAGCTCCTTCTCGCCGGCCTCGAGGCGGGCGCGGCCCTGCTCGAGCTGGGCGGTCATGCCCTGCACGCGGGGGTCGTCCGGCCCGGCCTGGGCGCGCAGGGCGGCGAGCTGCTCCTCGGCCTGCTCCAGCTCGGTGCGCTTGCCCTCGAGCTGCTTGCGGCCGGAGGCCAGCTCCTTGCGGCCCTTCTCCAGCTGCTTGCGGCCGTCGGCGAGGTCGGCCTTCGCCTTCTCGAGCTTCTCGCGCCCGGCCTCCACCTCCTTGCGACCGGAGGCCAGCTCCTTGCGGCCCTTCTCCAGCTCGTCGCCGCTGCCGTCGATGCGCTTCTGCAGGGCGAAGGGGTTCTCCGCCCCGGTCACGCCCTCGGAGTCGGCGAAGTCCTTGACGGTGGCGGCGATGGCGCGGCGCTGCTCGGAGGTGAACTCCGAGCCGTCCCGCGTGGAGAACACGACGGTGCCCACACCGCCGGCGGCGTCGGGCAGCTCGGACTTCAGCTGGTCATTGACCCGCTGGAACTCGGTGCCGGGAATGGTGAACTCGGTGCTCAGCGGCTTGGAGAAGGCCGCGGCGGCACCGCCGACGGCGCCGAGCACGAGGAGCCAGGCCAGCAGGACCGGCCACACGTGGCGGGAGGCCCAGTGGCCGAGGGAGTAGAGACGTTCGGCCATCAGGCCCGTCCTTCCGGGGTCGTGGGGAGGGTGGTCGTGTCGAGGGAGGGTTCGGGGGAAGCGGGGGCGCTGCCGTACCCGGCACGCAGGTGGTCCAGGGCACGGCGGGCGTGCTCGAGGAAGAGGGCGCGGGAGTCCGCGTCGGCCCGCCCGGAGGTCTCCTCCAGCCAGACCCCGGCCGCGGTCTCGATGACGCCGAGGCCGCTGCGGACCAGCCCCCCGAGGTAGAGCCGGTCGACCGACCCGCCGGGGGTGCGCAGGCGATCGCTCAGCAGGTGCACGGCATCGGCGACGCAGCGGGCCACCAACGTGGCCTCGGCCCGCTCGGGGGTGGGGCTGGAGGTGGCCACGGCGCGGATGCGGGCGAAGTGCTCGAAACGCGCCTCGTCGAACACGCGCGGCAGGGCCTCACGGAGCACGTCGAGCGGCGGCGTGCCGGCCGGCGCCCGGTCGAACTCGGCCACGACCGCCTCCAGCGCGGAGCCGACCGGGGCCAGCAGGCACTCCTCGACGCTGCCGAAGTAGTTGAAGAGGGTGCGGCGCGAGACGCCGGCCTGCTCGGCCACGGCCTCGGCCGTCAGCGCGGCGATGCCGTCGGAGTCGACGACCCGGGCCGCGGCAGCCACGAGGGCTGCCCGCGTGCGTTCCTTGTGGGCCGCTCTCAGTGACATGGCACCAGCGTAGGAAGGAAGATGCACTGCGTGCAAACTTGCCCGTCGTGCAAGACCCGCTCCCCTCCCCCGCATTCGGCACCACGTCAACGAATCGCCCCACGAGCGTGTGACCGGCCGCACAGCTGATGCGGGGAGCGTCACGCTCGGCACCCCGGGAACCGGGCCCGAGCCGTGCAGAATGTGCGCATGGCAACCCCCCTCACCACCCCTGACACCGAGCCCACCAGCGGCTCCGGCGGCACCGACGGCGACCAGAAGCAGTCGACCCTCGGCCTGCCGCAGCTCACCGCGCTGGTCGTCGGCTCCATGGTCGGCGGCGGCATCTTCGGCCTGCCCATGAACATGGCACAGGCCGCGGCCCCCGGCCCCCTCCTCATCGGGTGGGGCATCACCGGCGTCGGCATGCTCATGCTCGCCCTGACCTTCACGCTCCTGGCCCGACTGGCCCCGAACCCCGACGGCGGCGTCTACGGGTACGCCCGCGACGGCTTCGGTCGCTTCCTCGGCTTCTCCTCGGCCTGGGGCTACTGGATCAGCGCCCTGCTGGGCAACCTCTCCTACTTCATCCTCGTCTTCTCCACGCTCGGCCTCTGGTGGCCGAGCATCTTCGGCGAGGGCAACACGCTCGCCTCCTTGGCCGGGCAGACCGTGCTGCTGTGGCTCTACGTGGCCCTCATGCTGCGCGGCGTCCGGGAGGCCGCGGGCTTCAACCTGGTCATCACCATCGCCAAGATCGTGCCCATCCTGGCCTTCGTGGTGCTCACGGCCGTGGCCTGGGACTACGGCGTCTTCTCCACCGACTTCTGGGGCCACGAGACCACCGGCGACAGCATTCTCACCCAGGTGCGCGGCATGATGATCGTGACCGTGTGGATGTTCGTCGGCATCGAGGGCGCCACCGTGTACTCCCAGCGCGCCCGCAACCGCAAGGACATCTCCAAGGCCACCGTGGTGGGCTTCCTCGGCGTCATCGCCCTGCTGGTGGCGGTCAACATGCTCAGCGCCGGCATCCTCAGCCAGGCCGAGCTGGCCGGCCTGCAGGACCCGTCCATGGCAGGCGTGCTCAAGGAGGCCGTCGGCCCCTGGGGTGCCGGCCTGGTGAGCGTGGGACTGCTGGTCTCCGTCATCGGCGCCCTGCTGGCCTGGATGCTGCTGTGCGCCGAGATCCTCAGCGTCACCGCCCGCGACGGCGCCATGCCCCGCGGCCTGGCCACGGAGAACAAGCACGGCACCGCCACGTGGTCGGTGCTCGTGAGCGCCCTCGCGCTGCAGGCCTCGATCATCTACGCCCACTTCGCCGGGTCCAACTACCTGGTGGTCATCCTCATGGCCGGCTCGATGATCCTGCTGCCCTATCTGCTCTCGGCCCTCTACGGCGCGGCCCTGGCCTGGCGCCACCGCAACGGCCGGGGCGCCTCGATGGTGCACGTGGTGATGGCCGCCATCGCCGCGCTCTACTCGCTGTGGCTGATCTACGCCGGCGGCCTGAACTACCTGCTCATGACCATGCTGTTCTACGTGCCCGGCCTACTGGTCTACCTGTGGGCCCAGAAGGAGGGGCGCGTGCGCCCGGCCATGAAGGGCTACGAGTGGGTCGTGTTCGGCATCATGCTCGTGGGCTTCATCGCGGCAGTGGTGGGTCTGCAGCAGGGGTGGCTCTCCACCGAGTGACCCCCGCACCCCACACACCCGGAGGGCGGTCCGTCACCGACGGGCCGCCCTCCGGCGCATCCATCAGTCCCCTGTGTCCCCGGTGACGACCTCGCGGGCCACCTCGGCCAGCCGCACGTTGGTGGTGCGGGAGCGCTGGCGCAGCAACTCAAAGGCCCCCTCGGGGCCGGCCCCAGTGCGCTCCATGAGCACACCCTTGGCCTGCCCGATGAGGTCCCGGCTGTCCAGGGCGCGGTGCAGGTGGCTGATGTGCTGGCGGTGGCTCAGCGCCAGCGAGGCGGGGGCCTCCACCAGGCGAGCCCGGTGCTCTGCGTCGTCGTCGAAACGGTGCGGGGCGTCGGCGTAGAAGTTCAGCGCCCCCAGGCCGGCGCCGCCGACCTCGTCGACCGCCCCCTCGAAGGTGTGCAGGCGCACGCCCATCATCGAGGCCACGCCGTGGTCGGCGGCCCAGCGGCTGAAGCGGGGCCAGGTGGTGTCGGTGGCCGTGTCGGGCAGGTGGGTCACCGGGGCCTCCCGGACGGCCGAGACGCACGGCCCCTCGCCGTACTGCTCCTGGAAGCGGTCCACCTCGAAGCAGACCGGTACCGTCGCGGCCACGGTGTCGATGCGGCCCCCGGCCCGCAGCAGCGTCACGGCCACCTCGCACCCCTCGCCCACGAGTTCGCGGGCCGCGCGGCAGATCTCCGCGGCGAGGTCCTCCACCTCCTCGGAGGCACGGAAGCGGTGGGTGATGGCGGCCAGGCGTGCGGCGAGGTCACCGGTGGGGGTCTGGGTCATGCCCACCATCGTCGCCCGCCGGCGGCACGAGTGCCACCGCAGTCAGCCGAGGACCTCCTCCGGGGAGCCGCGGCGCAGCACCCGGCCGGCGTCCATGAGCACCACGGCGTCGGCCAGCCGGGCCTCGTCGTGGTCGTGGGTCACCAGCAGCGCGGTGGTCGAGCTCTCGGCCACGAGGCGCCGCAGGTCCTGCCCCAGGGCCACGCGCAGGTCGCGGTCGAGGGCGCTGAGGGGCTCGTCGAGCAGGAGCACGTCCGGGTCCGCGGCCAGCCCCCGCGCCAGGGCCACACGCTGCCGCTGGCCGCCGGAGAGGGTGCGCGGGTCGCGGTCCTGGGTGCCGGGCAGGCCCACCTGCTCCAGCAGCTCGGCCGTGCGCTGCCGGCGGGCGGCGCGGGAGACGCCGCGCAGGCGCAGGGCGTAGCCCACGTTGTCGGCCACGGAGAGGTGGTCGAACAACTGGCCGTCCTGGAAGACGAGCACGAAGTTGCGGCGGTGCGGTGGCACGCCGGTGACCTCCCGTCCGCCGAAGCACACCGTGCCGGCTGCGACCTGCTCGAGGCCGGCCACCACACGCAGCAGCGTGCTCTTGCCGCACCCGGAGGGGCCGAGGACGGCGGTCATGGTGCCGCGGGGCAGGTCGAGGTCCACGGCGTCCAGGGCGCGGACGGAGCCACGGCGCGCGGGGAAGTCCACGGTGGCGCCGCGCACCTCCAGGCCAGCGGGGCGGTCGGTCTCGGCAGGGCCGGCGGTCTCGGCAGGGCGGTCGGTCTCGGCAGGGCGGTCGGTCTCGGCGGGGCGGGTGGGCTCGGCATCGGATGACGTCACCAGGAACCTCCGGCGGACGGGGCGAGGCGGTCGACCACGGCCATGACGGCCACGGTCACGGCGGCCAGCAGCACGCTGGCCGCCAGGGCGAGGCCGAAGCCGGAGCCGCCGGGACGGCCCACCAGCTCGGCGATGACGACGGGGACGGTCGGGGCGTCCGGTCGGGCCAGGAAGCTCGTGGCGCCGAACTCCCCCAGGCACACCGCGAGCGCGAAGCCAGCCGCAGCGGCAGCGGGGCGGGCGGCCAGGCGGGCGTCCACGGTGAGGAACTGCCGCCACGGCGGGGCCCCCAGGGAGGCGGCCACCTGCCGCTGCCGGTCGTCGATGCCCTGGAGCACCGGGGTCAGGGTGCGCACCACCAGCGGGGCGGCCACGAGCGCCTGCGCCAACGGGACGAGCAGCGGTGAGCTGCGCAGGTCCACCGGCGGGGAGTCCAGGGCGATGAGGAAGCCGAAGCCCACCGTCACCGCGGAGACCCCCAGCGGCACCATGAAGAGCAGGTCGAGCACGCGGACGGTGGCCGCCCGGGCCGGCGTGCGGGTGGGCCGCGAGAGCGCGATGGCGACGAGCACCCCCAGCACGAGCGCCACCATCGTGCCGTCCACCGCGGCGCGCCAGGAGTTCTCCAGCGCCTGGAGCACAGTGACCTGGAGGCCGGCGTCGGCGGCCGCCTCCGGGGAGGACAGAGCGCGGTAGTTGCGCAGCGACCAGGCAGTCCCCTCCGCGGTGCGCACCTGCAGCGAGCGCACCACCAAGGTGGCCACCGGTGCGGTGACGAAGGCCAGCACGGCCACAGCCACGGCCACCGCGGGCAGGTCGCCCCGGCGCACCGGGCGCGGCGCCGCCCCCGCCCCCGTGGCCCGCGCGGAGCCGCGCAGCCGGGCGGCCGTCCCCACGAGCAGGGCCACGGTCACCACCTGCAGCACCGAGAGCACGGCGGCGGCCCGCAGGTCCAGGTACTGGGTGGTCAGCAGGTAGATCTCGGTCTCCAGGGTGCGGTAGCGCAACCCGCCGAGGGTGAGCACCACCCCGAAGGCGGTGCTGCAGAACAGGAAGACCACCACCGCGGCGCTCGTGATGGCCGGGGCCAGGCGGGGCAGGGTGATGTCGCGCAGCACCTGCCAGGGCGCCGCACCCAGCGAGGCGGCGGCCTCCTCGGCGCGGCGGTCCAGCCCGGCCCAGGCCCCGCCCACGGTGCGCACCACCACGGCCAGGTTGAAGAACACGAACGCCGCCCCGATGGCCCACGGCGTGCCGTCCCAGCCCAGGAATCCCAGCGGCCCCTGCGGGCTGAGCAGGCTGCGGAACATCACGCCCACCACCACGGTGGGCATGACGAAGGGCATCACCACCCACGAGCGCAGCAGGCCCCGCAGCGGCAGGCGCAGCCGGTACAGGGCGAAGGCCGTGGGCACGCCGAGCAGCACGGTCACCGCGGTGCCGGCCAGCGCCATCGCCACGGTGAAGCCGAGCACGCGCAGGGTGCGGCTGCGGCCCAGCACCTCGGGCACCACCGAGAGGTCGAGCTGGCCGTGCGGGGCCAGGCCGCGTCCCACCATCGTGCCGACGGGCAGCACGAAGAAGACGGCCAGGAAGGCCAGGGGCAGGGCCGCCCAGAGCAGGGGGACCCACGCCCCTCCGCGGGAGCGCCTCACTGGCCGGTGGCCTCGCTCCAGCGCGTCAGCCACTCCTCGCGGTGCTCCTGGATGCGGGCGGCGTCCACCTCGATGGGCTCCTTGGCGGACGGGGCCCACTTCTCCCACTCGGCCGGGAGCTCCACGTCCGAGCGCACCGGGTAGACGTACATCGACTCCGGCAGCCCGGCCTGGAAGTCCTTGCCCAGCAGGTACTCCACCAGTTTCGCGCCCGCCTCGGGCTCCTCGGCGCCCTCGAGCACGCCGGCGTACTCCACCTGGCGGAAGCAGGTGTCCAGCAGGGCCGAGGTGGTGGGCTCCTTGCCCCCCTCGGGCACGGTGAAGGGCGGGCTGGAGGCGTAGCTGAGCACGATGGGCCGGTCCCCCTTGCCGCCGCCGGCGGTGAAGTCGACGGTGTACGCGTCCTCCCAGCCGGCGGTGATCTTGGCGTCGTTGGCCACGAGGTCCTTCCAGTACTGCTCCCAGCCGTCGTCGCCCTTGGCACCGATGGTGGCCAGCAGGAAGGCCAGACCGGGGCTCGACGTGGCGGCACCGGGGGTGACGAACAGGCCCTTGTACTCGGGCTTGGTGAGGTCGTCGAGACCCTGGGGCGGGTTGACGCCCTTCTTCTCGAACCACGTGTCGTCCACGTTGACGCAGACGTCGCCGTAGTCCACCGGGGCCAGGCGGGCGCCCCCGTCGGTCTCGATGGTGTGCCGGTCGACCCCCTGGGGCAGCGACACACCGTGCTCGGCCACCACGCCCTCGGCCAGGGCCCGGCCGCCGAACGTGTTGTCGATGCCGAAGACCACGTCGCCCAGCGGCTTCTCCTTGGTGAGCACCAGCTTGTTGGTGAGCGCCCCGGCATCGCCGGACTTCAGCACCTTGACCGTGATGCCGGTGTCCTTGGTGAACTCCTTGAGCGCACCCTTCGGCGGGTTGAACGAGTCGTGGGTCACGAGAGTGACGGTGCGGCCCTCCAGGTCACCGTCGGAGGCGCCGTCGCCGGAACCCTGCGAGGGCGACGAGGACTCCTGGTCGGACCCCTCACCCTGGCCGCCCAGGGAGCACCCCGCCAGCAGGCCGAGGGCGGTGACGGCGGCCAGACCCGTCGTGACCGCGCGACGGGGGGCCCGGACGGCCGTGGTGCTGCGGTGCGGGGAGGGGCGAGTGGGCTGTGCGGTGGTGGGCATGTGCGCTCCTGTGTCGACTTCCTCCGCCGGCGGTCCCGGCCAGGTTCCAAGGGTCTGCGGTCTCCCGCACTCTCAACGCTCCGGGCGCTCCCCTGTCGTGGCCCCGAACATACCCCCTGACCCGCGCGCCGGTCGGCCGACCCGGTGGCGGCCGCGCCATGCCACCCGGCGGAGGTCACACCGCACCACCGGGCGGGGGCGGGTGCGTCGTGACAGACTCGGGAACGATTGCACGACCGCCGCGCACACCGCGCCGGCGCCCAGCAGGCGAAGGAGAGTTGCATGAACCTCGCGTACAAGGCCCTCGCGACCGCGCTGCCGATCGTGGCCAGCGTCGTGGCCTCCAAGGTGGCCGACGGCACCTGGAAGATCACCACCGGCCGCTCGGCCCAGAACCCGGACGACCCGGAGGTGGGCATCAAGGAGGCCGCCGCCTTCGCGCTGCTCTCCGGCGCCGCGGTGGGTGTGGCCAAGATGCTGGCCAACCGTCAGGCCTCGCACTTCTACATGAAGAACAACGGCATGCTGCCGCCGGAGCTCACCAAGCGCCTGGGTCTCACCGAGGAGCAGTCCCGCGCCAAGGCCCAGGCCAAGCTGGCCTCCGAGGGCAACCGCAAGGACGCCAAGAAGGCCGCCGCCAAGGCCTGAGTCACAAGGCTCGGCCCAGCGCCCCGGCGCCCCGTCCACCCGATGCGGTGGGCGGGGCGCCGAGCGCTGTTCCGGGCCGGGCCGACGGGTGCAGGTCAGGTGGTGTGAGGGGCTGCCCCGCAGGTCAGAGGTCGCGTCGGAGGTCGCCCCCGGGGTCGCGCCCGGGGGCGCGCCGGAGACCGTGCCGGGGGCTCTGGGCCCATGCGGCGCCCGCCCATGCGAGGGCGGCCACGGCGAAGGCGACACCGAAGGTCACCCGTCCTGCCGGCGGCAGGTAGTACTGCGGCAGCACGAGCGCCACCAGACCGCCCAGTGGCCAGCCCGCCCACCGCAGGCCCCCGTGGGCTGCCCGCTGCCACGCCAGGGCCGCCAGCAGCCCGGCCGCAGCGAGCATCAGCAGACCGGCAGCGAACAGGGACACGCCCACGAAGTTGCCGCGGACCGCCTCGACCAGTGCCATGGCCTGATCCGGGGCGAGATCCTCTGCTGACACGGCACGACCCAGCTCGTGCAGGGCCAGCGCCTCGACCCCGTAGTAGGGCATCACCAGACCGGCACCCACCAGACCGCACCAACCGCACCAGCGCGCGATGCGGGAGGCCTTTCCGGGAACCAGCTCGGAGCAGCGCACCGCCACCCAACCCACCGAGGCGAGTGCCGCCATGCCTGCCAGGTGGGCCACCACCCAGAGTGGCTGGGCGAAGGCGGCCAAGGCCACGGCAGGGTCCTGTGAGTGGTCACCGTAGGGGCGCAGACCGAGGTAGACAGCCATTCCCAGACCAGCACCCACGAGAGGGACCATGAGCCGCGGCGAGGGCGCAGCACGGCCTGGGGAGGGGGTGCGGGGATCCGAGACGGGATCGGGACGACCGGCGGGATGAGTGGGCATGTGATCTTCCGGGAATGGCCAGTGGTCGGGCACTCCTGACCGTAGGACACTCATCTCTCCGCCCGACACTGTCGGAACGTGACCATGGGCCGCACAGCAGGTGCGCCACGGTGGCCGGTGGTCGGGGACCGACCTCGCCTCAGCCGCGGAGGAAGTCCGCCACGGCCCGGATGTAGCCGGGCCGGTCGGCGAAGTAGGCCCCGCAGTGGTCCACCCCGTCCACGATGCGCAGCTCGGCCCCCTGGCCGGCCGCAGCCGCCAGCCGGTGGGCGTGGGCCACGGGGATCACGGAGTCCTCGGTGCCGTGCACGAGCAGCAGCGGGCGCGGTGCGATGTCGGCCACCACTTCCACCGGCTCCACCTCGCTGAACCGGTACCCGTAGCGCCATCGCGTGACGCGGTCCACCAGGTGCACCAGCGGCACCGGGGGCAGCCGCATGCCGCGAGCCGCCGTCGCCACCACGTCGCGCATGTCGGCGAAGGACGAGTCCGCAACCACCCGTGCCACCCGCTGGTCCCGGGCGGCCACCTGCAGGACGACGGCGGCACCCATCGAGAACCCGACGAGGTCGATGCCGGCACCCGGGCGCCGGGCGGCCACCCAGTCGAGGGCGGCCTCGAGGTCGAGCTGCTCGTAGTGCGCCAGGGACTGCGGGCCGTCGGCGGAGTCCCCGTTGCCGCGGAAGTCGAGGAGCAGGACCGACCACCCCTCGCGCCACAGCCCCGGCCCGATGCCGAGCATGTCCGCCTTGGAACCGCGGTGGCCGTGGCACACCACCGCCACCCGGCCGGACTCCCCCTGCAGCCACCAGCCCGCCAGGCGCGTGCCGTCGGCCGCGTGAAGTTCCACGTCCTCCACCGCGTCGTCGGGCACCCGCACCTCGTAGGGCGTGAACCCGTAGGGCACGGGCGGGCGCTGCGGCCCGCTGATCTGCCGCGCACCCCACAGGGCCCCCACCGCGGCACCGGCCATCCCCACGGCGGCGGTGACGGGCAGGGCCAGCAGGGCGGTTCGACGCATGGCGCCACCCTACGAGGGCCTCATCCAGGCTCGGTGGACTCACCGGGCGGGTGCCACACCCACCGGTTCCCGGTGCGAGTGGCCGTCAGGCCGTCCCGGTGCACCACGGTGTGGTGCCGCGAACAGAGCAGCACCAGGTTGTCCAGGTCCGTCGGCCCGCCGTCGATCCAGTGGGTGATGTGGTGCGCGTGGCACCAGCCCGGTGGACGTCCACACCCCTCGAAGGAGCAGCCACCGTCGCGGCGCGCCAGGGCCATCCGTTGGGAACCGGTCGCGAACCGCTCCGCCTCCCCCACGTCCAGCGGCACCGAGTCCTTGCCGAGGACCACCGGGACCACCTGCGCGTCACAGGCAGCCTGCCTCACCTGCGCCGGGGTCATGACCTCTCCGTTGACCGTGGTGGCAAAACCTGCCGGTCCGGCGTCCTCCACCGTGTCGGCCAGTCCCCGCCCCCATCCCACCCCGCGGGGGCCACGAGGCCGCCGCGCCAGCTCGGAGACGAGCGCCTGGTGGTCCAGGGTCACCACGAGCGTGGTGGAGCCCGACAGGCCACAGCCCCCGGCCGTGCCGTCTCGGTCAGCCGCCTGCGCACGCTCCACCAGCTCCAGCAGGGCGTCCGCGCGGCGACGAGCCGGGGACCGAGGGTCCCGCACGACCTCCCCGTCCACGTCCCGCCCGGGCCGTGGAGCTGCCAGCCCGTCCACCGCCGCACGCACCCGCGCGGCGTCGGGCTGGTTGAGCTCCCACGTGAAGCGCACCAGCCCGGTGGACAGCGTCCGCTCGGTGAGCACCGAGCACTCCTTGGCGTGGTCGTCCTGCTCGTCGAGGGCGTGCTGGCCGAAGCGGGCGATGATCTCGCGCGACAGCTGCCGCAGCGCACGGTCACCCGCTGTGTGCCCCATGGCGGCCAGGTTCTCCGCGTGCGTGAGGTAGTGGCCCAGCACCTCCGCCCGGTCTGCCCCGGGCAGCACGGGCCGCACCTTCTCGGCCTCACGCAGCATCACGTGCGCAGCACCGACCGAGACCCCGCCACCCCAGACCGCATCGGCCAGCGGACCTGTCCCCGGCTCCGTGGTGGCCTCGCCCACGGTGGCGATGGCGTGGGCCCGGCCCGCGTCCACGATGCCCGCCTGCTGACGCACCCAGGCCGTGGTGCCTGCTGCCCGGGACTCGTCGACCACGCCCCGGGTGTACGCCTCGGCCGTCAGTCCCGTCATCGCCGCCTCGGCCGCCCGCACGAGATCGCTCAGCATCCCCACCAGGGGCGCCAGGTCGTCGGACGCCACCCGCCACAGCTCCGGCCGCACGGTCTGCAGCCCTGCGATGACCCCCTCAGCCCGCGCGAACAGGCACGCCGCGTCGTCCGCCCTCCCGGCCGCTGGTCCCCCGGGATCCGTCCACGCACCACCGACCCCGCCGTCCTGCCGCTTCACACCGATCACCCCCGTGACCCCTCGCGTCGGGAACGCACCACGGCGCCCCCACCTCCGATCGACACCCCCACCATACAACACACTTACGATGCAATGCAACACATGTTCAACACACCATCCGCCCGGCGACGCCCGGCCCCGCCCCACCACACCCTGCACGCGACCTGAGCCATACTGCGTGGTGGCCCACGTCACACCACCCGGGAGGACCCATGCCCACCCCGCAGGACCTGCTGCCCAGCAGCGAACCGGTCCAGTTCATCGCCCCCGGCGGCGAGCTGACCGCCCAGACCCACCCCCGCGGCTACCGCCTCCCCGAGGCCGACCGCCTGCTCGCCCTGCACCGGGGCATGGTGCTGGGCCGTCGCTTCGACAAGCAGGCCACGGCCCTCACCAAGCAGGGCCGCCTGGCGGTGTACCCCTCCAGCCACGGCCAGGACGCCTGCCAGGTGGCCTGCGCCCAGGCGCTGCGCGAGGACGACTGGTTCTTCCCCACCTACCGCGACTCGATGGCGCTGGTGACCCGCGGCATCGACCCGGTGGAGGTGCTCACGCTCCTCAAGGGCGACTGGCACGCCGGCTACGACGTGGCCGCCACCCGCACCGCCCCGCAGTGCACGCCGCTGGCCACCCAGCTGGTGCACGCCGCCGGCACCGGCTCGGCCCTGGCCCGCAAGGGCTCCGATGCCGCGGTGCTCGCCTTCATCGGCGACGGCGCCACCTCCGAGGGCGACTTCCACGAGGGCCTCAACTTCGCCGCCGTGTTCAACGCCCCGGTGGTCTTCGTGGTGCAGAACAACACGTACGCCATCTCCGTGCCGCTCTCCAAGCAGACCAAGGCACCCTCGCTGGCGTACAAGGGCATCGGCTACGGCATCCCGTCCGAGCAGGTGGACGGCAACGACGCCGCCGCCGTGGCCGCGGTCATGGACGCCGCCCTGGAGCGCGCCCGCAGCGGCGGCGGTCCCACCCTGCTGGAGCTGCACACCTACCGCATGGACGCCCACACCAACGCCGACGACGCCACCCGCTACCGCGAGGACTCCGAGGTGGAGGGCTGGGTGGCCAAGGACCCGATCGTGCGTCTGGAGCGCTACCTGCTGTCCCAGGGCCTGCTCGACGAGGCCGCCGTCGAGGCGATCCACGCCGAGGGCGAGGAGCAGTCCGCCCGCCTGCGCGAGCGCATGAACGCCGACGTCCAGCACGACCCGCTGGAGCTGTTCGAGCACGTCTTCGCCGAGCCCACCCCGCAGCTGCTGGAGCAGCGGGCCGTCGTGGAGGCCGAGCTGGCCGCCGCCCGCGCCGACCAGGACCACACCGCCCAGGAGACCACCCGATGACCGTGACCATGGCTCAGGCCCTCAACCAGGCCCTGCGCGACGCGATGACCGCCGACGAGAAGGTGCTCGTGTTCGGCGAGGACGTCGGCACCCTGGGCGGCGTCTTCCGCATCACCGACGGCCTCACCCGCGACTTCGGCGAGGAGCGCTGCTTCGACACCCCGCTGGCCGAGGCCGGCATCATGGGCTTCGCCGTCGGCCTGGCCATTGAGGGCTTCCGCCCCGTGGTCGAGATGCAGTTCGACGCGTTCGGCTACCCCGCCTTCGAGCAGGTGGTGAGCCACGTGGCCAAGATGCGCAACCGCACCCGCGGCTCGGTGCAGCTGCCGATGGTGATCCGCGTGCCCTACGCCGGCGGCATCGGCGGTGTGGAGCACCACTGCGACTCCTCCGAGGGCTACTACGCGCACACCCCGGGCCTCAAGGTGGTCACGCCGGCCACCCCCGCGGACGCCTACTCCCTGCTGCGCGAGGCGATCTCCAGCGACGACCCGGTGGTCTTCATGGAGCCCAAGGTGGGCTACTGGACCAAGGAGGAGGTCGAGCTGCCCGTGGAGCGCGAGCCCTTCGGCACCTCCGTGGTGCGCCGCGAGGGCTCCGACGTGACGCTGGTGACCTACGGCCCGCAGCTGCGGACCTGCCTGCAGGCCGCCGAGGCCGCCGCCGAGCTGGGCTACGACTGCGAGGTGGTGGACCTGCGCACCATCGTCCCGTTCGACGACGAGGGCGTGGCGCGCTCCGTGCGCAGGACGGGCCGGTGCGTCGTGGTGTCCGAGGCCCAGGGCTTCGGCGGCGTGGCCGCCGAGGTGGCCGCCCGCGTGCAGGAGCGCTGCTTCCACTCGCTGGCCGCTCCGGTGCTGCGCGTCACCGGCATCGACATCCCCTACCCCGCACCGAAGCTCGAGCACACCCAGCTGCCGAACGTGGACCGCGTGCTCGACGCCATCGAGCGCCTGCAGTGGGACGACCAGCCGGACCTCACCCACGCGGGGGCGTCCGCCGACGCACAGGGAGGTGCCCGATGAGCGAGCAGGTGTTCATGCTGCCGGACCTCGGCGAGGGACTCACCGAGGCCGAGGTCGTGGAGTGGCTCGTGGCCGTGGGCGACGAGGTCACCATCGACCAGAACGTGGTGACCGTGGAGACCGCCAAGGCCACCGTGGAGGTGCCGATCCCGTTCGCGGGCACCGTCTCGGCGCTGCACGGCGAGGTCGGCCAGGTCATGGAGGTGGGCCGCCCGCTCATCTCCGTGGGCGGGGCCACCGGCGCCTCGGGCGGGGCCTCCACCGGGGCCACCTCCGATGCCGGCGGCGACCCCCGCGCGGGCCACGACCAGTACCGCACCGAGGAGCGCGCCGGGTCCACCGTGCCCACCGAGGGCGGCGAGACCACCGACGAGGGGTCCGGCGCCGTGCTCATCGGCTTCGGCACCGGCCACGGGGGCGGCGCGCGGCGCCGTCGCGTCGCCCGCGGGGCTGCCTCGCAACCGGCGGCACGGCCTGCCACCGAGCAGCCGTCCGAGCCGTCGACGACGCAGTCCGCACCCGCGCAGCCCACCCTGGGGGCGCCCAAGGTCATCTCCCCGCTGGTGCGCCGCCTGGCCGCCGAGAAGGGCCTCGACCTGACGGGCATCACCCCCTCGGCCCCCGATGGCGTGATCCGTCGCGCCGACGTGGAGGCCGCTGCCGCCCCGGGCGCCGCGGCCGCCGCGCAGGCCACCGCGCCCCAGCCGGCCACCTCGTCGCCCACCGCGCCGACCGCACCCGGCCGCGAGGCTGCCCCGGTCGACGACGCCCCGCGCCTGTCCGACGAGCGCACCCCGCTCACCGGCCTCATGCGCATGATGAGTGAGCGCCTCACGGCCAGCCGCTCGGAGATCCCCGACGCCACCACCTGGGTGGACGCCGACGCCACCGAGCTGCTGCGCACCAAGGACGCGCTCAAGGCGGCCCGTCCGGAGGCCGGCATCGGCGTGCTGCCGCTGGTGGCCCGCATCGTGGTGGCCGGCCTGCACCGCTTCCCGGCGCTCAACGCCTCCGTCGAGATGGTCGACGGCACCGCCGTGGCCGTCCAGCGCCACGCACGGGTCAACCTGGGCTTCGCCGCCCAGTCGCCCCGCGGCCTGGTGGTGCCGGTGGTGCACGACGCACAGGACATGTCCACCGCCGAGCTGGCCGCCGCCCTGCGCGAGCTGACCGGCCTGGCCCGCGAAGGGCGCCTCACCCCGGCGCAGCTCACCGGCGGCACGTTCACGCTCAACAACTACGGCGTGTTCGGCGTGGACGGCTCCACTCCGATCATCAACCACCCCGAGGCCGCGATGCTGGGCGTGGGCCGCATCATCGACCGGCCGTGGGCCGTGGACGGCGAGCTGGCGGTGCGCAAGGTGGCCCAGCTGGGCTTCACCTTCGACCACCGCGTGTGCGACGGCGGCACGGCCGGGGGCTTCCTGCGCTTCGTGGCCGACTGCGTGGAGAACCCGGCGGTGCTGCTCAGCGAGCTCTGACCCCTCCCCGCCCCCGGGCACGACAAAGGCGTTCCGCGACGTCCCCTCACCGGACCGCGGAACGCCTCTGTCGTTCCCCTCGCCCACGAGGCTACGAGGGCCGCATCGGGCGGGAAGTCCGTCGCCGGCAGGGCCGCCCGCGCCCTGCCGGCGGCTCCGTCATCCCCAGGGGGGAGGGTTTCCTCAGCGGCGGGGTGCCGCCGGACGGTCGTCGCCGCGCGTCGTCATCGATCGCAGCGCCTGACGGCCCGGGATGAGGATGACCAGGCCCAGCACGAGGGAGACCCAGCGGGCCACCTCGGGGCTCATCCCGAACCACTCGATGAGGGCGTAGCGGAGCCCTGTGAAGACGAGGACCGCCAGCACGATGCTGACGACCCAGGAGATGACGGACTGCATGGTGACTCGCTCTCGGTAGGGGGCCCGACCGTGCCGCCGGGCGCCCCCACCGTACGCGAGGAGGCTCAGGCGCCGGGGGTGCCCGGAGCCGGGCGGGTGCCGCCGGGCGGGCCCACGATGCCGGCCTCGTAGGCGGTGATGACCAGCTGCACGCGGTCGCGGCAGCCCAGCTTGAACAGCAGGCGGCCGATGTGGGTCTTGATGGTGGCCTCGGCCACGAAGAGCTCCTTGGCGATCTCCGTGTTGCTCAGGCCCGCGGCCACCAGCTCGAACACCTCGAACTCGCGCTCGGTGAGCACCTCGCGCAGGTACTCCTGCTGCTCGGCGGGGCTGGCCACCTCCTCGGCCTCGGCGCTCAGGGTGGGCACGAAGCGCTCCAGCAGGCGGCGCGTGGTGGAGGGCGCCACGACGGCGTCACCGGAGGCCACGGCACGGATGGCGGTGAGCAGCTCCTCGGGGCCGGCGTCCTTGAGCAGGAAGCCGGACGCGCCGGCCTCCAGAGCGGCGTAGGCGTACTCGTCCATGTCGAAGGTGGTGAGCACCACGACCTTGGGGTCGGCGTCGGCGGGGTGCTTGTCGCGGCCCAGCAGCACCCGCGTGGCCTCGATGCCGTCCATGCGGGGCATGCGGATGTCCATCAGCACCACGTCGGCGGCGATGGTCTTGAGCTGGTCCACGGCCGACTGCCCGTCGGGGGCCTCGCCGACGACGGTCATGTCCGGCTGGGCGTCCAGCACCATGCGGAAGCCGGCACGCACGAGGGACTGGTCGTCCACGAGGAAGATGCGCGAGGTCATGGGGTCTCCAGGGTGTGCTCGGGGGCGGGGGACGCGCCCGGGGCGGGTGGGTCGGTGTGGTGGGGGTCGGTGACGGCCATGGCCATCTCCTCCTCCACCGTGTCGGGGACGTAGTCAGTCTGCCTGCTGCGACGGCGGCGCACGGCCCCAGGATCCAGCGGGAACCGGGCCCGCACCAGGAACCCGCCGCCGCTGCGCATGCCGGTGAGCAGCTCGCCCCCCAGGGCGGCCACGCGCTCGTGCATGCCGAGGATGCCGTGCCCTCCCCCGGCGTCGCGGGCGGTCGGGCCCTCGCCGTCGTCGGCCACGCTCACGGTGAGGTCGGTGCCCTCCACCCGCACCCGGATGCGCAGCACGGTGATGGCGCCGGCATGCTTGATGACGTTGGTGGTGGCCTCCTGCACCACCCGGTAGGCGGCCGCCGAGAGCGATGTGCTGACCTCCGTCTGGGGCACGCCGCCCTCGGGCTCCAGGCCCATCGCCTCGGCGAGGGTGGGGTCGAGGATGGCCTGCACGGGCAGGTGCGAGTCCTCCAGCCGCCCGATGAGGGCCGGCAGGTCCCCCAGACCCTGGCCGGGGGTGTACTCGGCACCGCTGGCGGGGTCGCGCAGCACACCCACCAGGCGGCGAGTCTCCCCGAGGGCCTCACGGGCGGTGGTGGCGATCTGGTCGAGCGCGGTCTGCGCCCCCTCGAGCTGCCCGGCCTGAGCGGCGTACCGGCCGCCGTCGGCCTGGACGATCACCACCGAGAGCGAGTGGGCGATGATGTCGTGCATCTCGCGGGCGATGGCGGCCCGCTCGGAGGTGACGGCCAGCTGGGCGCGCTGCTCGCGGTCGCGGGCCAGGGCCTCGCGCTGGGCGGACTCCCGGGCCAGCAGCCCGCGGCGGTGACGCACCAGGTCGCCCAGCAGCCACGGCAGGAACAGCCCGATGGCGTAGATCACCACCATTGCGACGGCGGCCACGCCGGTGGGGGCGAAGTCGATGCCGGCCAGCAGGGCGGCCAGCAGCAGGAGCACCAGAGTGACCACCCGCACCCGGCGCCGGCCCCGGCTGGTGGCCTGGTAGACCGCCAGCGGCACGAGGAAGTTGCCCGGCACCACGATGTCGGTGAACGCCACCTGGGCCACGCCCAGCACGGACAGCGCCGCGAGCATGAGCGGCAGCCCCGCCGAGCGCAGCAGGTAGGCCCCCAGGTAGGCGGCCGACCACAGCAGGGCCCACCACGGCAGGGTCCAGGCGGTGGCCAGGGTGAAGACGGTGACCACGGCCACGCCGAGCACCGCGTCGGCGAGCACGGGGTGCCGCCGCGTGGAGTCGGTGAGCGTGTAGGCCCAGCGGAGGAGCTCGAGGTCCTCGGCGCGGGCGCGGGTCTGGTCAGGCATCGGGTCGAGGGTAGGGAGGCGTGGACGGCACCATCGTCCGCCCACGGTCGGGCGTCACGCACCCGGACCACCACCGGGCGGCCTATCGTGGGGAGACGCACTCGGCACCACGCCCTCCTGAGGGAAAGCACCATGCAGCACCTTGCCCGACGCACGCTCCTGACGGCTGCGGGGCGGCCGTCGTGGGCGGCGGCACCACGCTCACCACACCCGCCCTGGCCTGGGACGTCAGCCGGCTGGGCCCGTCCACCCTCCGCCCCGGCTCACGGGGTGGTTACGTCTCGCGCCTGCAGTGGGCCCTCAACAAGGTCGGCGGGGCATCGATCCGCATCGACGGCGTGTACGGCGCCAGCACCACCCGGGCGGTCCGTGCCTTCCAGCGCCGTCAGGGGCTGGCCGCCGACGGCATCGCCGGGGCGGCCACCAAGCGCCGGCTGGACGCCCTGCTGGACCGCATCTACCCGGACCCCACCGGCGGCAACGGCCCCGGCCTGCTGCAGCCGGTCGCCCGCATCGCGGCGGCGCCGCGCGGCACCACCATCCGCCCGGGCTACTGCGGCACCCGCGTCAAGCTGCTGCTGAAGCGCCTGCGCGTGCCCCACTCGGAGCTGCTGCACCGCATGACGCCCGAGGCGGTGGCCGCGGTGCGCACCTTCCAGAGGCGCCGCGGGCTGGCGGTGGACGGCCTCGTGGGCCCGGCCACCTGGCGCGCCCTGGGCTTCAACGCCGAGGGCTTCCGTCTGGACGGCTGGCAGCAGCAGCCGCGCCTGGGGCTGCAGGCCGGGCCGGCCCCCCGCATCGAGGCGATGATCCGGTTCGCCCGCGAGCAGTCCGGCGCCGACTACACGTGGGGTGGCGCCGGGCCGTACAAGTACGGCTTCGACTGCTCCGGACTGGTGCTGCAGGCCATGCACGCGGCCGGCGTGCAGCCGCTGCCCGTGACCGTGCACACCCACCAGCACCCCGGCACCCGCACCACGCGGACCCTCTACGCCAACCCGCGACTGCGCAGGGTGCCGCTGCGGCAGCGCACGCGGGGCGACCTCGTCTGGTACACCGACGCCCGGGGCGCCATCCAGCACGTGGCGGTCTACCTGGGCGGGGGCCAGGTGGTGGACTCGATGTACTCGGTGAAGGTGCGCCGCGACTCGGCCCGCCTGCACGGCTTCCACCGTCTGGGCACCGTGAGCCGCGTGTTCGCCTGAGGCACCGGGCTCCGCGCCCGCGCCTCAGCCCTCGGCCAGCACCTGCACACCGCCGAGGTAGCCGGCCACCAGCGTGCGCGCCATGGTGCCGATCACCTCGGCGGGCGGCAGGAAGCGCGCGTCGTGCAGGCCGGGGCCGCCCTCGCCGTCGAGGGGGCGCGTGCCCACGAAGGCCATGAGCCCGGGCATGCGGTCGGTGAAGAACGAGAAGTCGTCGGCCCCCATCGAGCGCATCGGCTCGGCGGCGCGGATGCCGGACTCCATGAGCCAGCGGTCGGTGAAGCCAACGAGCCGCTCGTCGTTGGCCAGCACCGGCATCCCCCGGGTGTGCGAGACCTCCGCGCGCACCCCGAATGCCTCGGCGATGCGCAGGGCGTGCAGGCGCACCGCGTCCTGCACGCGGGCGCGGTCGTCGGCGTCCACGGTGCGCAGCGTGCCGCGGATGCGCCCGTCCTCGGGCAATACGTTGTCCGCGTCCGGCCCGGCCTCGAGGTGACCGACGGTCAGCACCACGGGGCGCATGGGGTTCACCACCTTGCGCACCACGTCCTGCAGGCCCAGCGCGATGGTGGCCACGGCCGCCATCACGTCGTTGCCGGTGTGCGGGTAGGCGCCGTGCCCGCCGGACCCGTGCACCGTGATGTGGAAGCTGTCGGCGGCGGCGTTGACCACTCCCCCGCCGGTGGACACGCTGCCCAACGGCACGGCAGCGTGCACGTGGGCGCCCACCGAGACGCCCACCTGGTGCTCGTCGAGGACGCCGCTGCTCACCACGTCGTAGGCGCCGTGCGGCGGGGCCTCCTCGCGGGGCTGCAGCAGCGGCACCAGGCCCACCGGCAGGTCCAGGCCGCGGGCGGCGCGCACGCAGGCCACCAGGGCGGCCATGTGCACGTCGTGCCCGCAGGCGTGCATGGCCCCGTTGGTGGAGGCGTAGGGGGCGCCGGTGGCCTCCTCGACGGGCAGGGCGTCCATCTCCGCGCGGAGCATGACCGAGGGGCCGCCGGCGGGTCCGATGCGGCCGATGCGGCCGGTCTGGGCGATGCGCTCCATGCGCAGGTCGAGGGCGTCCTCCAGCAGCAGGGCCGTGGCCTCCTCGTCGCCGGAGAGGTGCGGGGCGGCGTGGATGCGCTCGCGGAGGTTGCGGGCGGCGGGCAGCTCTGCGGTGAGGTTGGTGAGCCACGCCTCGCGGAGGGCGGCCAGGTCGGCGAGGGGGAGGGCGGGCATGGTGCGCAGGATACGTGGGGCGCGGGGTACCGGGCAGGGCGCGCGGGCCGGGCCCGGTGAAGCGCCTCAGAGCGGCAGGGTGCTCAGACGTCGTCCTCGTACACGCCGTGCTCGTGCCCCAACCGCGCGATCTCGTCCAACGCCTCGCGGGTGGTCGCACGCTGCTTCTCGGCGAGCGCCGCCAGGTCAAGGACAGCTTGGTGTGCCACCGTGCCAGCGACGTACCGCTCCCCGATCTCGGGCAGGTACAGGTCCGGCAGGGACTCCGGCGGGGGCAGGAGCTCGGCGGCCGAGTCGACCAGTTGGTTCACCCGGGCAAGGTAGGCATCGCCCCGGGTCGCGTCTGCCGTCCACTGGGGTGGGGTGTCCGTCCACGCACCGATCCGCTCGTGAGCCGCGGACCTCCAGGCGTTCCACGCAACAGCCTGCCGCTTGTACCGGCGGTGTGCCTGCATCTCCCGGGCGCTGACCAACAACATGATCCCCCAGATCGCGGCGAGCAGGATCGCGATGCCCGGCAGGAAAAGAACACCCAACGAGAGGGCCCACGTCAGCGGGGTGAGCTCCTGCTCGTCGTTGGCGATGTACGGCGCGGCCGCTGCGATGCAGACGATCCACAGGACAAGGCACACCAAGGCCGGGATCCACAGACGTGGGACGCGTGGCCCCTGAGGCGTGCCGTGCACGTAGTGCTCCGGCGGCCTGACCGGTTTGGTTCGCTCCTCCTCCGCCCATGCACTGACAACCCGCCCACGCACGAAGGCATCACGCTCGCGAGCGACGTCCAACAGGGGCAGGGCAGCGTCCTGCCAGGCGAGATAGTGCTGACCGTCCGGGGTCTGCCTCCAGTGGGCAAAGTTCGCACGGGCCTGCAGATCACTTTGCCGTTGAGCCTCGAGCAGCTGTTCATGGGCCAGCTGGGCAGCCTGATGCTGGTTCACCGCCTGGTCGGCACGCAGTGCGTCGAGTTCCGCGTGCAGACCCCGCATGGCCTGCTGGCTCTCAGCGTGCCGCAGCGCGCCGCTCAGGAACAGAAAGGTGGTACCGCCGCGCCCCATCGCGCTCTCCTCGTATCCTCAGTTCGCAGTCTCCCGGCCATGATGCACATCACCACCGACTTCCCGCGTCACGGCATCCACATGCCGGCGCACACCTCAGAGCGGCAGGGTGCTCATCCCCACCAGGGCGGCCGCGGCGCCGGCCGACGGCGGGGGGCGTCCTTCAACACTTCGTCAAGATTCGCTCGCTCGGGTTTCCTCCGACCCCAGCGAGCGAGACGGTGGGGACACTCACGCAAGAAAGGCCCTGCGCCATCGATTCATGAGGGGAACCCGTGCACACAACACATCTCGTCCACGGTTCGGCGTGCCGGCGTCGAACGAGCCCGATCGGCTGACCGCCCGAGGAGTGAGGATGTCTGCGACCTACAAGTCCGTCTGGACGCTGGCGATCGTTGCCGCCACCGGTGCTCTGAGTTGGGCCTTGGCCTCCGCTGGCACGGCGTACGTGACCACCCTTTGCATACTCGCCGCCTTCTTGGTCGTCACCATGTGGCTGGCCGGTGCACCGCAGCGGGTTCTGGGGTGGCTCGTGGCCGGCGCCTCCGTTACGGCCGGGTTCGTCTGGGCCCTCCGCGGTGACGCGCTGGACGCGTGGCCGTTCCTCGCGCTGGCACTGGGAGCCGTGGAGATCGTCAACAGCGTCAGGAGTGGTGACCGATCCCATCACGAGGAAGCCGTCGGGTCGACTGCCTGAGGGGCCGACCAGCCTGTCAGAGCGGCAAGGTGCTCATGCCCACCAGTGCGACCGCGGCGCCGGCCGAGATGCTGGCGACCGGCATGTTCCAGGACGGGCGGTCCGGCCCCCTGCCCAGCAGCCAGCGGGTGGCGGCGAACGCACCTCCGGCCAGCGCGAACGCCACACCCAGCGCGCTCGTCCAGACACCGGTGGTGGTGAGCAGGTGGGCGAGTCCGGCATCGCCGTGGAGGCTGCGGACCACGATCAGCAGCAAGGCGCTGAACCCCCACAGCGCCACGAAAGGCACCACGCCCAGCTCCTCCAGCTCGCGACGGCGGTCCGCCCGCCCCGGGCCGACCACGAGCGACACCCCGTGGGCGATGAGGGCGGCGAGCGCGAGCAGGACGACGGCGGTGGCGAGGGCGTTCACAGAACTCCTGGGCGGGTCTGGGTGCGGCTGGACGGCGTCAGTGTCTCAACCGGCCCACAGACGCTGCACGGCACGGCCAGCCACGACGAACGGCCACAGCACCAGCTCGAGGACGAACTCCACCAGCCAGAAGGGGAACAGCAGCGCCGCCGGGAGCAGCATGAGGCAGCCGAGGGTGCCGCTGATCGGGTCCGATCCGGTCGGGGCGCCTCCGGCGAGGTCCATGCAGTCGGCCATCCACGTGCCCGTGCGCATGCGCCACGGCAGGCGCCACACCGAACGGCGGCCGAGTGCGGGCCGGGTCACGGTCCCTCCTGGGGCGGTGTGCGGGTTGGGTCACGTGGTCGGGTGATCTTCGCACGAGAACCGGGCGAGGCTCGCAGCGCGGACGGCGAAGGCGTCGCTCTCTGGTTGCTCGAAGTAGGTCGAGTGGGTGACACGAACTGACTCCAACGAGCCCGCCCCGACCAGGACGATGTCGATGCGATCGTTGGCCCGGTGGCGGTCCTCCGCCGTGGCGTAGGCCTCGATCGCCGCGCCGAGGTCACCCCGGAACTCGGTGACCTCGCGGAGGCGGTTTGCTCCGCGATCGAACACGAGCTGGAAGTGGTTGATCGGGGACAAGGTCTCCTCCTCCTTCGAGATCGCAGTGCTATCACTCACCCAAGACTGCCCCTCCGCCACCCACACACATTAGTACACCAGCTCAGCTCGGCTGGTACGATGTGCAGCATGCACCACTCCCCCCCTTTCCGCTTCGTCGACCTGTTTGCAGGCATCGGCGGGTTCCACGCCGCCCTCAAGGCGATGGGCGGCGAGTGCGTGTACGCGGTGGAGATCGACAAGCAGGCAGCGGCGGTCTACGAGGCCAACTGGGGGCACGCCGCCCTGGGGGACATCACCCAGGACGCTGACGACGACCGGGGCATCATGAACGTCCCCGCACACGACGTGCTCTGTGCAGGCTTCCCCTGCCAGCCGTTCTCCAAGTCGGGTGCCCAACGCGGCATGGATGAGGCGCGAGGGACCCTCTTCTTCAACATCGCCTCGGTGATCAAGGCCCACCACCCTGCTGTCGTACTGCTGGAGAACGTGCGCAACTTGATCGGCCCCCGTCACCGGCACGAGTGGGCCGTCATCATCGAGACCCTGCGGGAGGAGGGGTATCACGTCTCGGAGGAGCCGGCCGTGTTCTCCCCGCACCTGCTTCCGCCGGAGATGGGCGGATCACCCCAGGTGCGCGAGCGCGTGTTCATCACCGCGACCTACGCCCCTGACCAGGTTCGGCACGACGCACTGGACGGCGGCCCCGCACCGGTGACCACGATGAAGGATCGCTTTCCTCAGGCCCCGTCCCTGTCGACGGTCTGGGAGGGCGCGGACGTGGGAGAACTCTTCAACCCGAAGTCCCTCACCGAAGGATGGCACCTCGAGGACCTGCTCGACGACACGCACAACGTCCCCGGATGCAACCTCACCGAGGCCGAACGCCGGTGGATCGACGCATGGGACGAGTTCGTCGTCCGCATGCGCAAGGACATGCGCGGCCAGCGGCTCCCGGGCCACCCCATCTGGGCGGACTCGTGGATGGACTTTCGCGAGATGCGCGCCATCCCGTGGAAGCGTTCTCACATCGAGGTGCCGGACTCCCTGACGACGCCGCACATCGACCGCGAGCTGCCGGCATGGAAGCAGTCCCATCTGCGACGCAACTACGAGATGCTGCAGAACCACTTCCGCGTGATCATCCCGTGGGCTCACGAGTACGGGATCTATACGGATGACTTCCCCGCCTCGCGCCGCAAGCTGGAGTGGCAGGCCCAGGACACCCCTCGGTTGTGGGACACCGTCATGCACATGCGCCCCTCAGGCATCCGCGCGAAGAAGCCCACGTACCTGCCGGCCCTGGTCGCCATCACGCAGACGTCGATCGTGGGGCCGCGCCGGCGGCGCCTCTCACCGCGGGAGACAGCTCGCCTGCAGGGTCTCCCCGACTCGTTCACGTTCCTCAACCAGCCGTCCTCTGCCACGTACAAGCAGATGGGCAACGGCGTGAATGTCGGCGCGGTGTGGCACGTGCTGCGCGAGCACGTGAAGCGCGACGAGGAACTGCTCCGCACTACGCCGGGCGGGACCGCCGTGGTCGAGGCGGTCCGCCGAGCGCCGCTGAGCCCCACCGGGGTTCTCGCCCAGCACGAGCCCGCTGCACAGCAACTCGATCTCGCCGGCTGAGTCAGACACCGGTGGGCTCAGGCGCCTCCCCATGGAAGATCCGGAAGTTGTCGATGTTCCGCTTCCGGATCATGCACTTCATCGCCCGGGTCGACCCATCAGGCTGACAGCCCTGGTGGAACTCCCCGAGGACGACGTTGAGGTTGGCCTCGTTGAGTTCGAGCACGTGCATGCGCTGGAACCGGACTGCCTCCTTGAAGCGACCGGCGTAGGACAACTTGTCGTATCCCTTCGGCGCCACCTTGCCCACTGAACGCTTCCACTCGTTCCACTCGATCGTGGCGAGATTCTGACGGTTTTTGGCGTGCCACGTCTCGTGCTCGTACAGCACGTACCAGAACCGTCCGTACTCCTGAATGCATCGCAGGAGATCTGCCATGTCATTGCCCGGCGCCTCCCTGGACGTGATGTTGGAGGCCTTGAGGTCCCCGTAGAAGTCGATCTGGTCTGAGGCTGGGAACACCAGATCGAAATCGAACTCCCCCTTGGTCTTCATCTTCTGGAAAGCCACCCGGTGGGCAAGACCCGTCGCCCGGATGAACTGGTCGAATCGGTACTCGAGGTAGAATCCGGGCCACTCCCCTTGGAAGGTGTCGGGCCAACGGTCGGCATGCATCTCGCGAATGGCGTCCAGTGCTTCCATCCGGCGCCCCGTCAGCAACTCACCGTTGAACCGCTCGAAGACCTCGATCCGCGGGTCCTGCTCGTCTACACCGCCGGTGAGGTAGTCTAGGAAGAGGTCGGCACGCACGCTCGTCAGCCGGTTTCCGTTGCTGTCCTCCCGCGTGAAGACGCCCTCGGTCTGCGCCTGAAAGAGGTCGTTGGTGGCAAGGTGCGCCGCGGAGTTGTTGGCAGCCCGCAGCAGGTATTTCTCAGGCTCGAAGTCCACGAAGACGGTGACGTCCCCGTAGTTGTAGATGCCCACGAACCTCACCGTCAGCCCCTCCGAGGCCGCCTGGGCAGCAACGTCCAGCCACCGCGGAGGGATCTGGATGCGCTTCTTGAACTCCGGCCACGGCCGCCCGAGGTGCGTGATCTGCTTCTTGAGCAGGACCTGGTCGCGGAATCGCACGACCCGGTCCCCCGCGTACACCGCGGCTTCGGCGCCGGGGAGCGCGTCGAGCAGGAGCCGGTTTTTCGCACTCTCGGACAGGGTGGTGTCCGGCGCGAGCACCCGCTCACCGCTGGGGAGGATCTGATCTACCGGAATCGAACCCATAGGGATTGTCTACCTCACGTGTCCGACAAGCTCCCCAGGGTCGGCCTGCACTTGGGATGGTATGGCCCCCACCCGCAGCATGCGCCTACGCTCACCCCATGCACGGGCTAGCAGGCGAAGGACTCCGACATGTCGCGCAGGAGCGCCTGCAGTGGAGCCAGGGGATCGAGGGACAGATCATCGACACCGACATCGATGGCCTCCTCACCGCGGCACTCTGCCACGAGACGTGGGGGTGGCCAGTTGTCGGTTTTTACGACACGCACACTCTGTGGCTGTCCGCTGACATCGAGACGCCATTGGATCTCTCGGCCATCGCCTGGGTCGACCTCGACATGACGTGGCCGGGAACGCTCAGCATCAGCAACCACGTCATCCCCCACGCTCCGGCCCAGGGCGACATCCCCACGCTCGCCACCAGCGTGAACCCCAGCGTTCTCCGAGGCATCACGACCGACGGCTCCTACTACTCCAAGTACCCGTTCGGGACTTTCCAATGGCTGTGGTGGGTGCTCGACAAGCCCGTCGCGGACGCTCGGCTCGACACCGAGATCGGTCAGGGTCTGGCGTGGATGCCCGACGGCGGATTCGAGTCGATGCTCAAGTACGACGAGAACCTGCGCGCATGGGGGTCCTCCGTGCTCCCCGGCAGTTTGTTGTCCTCCCTCTTGGAGTCGGAGGAGAGCAGGGAAGCCGTCTCGCACCACGCAGAGGATGCCGTGAAGGAAGCCCGGCGCCATCTGAGCCACAGCCACGATCGCGGGCACTGGTCGAAATCCCACCAGTGGGGAACGCGCTTACCGGTGAACGTCCGAGAGTCCCCCATCGAGAAGGAGTACATGCTCCGTGCCATGCAAGGGATTCTGGATCGCATCTGCAACTTCTACGACTGGCAGCGTCTGGCCCTCCCCGACCGGTACCGGGACTACTACGGTCAGCACCATCGGCAGACAATCCCCGAGGAAAGCCGAGCCGGCCGCAGGGGCTGGTGCCCGCCGGGCTGGCCGATCTCAAGCCATCGCAACATCGTCTCCACCGCAGCGACCGGCAGGTGGGCCGGATCCTGGACAATGGGGTACCGCTCCGACGAGCCCCACTACAAGGACTTGGTCTACGCACTGCAGGGGTAGACCAGGGTGCATGGAGAGGCACACATGACGGGTCACCTGGGGACGACCGGCGGACCCGCATCGCCTGCAAGTGATGCTGGGGCCCACTCAACTGCGGCCCGGCGTACGCCCAGTCACACCCATGGTTCTCGTCAGGGGTGACGTCCCCACGGACGAGTTCGACCAACTCGGCCCACTTGTGGCCGGTGAAGTCACGCCCTTCGGGCTCAGACGTCGTCCGTGTACAGCCCGTGCTCGCGGGACAGCCTTGCCACCTCGTCCAGCGACTTACGCGTCGCGCCGTGCTGCTGCCGCTCCTCGAGGGCGTTGAGCACCTGCCGGGCCACGACGGAGAGCAACAGGTACATCTGGATCAGCGCCGGGCCGCTGAGGACGTTCTCGACCGCGACCGACGAGGCGAACCCACCCCCACCGTCGGCGGAGGAGCAGGACAACTGGGCCCACGGCATCACCGAGAAGAGGACCGCCCCCAGGGCGGCAACCGACATGAGTCCAGCAAGGAGCCACACCCGCCGGAAGGTAAGCCACACAGTGACGCCCAGCAGGATGCGCCATCGGCGCCGCCCTTGAGGGGGGCCGATGACGCTGCGCCCCGCCGCCTCACACCTCCAGTGCGCGCACCACCGGCACCCCCATGCGGTACGGGATGTGCAGCCAGCTCGGCCCGTCGATGCGCGCCAGGTCGGCCTGCATGCCCACGCGCACGGCGCCCACGTCCTCGCGGCGCAGCGAGAGCGCCCCGCCCACGGTGGCTGCCTGCAGTGCCTCGGCCGGAGTCATGCCCATCTCGCGCACCGCCATGGCGATCATGAACGGCATCGAGGACGAGTAGCACGTGCCCGGGTTGCAGTCGCTGGCCAGCGCCACCTTCGCCCCGGCGTCGATGAGGCGCCGCGCGTCGATGTACGGGTGCTTGGTGCTGAACTCCACACCCGGAAGCAGCCCCGCCACGGTGCCGTCCGCGCCATCGGCCCAGGACCCGGCCAGGGCCTCCACGTCGGCGTCGGAGAGGTACGTGCAGTGGTCCACCGCGGCCGCACCGAACTCCACCGCCAGCTGCGCACCAGGCCCCTCGCCCAGCTGGTTGCCGTGCAGGCGCAGGCCCAGCCCCGCATCGCGGCCGGCCTCCAGCACGCGGCGCGACTCCTCCCCGGTGAACGAGTACGGGCTGTTGGGCTCGCAGAACACGTCCACCCAGCGCACGTGCGGCGTCACCTCGCGCAGCATCTCGCCGCACACCAGGTCCAGGTAGTCCTCGCGCGAACCGGCCTCGCCGTCGCGGTACTCCGGCGGCACCACGTGGGCGCCCAGGAAGGTCACCTCGTCGGTCACCTCGCGCAGGCGGCGCGCGGCCTCGGCCTCGGTCGCCACGTCGAGCCCGTAGCCGGTCTTGACCTCCACCGTGGTGGTGCCCTGCGCGCGCATCTCCGCCAGGCGGCGGCGCACCAGCTCGGCCACGTCCGCCGGGCGCGCGGCCCGCGTGGCCTCGATGGTGGTGGCGATGCCGCCACCGTCGTAGGCCTGGCCGGCCATGCGGGCGGCGAACTCCGCCGAGCGGTCGCCGGCGAACCACAGGTGGGAGTGGGAGTCCACGAACCCGGGGATGACAGCACTGCCCTCCACGGACACCGCCCAGTCGGCCTGGGGCGCGTCCGCGGCGCGCCCCACCCACTGGATGGTGGACGGCTCGCCCTCGGCATCCGAGCCGACCACCACGGCGGCGTCGCGGATGACGCCGAGCCCGGCGTGCATCGCGTCCGCCCCGGTGGCCCGGCCCAGCGCGTCCAGGCTGTCCGGGTGGGTGGGGTCGTTGGTGACCAGTTCAGCGATGTCGGTGATGAGCATGCCCATGCCCGGCATCGTCTCAGGCGCGGGACACCTGCTCGCCACCGCCCGCGGCCTCCGTGTGGCGGTCACCGGTGCGCCCGGCCTCGACGCGGCGCTGACGCTCCCGCTGGCCGTGGGTGATGCTGCGCACGTCCGTGCTGGAGTCGAAGGACGAGCCCAGCGCACCGGCAATCACCCCCGTGACCACGAGCCGCCACCACGAGAGCGCGTCGGACATCTGCCAGATGGAGCTGTAGAAGATGCCGAAGGCCCCGGTGGCCGCCGCGGCCGCCAGGACGCTGGAGAGCTGCGGGCGGTGCGCCACGGCACCTTCATGGCCACCACGCTCTCCACGATCGCGGTGGTGAGGTGCCGCCGCAGACCGACCAGCCCCAGCGACGGCAGGGACACCACCGACACGTCCGGCTCGGCGAACACGTCGGCCACCACCGGGGTGCCCTCGGCGTGGCGCGGCATCTCGGTGACCAGCACGACGGCGTCCACCCGGGTGTGCTCCCGTGCGATGTCCTCGGCGGCCTCGACGCCCAGGGTGTTGTCCTACGACACCTGGATGAACGACCGCTCCACCGCGAGGAATCCACGGTGCTCCGAGCTATGGGCCATGCCACGCCGCCAGCCCGCCGGTCTCAGGCGGGCACGGGGCTGTGCTCCGCCCACGCCTGGGCGGCCACCACCTCCGGGGTGACGCCCCGCAGCCCGGACTCGGCCAGCACCTGCAGGGAGCGCGAGCTGATGGTGCGCATGACGTACTGGTCCACCGCGGCCTGGTCGAGGGAGTCGTAGAGCTCACGGTCGCGCCACTCCAGCGCGTCGCACAGCACGGCCCCGGAGTTGGCCACGTAGTCCGGCAGGTAGTGGATGCCGCGCTCCTCGGCGGTGCGCTGCGCCTCCGGGGTGGCGAACGGCGCGTTGGCGGAGGCCACGACCCAGCGCGGGTTCATGGTGGCCGCCACCTCCTCGGTGACGATGCCGGACAGCGAGCAGAGCACCACCACGTCGTAGCCCCCGGTGAACAGCTCGTCGGAGTCCACAGCGCGCACGCCCAGGGCCTCGGCGGCCTCGGGGCGCACGTCGAAGCCGGCCACGTCGTAGCCCGCGTTGCGCGCCAGCCGGGCCACCTGGCCGCCCACCTTGCCCAGGCCGTGCACCGCGATGCGGGGGCGCTCGCCCGGCAGCAGGGTGCTGGTCAAGGCGGCGAAGACACCGCTGCCGGTGGCCGTCGAGGTGCACACCGCGGGGTTGGTCAGCGAGTCCAGCACCGCCGGGCAGCGGGCAGCCACCTCACGCATGTCGGCACTCGTGGTGTTGAGGTCGCAGCCGGTGTACAGGGCACCGTCGTGCTGGCGCAGCACCTCGGCCAGGGCGTCGTGCACCAGGCTGCGGTCGGCCAGGTCCAGCGGGCCGTCGATGACGAGCTTGGTGCCGCAGAAGCCGGTCTCGTAGAGGGAGTGCTTGCGCGTCATGCACTGGGCCAGCACGAGCGCCTCGGCGGCCGCCGCCTCGGTGGAGGGGTACTGCAGCCAGCGGGTGCCCCCGTTGCCCGGCAGCTGGGCTGAGGCGCGGGTCTCGTGCGCCACCGAGACGGTGTGCTGCTCGGTGAATCGGTAGGTGGACACGGTGTAGGCACCGTGCTCCTCGCGGCGCATCAGCTCGATCATCCCCAGCCCCTTTCCGGCCTCGCCGCGACCCACGCGGCCTGTGACCCCCACCACATCGATGGGGTCGGCACACCGTGGCACGGGAGACTGGGAGTGTCAATGGGTCAGGAAACCGGAGGATTTCCCTCCACACCCCGCATCGACCGGAAGATCTCCCCCAGACCGTCGAGCACCGCACGGACACTGGCCCGTTCGCGCTGGGCGTCGGTGGCCAGCGCCACCACGGTGCGGCGACCCGAGCGGGGCGCCGGGTGCACCTGGAGGTCGCGCGGGTGCACCCGCAGCATCAGGGGGGTCACGAGCGCCCGCCCCACCCCGGCCTCGGCGAGCGCCACCATGAGCGCGGTGTCGGTCACCACGTGCGCGGCACCGGTGTCCTCCCCCGCCCGCCGCAGCGCCGCCTGCACCGCCATGCCGAAGGTCTCGGTGACCGGCGGCACGATCCACGGGGCGTCGGCCACCAGGTCGGCGGCGCGCACCTCCACGAAGGGCTCGGTGAGCAGCTCGATGGCCACCACGCCGGGGGGCAGCGTGACCGGCACCAGCTCGTAGTGCACCGAGAGGGCCAGGTCCACGGTGCCGGCGCGCACCGCGTCCACCGCGCGCTCCACGTCGACCTCCTCGAAGACGACGTCCACCGGCGGCTCGGCCACGGCGGCGCGGCGCAGCACCTCGCGGCAGGAGACGGCGCCGGCGGTCTCGAAGATCCCCACCCGCACGGTGGCCCGCCCGGTACGCAGCTCGGCCAGGGCGCGGCGGGCGGCGCGGTCCTCCTCGAGCACCCGGCGCGCCAGCGGCAGGAACCCGTGGCCTGCGTCGGAGAGCACCACGCCCCGCCCCGAGCGCAGGAAGAGCTCCCCGCCCACGGCCCGGGAGAGGGCCGCCATCTGCTGGGAGACCGCCCCGGGGGTGTAGCCCAGGCGCTCGGCGGCGGCGTGCATCGAGCCACCCTCGGCCACGGCGCGGAAGGTCTCCAACTGGGTCAGGGTCCAGGCCACGGGGCGCCTCCTCCCGGTCCGGCCGGGCGGCCGCGACTCATCAGATGGGGTGAACGATTCAGGTGAGGACTTGTCGCTTGTGCTGATGATATGACCCACATCACGGTGTGCCTGACCGATCCCGTCCCCAGGAGGCACCCCGTGACCGTGGCCCAGCACGAGCTCCGCGCCCGCTTCGCCGCCCGTATGTCCCGCATGTACGGCCAGGAGGTGCCCGCCTACACCACGTTGGTGGAGGTCTCCGAGGGCGTGAACCGCGACCACATCGCGCAGTTGGGGGCCGAGGCCGAGCGCCTGGGCAGCATCGAGCGCGTCACGGCCGAGCGCCACGGCGCCATCCGCGTGGGCACGCCCGAGGAGCTGGGCCACGTGGCCCGGGTCTTCGCCGCGTTCGGCATGCACCCGGTGGGCTTCTACGACCTGCGCGACTCCGCCTCGGCCGTGCCGGTGGTGAGCACCGCCTTCCGCCCCGTGGACCGCGACGAGCTGGCCCGCAACCCCTTCCGCGTCTTCACCTCGATGCTGGTGACCACCGATCCGCGCTTCTTCGACGAGTCCCTGCAGCAGGAGCTGGCCGACTTCCTGGCCCGGCGCCGCCTGTTCGACGACGAGCTGCTGGCCCTGGCCGACCGCGCCGCCGCGCAGGGCGGCCTGCCCGAGGACGAGGCCGACGAGCTGGTGGAGCGCGCCACCGCCGTGTTCGAGCTCTCCGAGGAGCCCGTCGACGAGGAGTGGTACCGCCGGCTGGAGCAGATCTCCTCGGTGGCCGCAGACATCGGCGGCGTGCCCACCACGCACATCAACCACCTCACCCCGCGCGTGCTCGACATCGAGGCCCTCTACGAGCGGATGGAGGCGCGCGGCATCGAGATGATCGACCAGATCCAGGGCCCGCCCTCGTGGGACGGCCCGGACGTGCTGCTGCGCCAGACCTCCTTCCGCGCCCTGGACGAGGAGCGCCGCTTCCTCAAGGCCGACGGCACGGTGGGCCCCGGCACGCTGCGGGTGCGCTTCGGCGAGGTGGAGCAGCGCGGTGTGGCCCTCACCCAGGCCGGTCGCGACCTCTACGACCGGATGCTGGCCGAGGCCGACGAGTTGCTGGCGACCGAGGGCGGCGAGCGCCCCGACGTGCTGCGCCGCGTGTGGGCCACGCACCTGCCCAACACCGAGATGGGTCTGGCCGAGGCCGAGCTGGCCTTCTTCACCTACGCCCTGGCCGAGGGTGTGGCCGAGCTGCCGCAGGGCCGGCGCGCCCACGAACTGGTGGCCAGCGGGCACCTCGTGGCCACCCCCGTGGTCTACGAGGACTTCCTGCCCCGCTCCGCGGCCGGCATCTTCCAGTCCAACCTCACCACCGCCGGCAGCAAGGACGAGGCGCAGCAGGGCGTCGCCTTCGACATGGCCCGCCTCTCGCAGATCTGCGGCGTGGAGATCCGCGACCCGTACGCGCTGTACGCCGCGGAGCAGCAGGCCTCCCTCGATGCCGTGGAGACCGCCACCGGCGTGGCCGTGCGCCCCTGAACCACCCGACCGAACGACCACCACCCCGACGGACCCCAGGAGGGAACCGCAATGACCCACCCCATCCACGAGAAGGTGCGCCAGGCCCTCGAGGCGTGCGGCGCCACCGTGCCGCAGGGCACCGACCTGCAGGCCCGCACCCCCATCACCGGCGAGGACCTCATGGGCCTGGCGGCCACCACCGAGGCGGAGCTGGACACCGCCATCAGCACCGCCGCGGAGGTGTTCACCACCTGGCGTGACACCCCTGCCCCGGTGCGCGGCGCCCTCGTGAAGCGCTGGGGCGAGCTGCTCACCGAGCACAAGGACGACCTGGCCGTGCTGGTGACCGCCGAGGCGGGCAAGATCCCGTCCGAGGCCGCCGGCGAGGTGCAGGAGATGATCGACATCTGCGACCTGGCCGTGGGCCTGTCGCGCCAGCTGTTCGGCCGCACCATGCCCTCCGAGCGCCCCGGCCACCGCATGATGGAGACCTGGCACCCCCTGGGCGTGGTGGGCGTCATCAGCGCCTTCAACTTCCCCGTGGCCGTCTACGCGTGGAACACCGCCATCGCCCTGGCGTGCGGCAACACCGTGGTGTGGAAGCCGTCCGAGGCCACGCTGCTCAGCGCCCTGGCCACCGACGCCCTGTTGGCCCGTGCGGTCAAGGACGTGGGCGCCCCCGAGGGCCTGCACCACGTGCTGCTGGGCGACCGCACCCTCGGCGAGAAGATGGTGGACGACACCCGCATCCCGCTGGTCTCGGCCACCGGCTCCACCCGCATGGGCGCCGAGGTGGGGCCGCGCGTGGCGGCGCGCTTCGGCCGGAGCCTGCTGGAGCTCGGCGGCAACAACGCCGCCATCGTGGCCCCCTCGGCCGACTTGGACCTGGCCCTGCGTGGCGTCGCCTTCGCCGCCGTGGGCACCGCCGGCCAGCGCTGCACCACCATGCGCCGCCTCATCGTCCACGAGGACGTGGCCGCGGACTTCACCGACCGCCTCGTGAAGGCCTACGGGACCCTGACGATCGGCGACCCGAGCACCGGCAAGGACCTGGTGGGCCCGCTGGTGAACAAGGCCTCCTACGACGCCATGCAGAAGGCCCTGGAGGACGCGCGGGCGCAGGGCGGCGAGGTGCTCTGCGGCGGCGGGCGCGTGCTGGCCGACGAGTTCCCGGACGCGTACTACGTGGAGCCGGCCATCGTGCGGATGCCCGCGCAGACCGAGGTCGTGAAGACCGAGACCTTCGCGCCGATCCTCTACGTGCTCACCTACCGCGAGCTCGACGAGGCCATCGCCCTGCAGAACGACGTGCCGCAGGGCCTCTCCTCGGCCATCTTCACCACCGACGTCCGCGAGGGCGAGCGCTTCGTGAGCGACGCCGGCTCGGACTGCGGCATCGCCAACGTGAACATCGGCACCTCCGGGGCGGAGATCGGCGGCGCCTTCGGCGGCGAGAAGCACACCGGCGGCGGCCGCGAGTCCGGCTCCGACGCGTGGCGCGCCTACATGCGGCGGGCAACCAACACCGTCAACTACTCCGACGAGCTGCCGCTGGCGCAGGGCGTCGAGTTCCTCTGAGGAGGCAGCCGTGTTCGAGCTCGTCGACGAGTGGGGACCGGAGAAGGTCGTCACCGTGAGCCACCCGCGCAGCGGGATGCAGGGGGTGCTCGTCATCGACAACACCTCCCGCGGCCCCGGCAAGGGCGGCACCCGCATGAGCCCCGACCTCACCGTGGCCGAGGTGGCCCGCCTGGCCCGCGTGATGACGTGGAAGTGGGCGGCCGTCGACCTCTTCCAGGGCGGGGCCAAGGCCGGCATCCGCTTCGACCCGGCCTCCCCCCGCAAGGAGGAGGCGCTGCGGGCGTTCGCGCGGATGCTGCGCAACGAGGTGCCGGCGGAGTACGTCTTCGGGCTGGACATGGGGCTCGACGAGACGGACGCGGCCATCCTCTGCGACGAGCTCGGTGACCGGGGTGCCGCCACCGGCACCCCGGCCGCCCTCGGCGGCGTGGCCTACGACGCCCTGGGCATCACCGGCCACGGGGTCGCCGAGGCGGTCGACGCCGCCGCGGCGCACACGGACCTGGACGACCGGCGCGTGGTGATCCAGGGCTTCGGCGCCGTCGGGCACGCCACCGCCCGGCGCCTGGTGGAGCTCGGGTACACCGTGGTGGCCGTCTCCACCGCGACCGGGGCCGTGCACGACCCCGACGGCCTGGACGTCGAGGAGCTGCTGGCCCTGCGCGCCGAGCACGGCGACGCCCTGGTGGACCACGCCGGCGGGCAGCGGCTCGACGCCGGGCAGGAGCTGCACCTGGACGCCGGCGTGCTGGTGCCGGCTGCGCGGCAGGGCGTCATCGACGCCGGCAACGCCGACGGCATCCGCGCCCGCCTGGTGGTGGAGGGGGCCAACCTGCCCACCGACGCCGCTGCCCAGCAGGCCCTGGCCGACCGCGGCGTCACCGTGGTGCCGGACTTCATCGCCAACGCCGGCGGCATCATCGCCGCGGCCTTCGGCATGCGCGACCGCTACTCCCCCTTCGGCGTGGACACCACGCAGATCGTGCCCACGGTCACCGAGCGGATGCGCACCAACACCACCACCGTGCTGCAGGCCGCCGCCGAGTCCGGGACCATCCCGCACGCGGCAGCCGGCCAGCTGGCCCGCGACCGGGTCCGCGAGGCGATGCGCCTGCGCGGGCAGCTGCCGTGCTGACCGCCGCGGAGAAGTCCGGCGTGGACGCCTGGATGGAGTCCTGGTTCGGCCCGGTGGTCGAGTGGCTGAGCTCGGTGGTCTTCGCCACCTTCCCGCTGGCCGACACCGAGATGCCCTACCTCGTCGTCTGGCTGCTGCTGGGCGGACTGGTGATGACGGCCCTCATCGGCCCCCAGTTCGCCTACGGCTACCGGCAGCTGCGCGGCATCGTGCAGGGGCGCCACAACCGGCGCACCGACCCCGGCGAGATCACCAGCTACCAGGCCATGGCCACCGAGCTCTCCGGCACCGTCGGCCTGGGCAACGTGGCCGGCGTGGCCGTGGCCATCACCATCGGCGGACCCGGCGCCACGCTGTGGATCATCCTGGCCGGCCTGCTGGGCATGTCGCTCAAGGCCGCCGAGGCCACGCTGGGCGCGAAGTACCGCCGCGTCAACGACGACGGCACCGTCTCCGGCGGCCCCATGTACTACCTGCGGTACGGCCTGGCCGAGAAGGGCCTGGCCCCGCTCGGTGTGGTGCTCGCGGGGATGTACGCCGTCTCCATGGCGATCGGCGCCCTGGGAGCCGGCAACATCTTCCAGGCCAACCAGGTGGCGGTGCAGCTGGCGGGCGTCACCGGCGGCGATGAGAGCTACCTGGCCGACAAGGGCTGGCTCGTGGGCGTGGTGCTGGCCGTGCTGGCCGGCGCCGTGATCCTGGGCGGCATCACCAGCATCGCGCGGTGGACCAGCCGCCTCACGCCGATCATGGCCGTCAGCTACGTGCTGTGCGTGCTCGTGGTGCTGGCGACCAACATCGGCCACCTGCCGCACGCCGTCTCGGAGATCCTCTCCGGGGCGTTCACCGGCAAGGGCGTCGAGGGCGGCGTCGTCGGCGTGGCCATCGTGGGCATCCAGCGTGCGCTGTTCTCCAACGCCGCCGGTGTGGGCTCGGCCGGCATCGCGCACTCCACCGTGCGCACCCGCCGCCCCGCCCAGGAGGGCATCGTCGCCTCCTTGGAGCCGTTCATCGACTCCGTGGTGATCTGCACGATGACCGCGCTGGCCATCGTCGTCACCGGACTGCACACCTCGTCCGAGGCCGACGGCGTGGCCCTGACCTCCGAGGCGTTCGCCACCGTCCACGCCGTGTTCCCGTGGCTGCTCACCGTGATCGTCCTGCTGCTCGCGTTCTCGACGGTCCTCAGCTACTCGTACTACGGCAAGAAGGCCGCCGGGTACCTCTTCGGCAACAGCCGGGCCGTGGAGCTCGCCTACGACGTGCTGTGGATCCTCATGATCGTCGTCGGTGCGGCGGTCTCGCTGGACACGGTCGTCGGCTTCTCGGACTCCATGTTCTTCCTCATGACCCTGCCCAACCTCATCGGCCTCTACCTGCTCTCCGGCGTCCTGCGCCGGGAGATGACCGACCACACCCGGGCCCTGGCGCGCGGCGAGTTGGAGGAGGTCCCGGAGGCCGAGCGCAGCGTCCCCGACCACGTCGCCGGCGCCTGACCGGCACGAACCGCAAGGAGTACCCATGTCGGACAAGACCTTCCCCACCCGCGCCGAGGTCGTCGTCATCGGCGGCGGCGTCATGGGCCTGTCCACCGCCTACCACCTGGCCAAGGGCGGCACCACGGACGTGGTGGTGCTCGAGAAGGACGAGCTGGGCTCCGGCTCCACCTGCAAGGCCGCCGGTGGCGTACGCGCGCAGTTCAGCGATGCCGTGAACGTGGAGCTGGGCATGCGCAGCCTGGAGGTGTTCCGGAACTTCCCCGAGCTGTTCGACCAGGAGATCGACTACCACGAGAGCGGCTACCTGTTCCTGCTCGAGCGCGAGGAGGACCTGCACACCTTCGAGCGCAACGTGGAGCTGCAGAACTCCCTGGGCCTGGCGAGCCGGATCATCGGGGTGGAGGAGGCGGCAGCGATGTCGCCGCTGGCCTCCACCGAGGGGCTCCTCGCGGGCGTCTGGTCGCCGGAGGCCGGGCACTGCACGCCGGAGTCCGTGGTGCAGGGCTACGCCCGGGCCGCCCGCGCGCTGGGTGTGCGCATCATCCGCCAGTGCGAGGTGACCGACGTGGTGCGCGACGGCGACACCCTCACCGGGGTGGTGACCAGCCAGGGCGACATCGCCACCGACACGGTGGTCTGCTGCGCCGGTGCGTGGTCGCGGAGGCTGGGCGAGATGGTGGGCGTGGACCTGCCCGTGGACCCGGTGCGCCGCGAGCTGCTGGTGACCGAGCCCATCGCGGACCTGCCCGACCGGGTGCCCTTCACCATCGACTTCTCCAGCACCCTGTACTTCCACCGCGAGGGCCCGGGGCTGCTGGTGGGCATGTCCAACCAGGACGAGGAGCCGGGCTGGTCGCTGGAGCACACCGACGCGTGGCTGGAGCAGGTCATCGAGGTGGCCGAGCGCCGCGTGCCGCTGCTGGAGGAGGTGGGCATGGCCTCCCGCTGGGCCGGCTACTACGAGGTGACACCGGACCACAACGCGCTCATCGGCGAGGCCGAGGGCGTCTCGCGGTTCCTGTACGCCACCGGGTTCTCCGGCCACGGGTTCCTGCAGGGCCCGGCGGTGGGCCAGGTGATGGCGGAGATGTACCGCGGCGACGCGCTCTCGGTGGACGTGTCGGGCATGAGCACCGAGCGCTTCGCCGGGGCCGGGCTGCGGCGGGAGTTCAACATCGTCTGACGCCCCGGTGGCCGAGAACCGCACCGGTGCCGTTCTCGACCGCCACCCCCACCCAGGTCCGCACCGGTGCTGAACTCGACTGTCGAGTTCAGCACCGGTGCGGTTCTCGATGCGGTGTCAGGCCCAACTCAGCACCGGTGCGGTTCTCGGCCTGCCCACGCCCGGCGGACGCCCCGCCGGCGCACAAAGGTCCGGCTGCGGTCCAGAGGTACACCCCATAGGGCGGATCTACGGACCACAGCCGGACCTCTGCGCGCGCAGGTCCGGCCGACCGGCCCGTCAGAGCTCCACGGCCGTGCCCACCCCGGCCTCCCGGGCCCGGCGCAGCACCTCCTCGGCCACAGTGGCGTCCTGCGCGGCCACGCCCACGGAGTTGTAGAACACCACGTCGCCCTCGCGGGCCCGGCCCGGGTGCGCCCCACAGACCACCCGGCCCAGCGGCACCAGGTCCGCGGCGTCCACGGCACCGGCGTCCACCGCATCGATGATGCTCCCCGCCTGCGCGCACGCGGTGTCCACGTCGTCCACCACCACCAGGTCGGCCCGGCCCACGAGATCGGGGGCCACCTCGCTGCGGTCCGGGGCGAACGACCCCACGGACACCACCAGCGCCCCCGGCCGCACCGGCCCGGCGTCGAGCAGCGGCGTGGTGCTGGTGGTGCACAGCGCCACCACGTCCGACTCCGGCGCCACGGCCGCCAGGTCCGTGGAGGCCTCCGCGGCCAGGCCCAGCTCGTCGCGGGCGCGGGCAGCCAGTTCCTCGGCCGCCTCGGCCCGGCGCCCCACCACGTGCACCGTGGTGAAGGACCGCACGCGCGTCAGCGCCCGCAGGTGCGCCCAGGCCTGCACACCGGTCCCCACCACCGTGAGCACGGCGGCGTCGCGGCGCGCCAGCAGGTCGGTGGCCACGGCGGACCCGGCCGCTGTGCGCGGGGTGGTGAGCGCCGGCCCGTCGAGCAGCGCGATGGGACGGCCGATCGCCCCGTCGAGCACCAACACGGCGCCCTGCACCGGGTCGAGCCCCTGCTGCGGGTTGCCCGGGTGGAAGCCGATCACCTTCACCACGCCGGGCGCCTCCTGCGCGCTGCGGGCGGTGTAGGTCAGCAGCGAGGCGCCGTCGGCCCCGGGCACGGACACCTTGGGCGCCATGCACGCCTCCCCCGTGCCCAGCCGCTCGAAGGCGCGCATCTGCGAGGCGTGCACCCCCTCCAGGTCCAGCAGGTCCTCGATCTCGCGGGCGCTCAGCACCAGCATCTCGTGGCTCATCGTTCCTCCTCGTCGATGGGGTGGGGACGGTCGTCGGGCGCGCCCCGCCCCTCGATGCGGGGCGCCTCGCTCAGGTGCTCGGCGAGCAGCTCGGCCAGGTGCCGGCCCTGCGCGCCACCCAGGTCGTCGGCCTGCAGGCGGCACGAGAAGCCGTCGGTGAGCACCACGTCGTGCCCGCCGCGCCGCAGCGCCGGCAGCAGGTGCTGCTCGGCCACGGCCACCGACACCTCGTAGTGCCCTGCCTCCACGCCGAAGTTTCCGGCCAGCCCGCAGCACCCGGCCAGCGCCTCCACCTGGGCGCCGGCCCCCTCCAGCAGTGCCCGGTCGGCCTCCCACCCCATGACGGCGTGGTGGTGGCAGTGCGGTTGGGCCAGCACGCGCAGCCCGTCCAGGCGGGGCGGTTCCCACCCGACCCGCGCGAGCACCTCGGCCAGCGTGAAGGTGCTGGCGGCCACCCGGCGGGCGGTGTCGTCGGCCAGCAGCTCGACGGCGTCCTTGCGCAGCACGCCGGTGCACGACGGCTCGATGCCGACCACCGGCACCCCGGCCTCCACGTACGGCAGCAGCTGGTCCACGGTGCGCCGCAGCAGCTGGCGGGCGGTGTCGAGCTGCCCGGTGGTGATCCAGGTCAGGCCGCAGCAGGTGCGCCGCGGCAGGAGCTCCACGGTGAGCCCGGCGGCCTCGAGCACGCGCACGGCGGCCGTGGCGGCCTGCGGGGTGAACGCGTTGCTGAAGGTGTCCACGAAGAGCACCACCCGCCCGCTCGATGCCGCGTCCGCCGTCACCGAACGCGCCGCCCGGGCACGGTTCCCCGCATCGGACCAGAAGGGACGCCGCGCGAAGGTGGGCAGCCCCCGCCGCGGGTCGATGCCGGCCACCCGCATCGCACCCGGAACCCGGCGGACCACCTGCATCGCTGCGTTGGCCACGCGGGGCATCCGGCTGGCGGCCACGGTCCACAGCGGCAGCCAGCCGAGCGAGTAGTGCGTCACCGGCCGCAGCCGGCGGCGGTAGGTCTGGTGCAGCACCTCGGACTTCAGCGTGGCCATGTCCACCCCGGTGGGGCAGTCCGACGAGCACCCCTTGCACGAGAGGCACAGGTCCAGCGCGTCGTGCACCGCTGGGGAGTCCACCGTGAGCTCACTGCTGCCGTTGACCACCTCCTGCAGCAGGCGCGCCCGCCCCCGGGTGGAGTGCTCCTCCTCGCGGGTGGCCAGCCAGGACGGACACATCACCGTCTGCGCGCCGTCGAGCACCCCGTCAGCGGTGCACTTGCCCACGCCCGTGCAGCGGTGCACGGCCGCGGAGAAGCTGCCGCCGTCCTCGGGGTAGGCGAACGCCGGGGTGGGCAGGTCGCAGGTGGCACCGGGCAGGCGCAGGTCGGCGTCGAGGGGCGCCGGGTCCACGAGCACCCCCGGGTTGAGCAGCCCGTCGGGGTCGCACGCGTGCTTCACCGCGCCGAAGAGCGCCAGCGCGCGTTCGGAGTACATGAGGGGCAGCAGCTCGCTGCGGGCGCGGCCGTCGCCGTGCTCACCGGAGCACGAGCCACCGAAGCCGGCCACGAGGCGCGCGGCGTCCTCGAGGAAGGCCCGGGACCGCGCCACACCACCCGGTGCGCCGAGCGGCAGGTCCAGGCGCACGTGCATGCACCCCTCACCGAAGTGCCCGTAGGGCGCCGCGGAGAGGTCGTACGCGGCAAGCAGGTCGTCGAACCCGCGGAGGTACTCCCCCAGCCGCTCCGGGGGCACGGCGGCGTCCTCCCAGCCCGCCCACGCAGGGCGTCCTGCCGGGGACCGCCCCGCCAGGCCCGCCCCGTCGGACCGGATGCGCCACAGCGCCGCCGCCTCGGTGGCTTTGGGCACGGCCCGCACGTCCACGGCCCCGGCATCGATGCGGGCGGTGGCCACGAGCGCGGTGGAGGCGGCCTCCAGCTCCCCGGCGGTCTCCGCTGCCACCTCGCAGAAGAGCCAGGCATCGCCGCGGGGCAGTTCCGGCACCGATGCCGGACCGCGCCGCTCCACGAGCACGTCCACGAGCCGGCGGTCCAGCCCCTCGCAGGCCGTGAGCCCCTGTGTCAGGAGCGTGGGGACGGCATCCGCAGCGGCGGGCATCGTGTCGAAGCCGATGACCACCAGGCGGGTGTGGGCCGGTGCCCTCACCAGGCGGACGGTGGCCTCCGTGAGGACGGCGAGCGTGCCCTCGGAGCCGACGAGGAAGCGCGCCAGGTCAACGCCCTTCTCCGGCAGCAGGTGCTCGAGGGCGTAACCGCTCGCCTGGCGCCCGAAGCGGGCGAACTCGGTGCGCACGGTGGCGAGGTCACTCGCTACCACCGACGCGAGCCGCTCCCGCAGGGCCGCGGTACCGGCGTCCACGGGCGACGTGTCCAGGGGGCTCCCGTCCGCCCAGACACCCCGGGCTCCCAGCACGTTGTCCGAGGTGCGTCCGTAGGCGAGGCTGCGGCTGCCGCACGCGTTGTTACCGATCATCCCCCCGATGGTGCAGCGCGTGGACGTCGACGGGTCAGGGCCGAACCGCAGGCCGTGCGGCCGCGCTGCGTCCTGCAGGCGGGCCTGGACCACACCGGGTTGCACGCGAGCCGTCCCGGCCTCGGGGTCGAGCTCGAGGACCTGTTGCATGTGCCGGCGGAAGTCGAGGACGATTCCCGGGCCGATGGCGTTGCCCGCAATGGACGTCCCTGCACCCCGAGCGGTGAGTGGCAGTCCCTCTGCCCGCGCGGTCTGGACCGCCAGGGTGACCTCGTCGGCGTGCCGGGGGAACACCACGGCCTGAGGCTCCACGCGGTAGAGCGAGGCGTCACTGGAGTGGGTGCCACGGATGGCTGCGTCGTCGCGGACGTCGGACAGGCCAACTGCCCTCAGGCGAGCCACCAGGCGGGACGAGGACACGACGGCCACAGAACCTCCAGAACACGGTGCGGACCGCCATGTCATCACACAAGTGTGACCCGCGCCACCCCTGGTGCGAACTGCCGGTCACGGCATCAGCGCCCCCCGCACCCACCCCCGCCTGGGCGTGCGATCCAGGCCCACCCATCCCCGGTGGACACGAACCCTCTCCCTTCCCCATGGGGACGCGCACGGCCCACCCCCAACACAACCCCCGGGAATGGTTTCAGCCCCGCCCAACAACAATTGGGCGGGGCTGAAACAAACGTTGAGTTCGGCGGTGTCCTACTCTCCCACACCGTTCCCAGTGCAGTAC
>NZ_JBHLVH010000011.1:106354-106986 GCF_042433515.1 Kytococcus schroeteri | reverse complement strand
CCGGCGGCCCTCGGCCCCGCAGTGCCGGCCGAACGCGTCGTCATCGCCCGCGACCACCCGGCATTCCAGCACCGCCCGGTCAGCCTCCACGCGCTGGCCAACCGCAACGAGACCAAGCTCGTCCAGGCGGGCGAAGGTCGTCAGATCAGGGGCATCAAAGGTAAGTTCACGCACGTCGAGGTCTTCTGGTCGGGTCGGTGTAGGAACCCCCATCATCAGGGGACCTCGACCCCTACCTCGACCCGGTCACACCACCACTGCTACACCCTCAGATCGGAAGAGCCGCGAATGCCTGCCGCGTGGACGATCGAGTCCTACTGCACCGACCCCGCCGCCGAGGGCTGGGACGGCAGCGACTTCTACCACCCCGGCGACACGATCAACATGATCGTCACCCAACGCGTCGCTGACACCCTCACAACAGCCGGGGTCAACGTCGTGCTGGAGGAAGTCGGACGCCACCCCCGCCCCGTCTGGGACACCGAGGAGTGCGACAACCAGGCCGAGGCATGGCGACAGCGCATGGGCGTCGACTTCGCCGACTGGCCCGACCCCGGCTGCTGCCCCGAGCTCCTGCGCCCAGCCACCACCTGATCGACCCACACACCGCAGACGGAAACGCCCGAGATGCG